>JAABTT010000040.1 GCA_011389765.1 Desulfohalobiaceae bacterium S24 | reverse complement strand
AGGGAAATGAGCTTGGTGGCGACAGGAGGGAGTATGGGCAGCTTGTCTGAATCAAAAATTTTCTTTAAGACGGCCTCTTGATTCATGTTTTTGTCCTTGGAAGTGTGTAAAAAAACAGGTGTTCCCTCAAAATAAATAAAATTTCTACCTTAGTCTTTCTTCATTTGTCAAATAGTCACTGCATAGTTGGCTGTGCCTGATTTGGTCAATACTGATCCAATTGTGGCTTTTCAAAGAATGCCGGTCCTAAACTCCAGGCCAGGGTTTCCGCAGGGCTATCGCATTTGGATTTTAACTGTTGATTGCCAGGATTTTTTTCAACTATTTGCTTACAAATGAAAAAGGACTCACAGCTTGTTTCTGTAAGTCCTTGTTTTTTTGGTGCCCCCGGCGCGATTCGAACACGCGGCACCGGGATTAGGAATCCCGTGCTCTATCCACCTGAGCTACGGGGGCGGCTGGCCTTGCTAAGACGCTCTGTGTGCATGCCGAACGGACATAATGCGTACCCTAGTCGGTCTTGATTTGTCAAATAATTCCCTGCGTGCGAATCATGTTCCTCAACCCTGTCCCAAACCGCCTTTTTACTCCTGAGAAATCCCGGGCTCCTGACGAACAGACCTGGTCAGGGACATTTCGGAATTTTTTTGAAAATATTTCAACATTGCCATTTTCTTCTTGACTTGTGGCTGGGGGCAGGGTAATTCATGTTTTGATTCGCTGTTGGATCGATTTTTTTCTTTTTTTAGAGGAGTAGAGAGTTTATGAGCAAGAAGATGTATGTAGGAAATTTGGCCTTTCAGTCCACAGAAGACGACATTCAAAAACTTTTCGGCGAGTATGGTGAAGTGTTGTCCGTAAATCTCATCACGGACCGGGAAACCGGCCGCTCCAGGGGGTTCGCCTTTGTGGAGATGAACGATGATGAGGCTAAGACAGCCATGGAAACCTTGGACGGTACGGAACTCGATGGGCGCAGCCTTCGAGTGAACGAAGCCAAGCCCAGAAGATAAATTTTCACATGCGGCCAGGTCGTTTCCAGGCCGCAGGCAATCGTCTCCGTGAGGCGAAACGGCCGCCCCGTTCTCGGGGCGGCTTTTTTTTGATGCTCTGACAGCAGAGGATTTATTCAATTTGGATTTTCAATTTGCGGTTTATGATTGTTAAGACAAAGAAGACGAGTTCATTATCTGAGATAAAACCAATAACATTTTCTGAAAGGCTAAAGTGATGGAAATCGGACGTGTTAATAGATTTGAAGTTTTGAAACAGGTTGCCTTCGGCGTCTATCTGGACGGGAAGGAACTCGGGGAGATTCTGCTGCCTGCCAGGGAAGTCCCGGAAAACTGCCAACCTGGCGATTACCTGGAGGCTTTCCTGTATGCGGACTCGGAGGATCGGTTGATCGCCACAACACAGAAGCCCCTGGCCCAAAGCGGCGATCTGGCGCGGCTCAAAGTGCTGGATGTCAATCCGGTGGGGGCTTTTTTGGATTGGGGCCTGCCCAAAGACCTTCTCGCCCCCAGGAACGAACAGCAGGAATCCATGCATAAAGGGCGGGTTTACCTGGTCTATGTCACCCTGGATCGTCCCAGCCGCCGTATGTATGCTTCCTCAAAACTGGACCAATTTTTCAGCTCTCGCCATATCGATGTTCAGGAGGGGGAGCAGGTGGATTTGATCATCTCCGGCACAAGCGATATCGGCTACAATGCGATCATCAACAAAACCTGCCGGGGTATGCTGTATAAGGGGGAAGTCTATGAGAAGCTGGAAGTTGGACGAGAAATAAAAGGCTATGTCAAATCCCTTCGCCCGGACGGGAAAATCGATCTCAGCCTGCAGAGGCCGGGCTATGACAAGGTTCTCAAGGCCAAGGAGCAGATCATCCGGGTCCTGCAGGAGAGGGGCGGTGTTCTGGCGGTCACGGACAAGACTCCGGCCGGCGAGATCCATGAGCTTTTTCAAATCAGCAAGAAAACCTACAAACAAGCCATAGGGGCCCTGTACAAGGCGCAGCGCATCAGCCTCGGGCCGGATGGCCTCATCCTGAAGGGGACTGGGGATGAGGAGAAGAATGGATAAACATGGGAAAAAATATCTTCTCGAAGATCGTATCCGGAGGCCAGACCGGGGCTGATCAGGGCGCCCTGGAGGCTGCCCTGGAGTTGAACCATCCCAGCGGGGGCTGGTGCCCGAAAGGGCGCTTGTCCGAGGCCGGGATCATTCCTGCCGTCTTTCCTGTCCGGGAACATCCTTCCACCGATTACAAGGACAGGACAACAGCCAATGTCAGGGACTCGGACGGGACCCTGCTCTTCACCTTCGGGGAGCCGACCGGGGGAACGGCCTATACCCTTGAGCAAGCGGAAGCGCTCGGCAAACCCTATTGCCTGGTTGATTTAAACGAAGCTGTCCCCGAGATCATCACCAAAGATGAAGGGGTCTTTGTCTTCAGGCAGGCGCTGGAGGAGCGGCCGGAGCAGCCGGATATCAAAGGGATCCAAAGCTGGGGTCGCAAGCATGCGATTTCCGTACTGAATGTGGCCGGACCCAGGGAGAGCAATCATCCGGGGATTCAGCAGATCGTCAAGACCGTCATGCTCAGGGTTTTACGTTCGTATTGATGACAACTGTCAGCTAAAACACCAACTGCCAGTTTGATCAATACAGAAACTTCAAAATTATTTTGAAATACGGGGAGTTGGGGAAGTAATATCAGAGATTGGATTATCTGAAATCAGAATGAACATCGAACATCGAACGTCGAACATCGAACGTCGAACATCCAATGATGAATCAAAGAAAAGACATGCTCATGTCCCCGAATCTGCTTTTTCTTTCAAGCAATTGGTATTTCATTCATTCTTCTTTTTTTCTTCATTCAAAGTTCGATGTTCGACGTTCGATGTTGGACGTTCAAATTCTGCCTTAAGGAATGAATATCGAACCTCCAACGCTCGTATAAAACTTGATTTCTTTTGCTCCGTCACCCCGGCTCAGGAACGTCATCCCGAACACCGATCCGGGACCGGGGTCCAGCTCTTACTATAAACCCAAGGGGGTGTTTTCGATCAGACGGCGCTTACATGGGCACAAAGACCGAATTCTGGGCCAGGACCCAGAAGTAAGACGGGAAGACGCCCAAGATCATGATTCCGGCTGCGGCCAGACCCAGGCCGAGGGTGATGGCCGGTGAAGGCGCGGGAAAGGCCACGTCTTCTGCACCACTCTCCTGGAAGTACATGACTACGATGACCCGCAGGTAATAGTAGATGGAGATCACGCTGTTTAAGGCTCCCAGGACCACCAGCCAGACATAGCCGGATTTGATGGCTGCGGAGAAGATGTACAGCTTGCCCATAAAACCGCCGGTGGGAGGAATGCCGGCCAGGGAAAACATGAACACGGCCATGGCCAGGCCGAGCACGGGATATTTCAGGCCGAGGCCGCTGAATTCCTGGAGGGTGTTGTACTCCGTTTCTTTTTTCCCGAGCAGGGCCAGCACCCCGAAAGCTCCGATGTTCATGAAGGCATAGACCAAAAGATAGTACAGGATTCCGGCCTGGGCCAGTTCGCCGCCGGCCACGACCCCGATGAGCAGATAGCCGGCATGGGCGATGCCGGAATAGGCCAGCATGCGTTTGATGCTGTCCTGTACCAGGGCGATGATATTGCCAACGGTCATGGTCAGGACTGCGGCCACCCAGAGGAGCATGCTCCAGTCAATGGGCAGCGAACCCAGAGGAACCATGAAGATCCGGACCAATGCGGCAAAGGCCGCGGCCTTGACCCCGGTGGCCATGAAACCGGTGATTACGGTAGGAGCTCCTTCGTACACGTCAGGGGTCCACATATGGAAGGGGACCATGGAAATCTTAAAACCCAGTCCGGTCAGGGTCAGCAGCACGCCGGACAGAAACAGGCCGGAACTCAGGACTTCGGGGTTGGAGCGGATGAATTCGGTCATGGTCAAGAGATCCATGGTTCCCGTGGCCCCGTAGAGAAAGGCAAAACCCAAAAGCAGGAAGGACGTGGCAAAGGCCCCCATCAGAAAATATTTGAGGGCTGCTTCAATGGAGCGGAGATTGTCCTTGTGAAAACCCACCAGGACATAGATGGATACGGACATTAGTTCCAGGGCCACAAATAAAAGGATCAGGTTGCCGGCCGCGGCCATGAAAGACATGCCCACTGCGGCGAAAATTAGGAGCGAGTAGTATTCTCCGGAATTGATCCCCGGGAAAAATTGCTGGTAATTCATTGAGACCAGGATGGTCAGGATCAGAATCAGACAGATGGTCAAGTTGAGAAAAAAGCTAAACCCGTCCACCAGGATCATGCCGCTGAAGGCGGTCTCCTGCAGGCCGGTCCCGGAAAACAGGGTCAGGGTGGCAAAGACCACGCCGGCCAGGGTGATCAAAGCCAGGGCATTGGCTTTTTTCACCAGCCCGAAGACATCGACGAGCAGGACCAGCAGCGCAGTCAGACTGAGCAGTATCTGCGGCAGAATGCACTGGAAGTTGACCGCGGGCAGAATAAATTCCGGACTCATTGTCGCACTCCTTAATCCAATTTGAACTCCAGAGGCTCAAATTGAATATACAAAAAATTCTTTTTTCTTTTCATGGGGACTTTGCCGGTCCCAATTTTTTTCGCTTCCTTTGCAGATAAAGCTCAATGACAGCCGGCGGCATCCGTCTCTATTCCGGGACAGTGTCCTCGGGTGTCGAATCGGTATGACCGGTCCTGGCCAGCTTGACCGGAGGCTGGCCGGGCTGCGGAGCTTTCTGATGCAGAGCGTAGCCGGTTTCAAACATGGTCACGTAATGATTGACCGAGGCGTCCATTTTGCGGAGAAATAATCCCGGGAAAAAGCCCATGACAAGAATCAGGACGGCCACCGGGACCATGGTTGCGATTTCCCTGGGGCTCAAGTCTTTGAGCTCGGAGTTTTTGGATGAATCCACCGGACCGAACATGACCCGTTGATACATCCAGAGCATGTAGATCACCCCGAACAGGGCTCCGGAGGTCCCGAGAATGGCCCAGAAGGGATAGGCCTTGAAGGCCCCGAGCAGGATGAGAAATTCCCCGACAAAGCCGTTGGTCCCGGGGATGGCCACCGAGGCCAGGGTGGCGATCATCAGGAAGGTGGCGAAGACGGGCATGACTTTGGCCAGGCCTCCAAAATCCTCCATGAGTCGAGTGTGTCGCCGTTCATAGATCATGCCCACCAGGAGGAACAAGGCCCCGGTGGACAATCCGTGGTTGAGCATCTGGTAAATGCCCCCTTCGATGCCCTGGATATTCAGGGCGAACAGGCCGAGCATGACATAACCCATGTGACTGACGCTGGAGAAGGCGACCAGCTTTTTCATGTCCGGCTGGACCCAGGAGACCAGGGCTGCGTAAATAATGGCCACGGCCCCCAACCCGGCAATGATCGGAACGTATTGGTGCGTGGCATAGGGAAACAGGGGCATGGCGAAGCGGATGAAGCCGTAGCCGCCCATCTTCAGAAGGATTCCGGCCAGAACCACGCTGCCCGCAGTGGGGGCCTCGACATGGGCGTCCGGGAGCCAGGTGTGCAGCGGAAACATGGGCACTTTAATGGCGAAAGACAAGAAAAAGGCCGAGCAGAGCCAGAGCTGGAGGGAGCCGGGAATCTGAAGCTTGTACAGCTCCAGAAGATCAAAGGTGGCTGTGCCCGTGGTCTTGAGATTGTAGAAGTAGAGGACAATGATGGCCACGAGCATGAAGATGCTGCCCACCGCGGTGAACAGGAAGAATTTGACCGCGGAATAGATGCGCCGCTTACCGCCCCAGATCCCGATCAAAAGGAACATGGGAATGAGCATCAACTCCCAGAATACAAAGAAGAGGATCAGGTCTAATGAGACCAGGGTTCCGATCATGGCCGTTTCCAGGAGCAGGAAGCTGATGATGTATTCCTTGATTCTTTTCTGGATGTAGCTGAAAGAACAGAGGATGCACAGGGGGACAAAAAAGGTGGTCAGAAGCACCAGCCAAAGATTGATGCCGTCCACGCCCAGGAAATAACTGATGCCCAGGCTCTTAATCCAGGGCAGGCGTTCTGTGAATTGCATGGAAGCCGTGCCGCCGTCAAAGGCAATGAGCACAGGCAGGGAAAGCACGAATTCAGCCACAGCAAAAATGAAGCCGGTCTTCCAGAGCAGGGCCGCGTTCTGATTGTCCTGGTTGGCAATGAACAGGACGGCCAGGGCCCCGACCAGAGGAAAGAAGGTGATCAAGCTGAGTACTGGGAAATCCATCGGAAACTCCTCTCGCTGTAGCCTTTCACAATGATAGTTTTTATGAAGCGGACTATTAGTTTGTAATCATTGGAAATTGGAAATTAGAAATTGGAAATTGGCAAGAAAAGAATGCAAAGAAGCAAAGTGTTCTCTAAAGCCTCATCTAATTTCAAATTTCAAATTTCAAATTTCAAACCGATACGGAGCAACACATTTTTTTGTTTTCTATGACAGATATTAATCGATAAACCTAAGGGACCAGAACAAACAGGGTGTACAGCATCAGACCCGCCACGCCGAGGAGCAAGGAAACGGCATAGGCCTGGACATAGCCGGTCTGGACCGTCCGCAGCCAGGTTCCGCTCCAGCCGAAAATCCTGGCCAGGCCGTTGACCACTCCGTCGATGATCAGGACATCAATTCCCTTCCAGAGAAAAAGGCTCGCCCGGTGCAGGGGCCGCACCGCGATGAGACCGTAGAGTTCGTCCACATACCATTTGTTGAACATGAGACGATAGAGGCCGGAAAAGCGTTCGGCCAGCTGGACCGGGCGTTCCCGCTCCTTGACGTACAAGGTGTAGGCCAGGCCGATCCCGATCAAAACAATGGCCACGGACAGAAGCATGAGCAGATATTCCACGGCCAGAGAAGGATGGTACGCTCCATGCGCCGCTTCCTGGGCCAGGTGTTCACCCCCGGCGATCAGTTTTCCGGGCCCGGTGCCCATGACCGGTTCCAGAAAATGTTCAATGCGGTTGCTCCCGCCCAGGGCGTGGGGCACGCCGATATACCCGCCGATGGCCGAGAGTGCGGCCAAAACGATCAAGGGAACGGTCATGGTACGGGGGGATTCATGGATTTTGGCCTGGACTTCCCGGCTGGCCCGGCATTCGTTGAAAAAGGTCATGAAAATAAGGCGAAACATGTAAAAAGCGGTCAACCCGGCGGTGAACACCCCGATCATCCAGAGGAGGACATGGCCGGAGGCAAAAGTCTTCCAGAGGATTTCGTCCTTGCTGAAAAAGCCGGCCAAGCCCGGAAAGCCGACAATGGCCAGGGTGCCGATGAGCATGGTCAGATAGGTCACCGGCATTTTTTTGCGCATGCCGCCCATAAAGCGCATGTCCTGTTCATTGGCCAGGCCGTGCATGACGGAGCCGGCGCAGAGAAAGAGCAGGGCTTTGAAAAAGGAGTGGGTTACCACATGGAAGATCCCGGCGCTGAAGGCCCCCACCCCGAGACCTAAAAACATATAGCCCAATTGACTGACTGTGGAGTAGGCCAGAACCCGCTTGATATCGTTCTGGGTCAGGGCGATGGAGGCGGCCAGCAGGGCGGTCAAGGCCCCGACTACGGCAATGACCTGCAGGGCCAGGGGGGACATTTGATAGAGAATGTTGGACCGGGTCACAAAGTAGATCCCGGAGGTAACCATGGTCGCGGCATGGATCAGGGCGGAAACAGGCGTCGGGCCGGCCATGGCATCCGGCAGCCAGATGTAGAGCGGAATCTGCGCGGATTTGGCGGTGCAGCCGATAAAAAAGAGCAGGCAGACGGCCGTGACGATGCCCGGTGGGAGGGCTGAGGCGTGGCTGAAGACTTCGGTAAAATTCACGGACCATACGCCATGCTTGCCCAAATGGGTGATCAGCAGAAACAAGCCCACCAGGAAGGCGAAATCACCGATTCGGTTGGTAATAAAGGCCTTTTTTCCGGCCCGGGCATTGTCGATGTTGCCGAACCAGAAACCGATGAGCAGGTAGGAACAGAACCCGACCCCTTCCCAGCCCAGGAACATGAGCAGAAAATTGTTGGCCAGGACCAGATTGATCATGGAGAACATGAAGAGGTTCAGATAGGTGAAATAGCGGTAGTAGCGGCCTTCGGCATGCCCCATGTAACCGATGGAGTAAATATGTATCAAAAAACCGACACCGGTCACGAAAAGACACATGACCATGGACAGAGGATCGATCTGATAGGCCCAGTAGCTTTGAAATTCTCCGGCGCTGATCCAGTTGAACCAGGTGAATTCAACGAGCCGCAGCTCGGCCGGAAGCTGGAGGAGCTCTAAAAACGTGAGGCAGGTCAGGAAAAAGGAGAGGCCTACGGCACTGCAGGCAATCCAATGGACCAGGGATTTGTTCGCGGCTTCGATCTTTCGCCCCAACAGTCCGTTCAGGAGTACGCCTAAGGCCGGCAGAGTGGGTATCAACCAGACAAGGTCAAACATATTGCATACCTTTTAAAAAATATTGAGTGCTTGGACGAAAACTCAGCCGTCGACTTTGCCAGTGCAGAATTTTGAAATCCTCATGTTACCACTTCAGCAGATTGAATTTTTCCAGGTCGATGCTGCCTGTCTTGCGGTACAGGAGAAAGAAGATGGCCAGGCCTACGGCGGCTTCCACGGCTGCCACCGCCATGATGCACATGACCATGAAAGCCCCGTCCAGGTTCTGCGTGGTCCGGGTGAAGGTCAAAAAAGCCAGATTGACGCCTCCCAGCATGATTTCAATGCACATGAAGACAATGATGGCATTCCTTCGCACTACGGCCCCGGCGGCGCCGATGAAGAACAGCGTGACGGCCAGAGCCAGAAAGAGACTTTGATGTTCGATCATGCTTTTTCCCCTAAAAAATACGTCCTTAGTCTTTGCGTTTCTTGGCCAGGGCCACGGCCCCGATGACCCCGACGGTCAACAGGATAGAGACCAGCTCAAAAGGCAGCAGGTAGTCGGAAAACATGACATTGGCCAGAAGGGGGACTTCCCCGAACTGTTCCAGGGCCCGGAGGGAGACCTGGCCCTGGAGGGCCGCAATGCCCCGCCCCATGCCGAGAAGCAGCAAGAGAGCCGGAAACAGAAAGAGCACTAAAACCAGGCCTGCCGTTTTGGTGCTGCGCAGTTGTATCCGGCCCGGGTTGACCCGGAGATTGAGCATCATGATGGCAAAGATGATGAACATCATCACCGCTCCGGCATAGATGATCACCTGGAGGGCGGCCATGAACTGGAGGCGGAGAAAGAGAAAGACCACCGCCAGTAAAAAACAGGAAGCCACCATCCAGAGGGCGCTGTGCACCGTATTTCTGGTGACGGCCACCATGACCGAAGTCACCAGGGTCAAGGCCGCTGCGAGGTAAAGCAACATGGATTCCAACATGGAAAGCTCCGTAATCGAAAATTCTAGCGTTTCAGGGTCCTGAATTATCCCAAGAGATATTGATATCTGGCCTTTTTTTCCCGGAAGCGGAATTGCCTGGCGTCTTTGAGCTTCTCGATGTCGAAGCGGAAGGCTTCCCGGGAAAAATCCGCATAATCGTAAATTTTGCTTAGTTTAATGGCTCCCTTGGGGCAGACCTCTTCACAATAGCCGCAAAAGATGCAGCGCAGTTCGTCAATGACAAATTCCTTGGGGTATCGGATGCCCCCTTCCTCTTCATACGGGGTCAGATCGATGGCCATGGCCGGGCAGATGGCGGCGCACAAGCCGCAGGCCACACAGTTGAGTTCTCCGGCTTCATTTCGGGTCAATTCATGCAGGCCCCGCCAGCGTTCGCTGACCTCGCGCTTCTGGTCGGGGTACTGGATGGTCTTGGGCTTGGACCAGAATTTTTTCATGGTGTAGCCCAGGCCTTTCAACAGCGGGGCCACATATTTTTCTTTTTCACCCTGACGTTTTCTGACCCGGATGATGTCTGATTCTTTCATGTTCGATTCCTTTAAAATATGGCTACAATAAACCCGGTTGCCAGGACATTGACGATGGCCAGGGGCAGCAGGAATTTCCATTCCAGCTTCATGACAAAATCCCACCGCAGTCTGGGAAAGGTGGCCCGTTGCCAGATGCAGAGGAAAATCACGGCAAAGGTCTTGATGAAGAACCAGATAATGCCGGGTAAAAGCGGACCGTGCCATCCTCCGAGAAAGAGGGTGGTCGTCAGACAGCCCAGGATAAAGAGGTGGGTGTATTCTCCGAAAAAGAAGAGGGCGAATTTCATGCTGCTGTATTCCACATTATAGCCGCAGCAGAGTTCGGCTTCAGCTTCCGGCATGTCGAAAGGGGTCCGGTTGAGTTCGGCCAGGCCGCTGATAAGAAAGATCAGGAAGGCCACCGGGGCCTTGAAGATATTCCAGACCCCGGCCTGGGAATGAACGATGTCCACCAGGCTCAGGGAGTTGGAGAGCAGAACCACGCAGATCACGGCAAAGGCCATGGACAATTCATAGCTGACCATCATGGCTGTGCTGCGCACGCCGCCGATGTATCCGTACTTGTTCCCCGAGGCCCAGCCTCCGAGCACGCCGCCATAGGAGCCCAGAGTGGATATGCCCAGGACAAAGAGGATGCCGATATCCGGGTTGGACAGATACAATGTAAACTCCCGGCCGAACAGGGTCACGGTATCCCCGAAGGGAATGACCACCAAGAGGAGCAT
The DNA here is from genome assembly GCA_011389765.1 of Desulfohalobiaceae bacterium S24. GTDB lineage: Bacteria > Desulfobacterota > Desulfovibrionia > Desulfovibrionales > Desulfothermaceae > JAABTT01. The sequence goes on along the minus strand of JAABTT010000040.1, from coordinate 19,402 downwards.
GGGCGCGGCAATGCTGATGATCGGGGCCAGGAGAAACACCTTGCGGTCGGCATTGGCCGGAGTGAGTTCTTCTTTTAAAAAGGCCTTGATCCCGTCGGCAATGGGCTGCAGCAGCCCCCAGTAACCAACCCTGTTCGGTCCGTATCTGAGTTGGATAAAACCCAGAATTTTCCGTTCGGCCAGAGTCAGATAGGCCACCATGAGCATGCATACGCTGACAACCAGGACGGATTTAACCGCAAGGGTCAGAAGAAGTTCGGACATCCTGTTTCTCCCTTAACTGTTCCATGATCAGAGCTCATTTCCCTAAGCTCAAATGTGTAGGATGTTTTGTCAATCACGCGGTGTTAGCTCCTGTGAAAAAGGCTGCGGGTGTATTTTGAAATCCCTCGGCATACAGCCTGGAGGTTCCGGGGTGCCGAGCATTGGGACAGGGCCAGGCGATGCCCCGGCGATCGATTCGCGGGTAAGAAATTCCGGCCATCAACGGATTGATCCCGGCGATTTCCTCCAGAATGGCCCCGGGTGATGCGAAGTCCATGGAGGCGCCCATGCTGCGGGCCAGATCCATGAGAATCCGCTGATCATCCCGGGCTTCGCCCGGGGGATTCAGCGCTTTGCGTACCCGCTGCACCAGACGTTCGCTGGAGGTCAGGGTCCCGTTTTTTTCTGCAAAACAGGCCCCGGGCAGGATAACGTCCGCCATGAGCGCGGTTTCCGTTAAAAATATGTCCTGGACCACTAAAAAGGAGAGTTTGCGCAGGGCCTGCTCCACCGCACCCGGATCGGGAGCCGGGTGGAGGTCGAAATCCAGGGGGTTGTCGCCCAAAAGATACAGCCCCCGGAGTTTCCCTGCTTGGGCCTGCTCGAACATGGCCGTTCTGGTCAAGCCAGGGGTCTCGGGCAAGCGATTGACATTCCAGGTATTCATGAATTTTTGCCGGATTTCATTTCTGGAAAGATCTTGATAGCCCGGGAAAAAATCCGGCAGGACCCCATGGTCGCAGACGCCTTGAGCATTGCCGCCGGCGGCCAGAGGATAGAGCCCTCCGCCTTCGCGGCCGAGATGCCCGCAGGCCAGGGTCAGATTGATCAAGGACTGCACCAGGGCGGTTTTTTGGGAAATTCCTTTCATTTCAGAGCCAAAGAGCGTCGCCCCGGGCCGGGCCTGGGCATACAGCGCAGCGGCTTTGCGCAGTTTTTCTTCCGGAACTCCGGTTCTGGAACTAACAACATCCGGAGTCAAACCGGCCAGGGATGTTTTCAGGGCCTCCAGACCGCTGGTCTGGGTGCTGATAAAGGCCTGGTCCCCAAGATTCTCTTCCAGGATACACGCGAGCAGGCCATTGACCAGGTCCGTCTCCGTCCCCGGCTGAGGCTGGAGCCAGATTTCAGCCCTTTGGGCCAAGCTGGTGGATTCGGCGTCAAGGACCAGCAGCCTGGCTTCCTGCTGATGCACGGCTTCCAGCAGGGTGTTGGCATAAACCGGATGCTCGCGGGTGGTATCGGAGGCCGCAACCAGGATGGTCCTGGCCTTGTACAGGTCGTGAATGGAGGCGGTCATTCCCGGAAGACCGAGACTGTTTTTGAGGCCGGCCAGGGTTTTCCAGTGTCCGTCCCGGGCTGAACTGTCCACATTATTGGTTCCAATGGCGGTGCGCATGAAACGCTGGAAGAGATAGGCCTCTTCGTTTGTGCAGGAAGTGGAGGTCAGACCGGCGATGCTGTCCGCTCCAAAATCATTGCGAATCGTCTGCAAATGGTCAGCAATATAGTGCAGGGCTTCTTCCCAGCCGGCTTCCTGGAGGACGCCGTTTTTTCTGATCAGGGGCCGGGTCAGCCGATCCGCATCTGCGATGAATTCATAGCCGAAACGGCCCTGGACGCACAAACTCCCCTGATTCGAGCCGACATCTTCGTGGCTGGTGATTCCCACCACTCTGTTTTTGTGCACGTTGATTTCCATCTGGCAGCCGCAGCCGCAGAAAGGGCAGGTGCTCGAGACCCGATCCGCCAGCCAGGTCCGGTACTTGAAGCGGCTCAAGTTTTCGGTCAGGGCTCCGGTGGGGCAGGCCAAGAGGCATTCGCCGCAGGCTTCACAGATGTCGGGATTGACTGCCACGACCCGTCCCTGGTTCCCGGCGCCCTGGATGTCGATGGCCCCGATGTGCTTGTAATCCCGACAGGCGGAAACGCATCGGTAACAGAGAACGCAGCGCTCCGGCCAATACCGGATCAGGGAGGTGGCGTATTCAGGAGGCGAATCCCGGGGAGGCTCGGTCATGGGTACATGTTCCAGGCCATACTCATGGACCAGGTCCTGCAGCGTGCATTCACCGCCCTGGTCGCAGACAGGACAGTCATGATGCCCCCTGGCGATGAGCAGCCGGAGGATCTCCTGACGGGCTGTTTTGACCCGCTTTGAATCGGTTCGAACATCCATGCCCGCATTGGCAGGGGTTGCGCAGGCCGGAACCAGGATATCGCTGTCAAGCAGTTCCACAACACAGATCCTGCAGGTCGCTGTGGGCCCGGTCCGCGCCAAATGACAGAGCGTCGGGATGCGGACTGCATGTGCTTCAGCCACTTCAAGGATTGTCTGCCCCGGCCTGAAGTCGACCTCCCGGCCGTTGAGCAGCAAGGTTGAATCCATGTTCACCTCGTTCATCGAATTGAAGATTGAAGAGTGAAGATTGAAGAGCACTCGCAGCACAAGATGTCATCGGCGCGATATTCAATCCTCACTCGCGTGTTTTATAGTGCGGCCAGTGCGATCCGATAGCAGCGCAGACAACGGGACGCTTCCTTGACGGCCTGAGGCCGGGTCAATCCCGAGTCGACTTCAGCAAAGCTTTTGATGCGCCGGGCAGGATCCAGAGCCTGCTGTCGCGCCCGTTTTTCAAAACCGTGATAGGGAAGTTTTTCATCGGAATTGTAGACCTGCATCCGGGCGATGAGTTTTTCCATGTGATCGTCGTCTTCACTGTAACAGGTACTCTGGTCAAGGAACTGATTGATATATTTGGCACCTTTTTTTCCGGCATTCAGGGCTTCGATGAGCGTGGCCGGTCCGGTGGCGCAGTCGCCGCCGCCGAAGACCCGCAGTTGTCCGGTTCGAAAGGTGTATTCGTCCACTTCAATGGTCTTCCAGCGGGTGAGTTCAATGCCGCGTTCATCAGGCAGGACCAGATCCACGGAACAGGTTTGGCCGATGGCCGGGATCATGGCCTCGCATTCGATTTCAAAATTCGATCCATTTATGGGTTCCGGCCGCCGCCGGCCTGAAGCATCCGGTTCGCCCATCTGCATCCGCAAACATTCCAGGGCCCGGACCTTGCCGTTTTCTGCGACAATGCGCACCGGCTGGATCTGAAAATTAAAGGTCACGCCTTCTTCCTGGGCCTCTTCAATCTCCACGGGATCAGCCGGCATTTCCGACATGGTCCTTCGATAGACCAGATTGACTTCGTCAAAGCCCAGACGCAGGGAGGAGCGTACACAGTCCATGGCCACATTGCCTCCGCCCACCACCACAGCTTTTTTGCCCTGCAGGGGCTTTTGGCCGAAGGCGATACGCCGCAGGTATTCGACCCCGGTCATGAAACCCTCATATCCGGCATCTTCGCCTTCGCAGCGCATTTTGGAAGGTTCGTGGGCCCCGACCCCTACAAACACAGCCCGATAGCCCTCATCCTTGATCTGTTCGAGGGTGATATCCTGACCGACCCGGACATTGTAGCGGATTTCCGCTCCCATTTTTTCCACCATCTCCACTTCCCGACGCAGCAGTTCCCTGGGGAGGCGGTAGTCCGGGATGCCCACCGCAGCCATGCCCCCCGGCTCAGGAAGGGCCTCAAAGATGGTAGACTGGTAGCCCAGGCGTCCCAGATAGAAAGCGCAGGACAGCCCGGCGGGACCGGCGCCGATGATGGCCACTCGCCCCTGTTTTCGTGGAGGCGGGCTGAATGTGGGCTCGGCCTGCTGCGCGATTTCCTGATCAGCCACAAAACGTTTCAAGGATTTAATGGAAATGGCCTCATCCATCAGGGTCCGCCGGCAGTGAAACTCACAGGGGCGGACGCAGACCCGGCCGATGGTCCCGGGCAGAGGACAGTTTTCACGGATCACTGCGAGGGATTCTTCCAAGCGGCCGAGTCGAATATTTTCGACGTATTTGGGAATATCCAGATGCGAAGGGCAGGCGTCGGTACAGGGGGCGGTGATTTTATACAGGTAGTTCCCCTGAAAGCGGCGTTGTTTATCGGCAATGGCCGACTCGAATCGATCCCGGTAGTGCTGCAAAGCGTCCAGAAGAGGTCTGGGTGTGGTCTCTCCGATGCCGCATTTGGAGCTGTCTTTCATCAAGTAGGCCAGGTCTTTGAGTCGTTCGATGTCGCCCTGTTTGCCGAATCCGTCGCAGATGCGCTGCAGAATGCGGCTCATCTCTTCAGTCCCCAGGCGGCAGGGAAAGCATTGGCCGCAGGATTCGTTCTTGGCCCGGAGCATATACTCCCGACACATATCAATGATGTCCACGGAGGTATCTAGAACGATGATCCCGTCCCAGCCCATGAAGGCCTTGAGTTTTCGATTGCCGCCAAACACAAACTGAAACTGGCTGTGCTGCGGTTTGGCGCTTTCGCCGCTCCAGTGCCCCCATGTGGAAAACAGAACGCCTGTATCCATAATCACTCCAAAGAAGGTTCCAGGTTCACGGTTCACGGTTCACGGTAAAACACAGAAAAGATATTTCAACACGAATACTCATTCTCTCTGCCCAAAAATACCAACAGTCGCTCATCACCATCACTCTAACCAACACTTTTCTTCAGAATTTCTTCCTATTTAACCGTGAACCGTGAACCTGGAACCATATCCTGCCAACAAAAACTTCAAATAGTGAGACCAATTGTCGTCAAAACACAAGCTTCACTCCCTGCTCCTAGCGGTCCACCTCCCCGAGGACGATGTCGATGCTCCCGATCAGAGTGATCACGTCGGCTATCATGTGTCCCTGGATGAGCTCAGGCAGGGCCCCGACCAGATAGTAACAGGGGGATCGCATTTTCAAACGGTAGGGCCGGGATGTATCATCGCCCACCAGATAAAAGCCCAGTTCTCCTTTGGCCCCTTCCACTGCATGATAGCATTCCCCTGCCGGGATGCTCGGGCCCGGATACACAAGTTTGAAGCGATGCATCAAGGCGCCCACATCCTGTCTGACGGTCTCCAGATCAGGGGCGGCAACCCAGGGGTTATCGGTTTTGAAAGGGCCGGAGGGCAGATTGTCCAACGCCTGTTCTATGATCTTCAAGGATTGGGTGAATTCCTCCATGCGCACCAGGTAGCGGTCGTAGGCATCGCCCTCTTCCCCGACAGGGATCTGGAAATCGAAATCATCGTAGCTGCTGTAAGGGACGGCCTTTCGGACATCATACGGGACTCCGGAAGCCCGCAGGCTCGGTCCGGTCATTCCGAAATTCAAAGCTCTTGCAGCGGAAATAACACCGACATTTTTGGTTCGTCGCGTCCAGATTGGATTTTCCGTGAGCAGGGTGTGGTAGCCCTCGACCGCGGTTTTCATTTTCTGCACGAAATTTTTGACCTTGGCGGCAAAGGTCGGGGTGACGTCTTTGGCCACCCCGCCGATACGCAGATAACTCGGCGTGAGTCGATACCCCGAGACCTCTTCGGTGATATCCATGGCCATCTCCCGATCGGCGAAAGTATAAAAAATCGGAGTCATGGCCCCGATGTCCAGGGCGTGAGTTCCCAGCCAGAGTTGATGCCCCATGATTCTGGAGAGTTCAGCCATGATGACTCGGATGTACTGGGCCCGTTTCGGCGTGTCCACGCCCAGCAGTTTTTCCGCGGTCAGGCAAAAGCCGAGATTATTCACTGAGGCGGCCGCGTAATCCAGCCGGTCGGTTAAAGGTATGATCTGAAGCAGATTGCGCTCTTCAGCCAGCTTTTCAATCCCCCGATGCAGGTAGCCCACATGGGGTTTGCTGTTTTTGATAGTCTCCCCTTCCAGTTCGAGCTCCAGGCGCAGGACGCCGTGAGTTGCAGGATGATGGGGCCCCATGTTCAAAATAAGGGTCTTGCTTTCGTCCGCATCCGCTCCGGCCGGCTCCTGCCTGTCAAAGGCGGAATTGACCCGGATGGAGTCCGGATCGAATGCCGCGTCAAAAAAATTCTCCCCTCTGACGGGAAAATCCTTGCGCAGGGGGTGCCCTTCAAAATTATCCCAGGTCAGAATCCGGCGCAGATCCGGATGCCCGCTAAAGCGGATGCCCATGAGATCATAGACTTCCCGTTCCGCCCAATCCGCCGCGCTCCAGAGATGGGTAGCGGTGGGGACCTCTTGCCGGTCATCGATTCGGCAGTTGACGATAAGCCGCTGCTCATTGCGAAGGGAGAAGAGGATATAATTGAGGTCGAATCGCGGGGAACGGTCCACATAATCCACTGCCGCAATGTCGCTGAGGAGTTCGTATTTGAGTTCCGGGTGATTCAGCAGGGTCTCCAGCAGGGGCAGGAGATGTTCGAGATCGGTTGCAATCCGCAGCTGATCATGGGTTGTCTCCCAGCCAAGGATGGTTTCCGGCAGGCTTGTCTCAATCAGGCCGGCAATCTGCTCATTGTCCATAGAATGCTCCGCGATATACTTAGGGTTTGAACCGAAACGAACCCCTCTCCATCGTCACTAAAAATTTTGAAATCCTCTTGTCTTAAAATACCCTGCGGTTTCAAAATTTTTGTTCCTCGTATCAGAGGACGTTGAGGTCCAAACAGGAATTTGCGTCCAGACTCTCGAACCGCATCTCAAGCTCCAACCGCTTTGAATCAGCCGCCTTATACGTCCAGCCTTTGGTCCGGCCGCATCTCCAGCCGTTCGGTCTTGATTTTTTCCTGAAGTTTCATCAGGGATGCCAGAAGCGTTTCCATGCGCGGCGGGCAGCCCGGGACATACACATCCACCGGAACGATTTTATCCACGCCCTGCAGGGTGGCATAGCTCAGGAAGTGGCCGCCGCTGCTGGCACAGGCCCCCATGGCGATCACCCATTTGGGTTCGGGCATTTGCTCGTAGACCCTTTTGACCTGAGGGGCCATCTTATTGGTCACGGTTCCGGCTACAATGAGCAGGTCGGATTGGCGGGGGGATGGCCTGAAAACTTCTGCTCCAAAACGGGCCATGTCGTAATGGGGCATCATGGTGGACATCATTTCCAGGGCACAGCAGGCCAGTCCGAAAGTGCAGGGCCAGATGGAATTTTTCCTGGCCCAGTTGACCACGGTATTGACGCTGCTGACCACGATATTGTCGCCGCTGAGGCGTGATTCTAATCCCATTCCAAGGCTCCCTTTTTCCAGACATAGACATAGCAGACCAGAAGAATGCAGATAAAGATGAGCATCTCCACAAAACCAAAGAGTCCAAGTTGGTTATAATGCACGGCCCAGGGATAGAGGAAGATGCACTCCAGATCGAAGATCAGAAAGAGCAAGGCAAAGACGTAAAATTTAATCGGGGTCTGGAAATATTGAAAGCCCTCGCTGGGAAGCCCGCATTCATAGGAGGCGGCTTTTTCCCGGGTCATTTTTTTGGGACCGATCAAAGATGACAGGATTACAGTGATCACACCGAAGCCGATCGCCACCAGCATCAGATATAGAATTGGGATATATTCCAGTAACATAGTATTCTCTTTTTCAGAAACGATTGCAGACCGTTTGCTTGTGAAAAGGTTCCCTATCAGATGGCCAGGCAGGGGTCAAGCGTTTCCAAGGGACAAAAAAAGCCTGCCCAGACTTGGAAATCAGGCCTGTTTTTCCAGTTTTCAAGCCCTTTGGCCGGCAGGGGAACCGACGCCGGTCACCACTGATTGATCAGGTCTTCGCCTTTGATTTGGGCCAGGGAATCCTGGAGATCGATAAATCTGGAACCGACGATCTTGATCAGCTTGGAAAGAAAAAAATAGCCGATGGCATAATCCTTTTCAAAAAGTCTGAACAGATCCGCCTTGTCGATTTTCAAGACCTGACAGGAGGGGGAGACGCAATAGGCGGAAAGGCGATATTTATAGGGGGGCACCAGACAGGACCACCCAATGAGCTGGGCGTTGTCCGGACTGCCGCTGATGCTGCTCAAAGTCTGATCCGAGGAGGTGGGGGAGCTTCCCGGGAGTTCAAAGCGCAGTTCTATGCTACCGTTATAATTGATCCAGAGCGAGTGGGCGTTTTCTTTTTCCTTAAAAAGCCTCTCTCCCTGGGCGTATTCCGCCTGAAAGCAAATGTCCTTGATCTGCTCCAGTTGGTTTTCATTGAGTCCTTTGAAGAGTTCCAGGCTCTTCAGTATGTCTGCCTGCATGGGTTTATCCTCCGTGAAAAAAGTTTTCTCTGTTCAGGCACTCTGGGTATCTTTTTGAATTTTAACGGCACAGACCTTGTATTCCGGGATCTTGGCAACGGGATCCATGGCCGGATTGGTCAGTTTGTTCACACTGCTTTCCACATAATGAAAGGGGACAAAAACAGTGCCTTTTTTCAAACGCTCCGTCACCTGGGTCCTGGCGGTGATTTCGCCCCGCCTGGAGGCAATCCTGGCGGAATCTCCCTGTCGGAGGCCGAGTTCCCGGGCGTCTTCCGGATTCATTTCCAGAAAATTTTCCGGATATTCCGAAGACAGGGTCGGTGAGTTCCGGGTCATGGTCCCGGTGTGATACTGGGAAAAAATCCGCCCGGTGGTCAACCACAGAGGATAGTCGGCATCGGTACTCTCGGCCGGCGGTTTGAATTCAATGGGGTGGAACAGGCCCCGGCCCCGGGCGAACTTGTCTTTGTGCAGGTAGACTGTGCCGGAATGCTCCGGGTCGGGGCAGGGCCATTGCAGCCCCTCGCCTTCCAGGCGTTCATAGCTGATGCCGCCATAGGACGGGGTGACCGCGGCGATTTCTTCCATGATGGCTTTTGGTGATTCGTAGTGCAGGGGATAGCCGAACCTGGAAGCGAGCTCCTGGATGATTTCCCAGTCCTGCCGAGCCTCTCCGGGCGGGTCCACAGCTTTTCGAACCCGCATGACCCTCCGTTCGGTATTGGTGAAGGTGCCGTCTTTTTCGGCAAAACAGGCTCCGGGGAGGACCACGTGGGCCAGTTCGGCAGTGGGGGTCAGAAAGATGTCCTGGACAACAAGAAAATCTATTTTTTCCAAAGCCTTGGCAACATGATTGCTGTCCGGATCGCTGACGATGGGGTTTTCGCCCAGGACATAGAGTCCCTTGACCGTGCCCTGCTCAATGCCGGTGATCATTTCCGGAATGGTCAGTCCGACCTCGCGGGGAAATTTGCCGCTGTCCCAGGCCTTGGCCATCTTTTCATGGGAGGCCTGGTCAATGACCTGTTGATAACCGGAAAACACATTGGGCAGCCCCCCCATGTCGCAGGCGCCCTGTACGTTGTTCTGCCCCCGCAAGGGGTTCACCCCGGTGGATTCCCGTCCGACATTTCCGGTTAGCATGGCCAGGTTGGCCAGGGTCTTGACATTGTCCACGCCGGTGGTGTGCTGGGTGATGCCCATACAGTAGAGGATGCTTGCGGTGTCGGCTTTGGCGTATATTTCAGCCATTTTTTCGATTTTTTCAGCGCTGATGCCCGTCAGCGCGGAAGCGTCCTCCACCGAGACCCCGTCGATGAGCTCCTTGAAAGCCTCGAAGCCTTCGGTGCGGTCCCGGATAAAGGCCTCATCATGCCAGTTGTTGTCCAGAATGACCTTCATCACGGCGTTCAAAAGGGCCACATCCGTCCCCAGATTTTGCTGGACGGCCAGATCCGCGATGTCCGCAACATGGATCTGTCTGGGATCGGCCACGATGACCTTGGCTCCCTTTTCCTTGGCCCGGTAGATCCGGGTGGCCACCAGGGGATGGGACGAAGACGTGTTGGAACCGATAATGAAAATGCACCCGGCGTTTTCGATTTCAGCCACTGAATTGGTCATGGCCCCGGAACCGAAGGCAGCGGCAAGACCTGCCACTGTGGACGAGTGTCAGAGACGGGCGCAGTGATCGATATTGTTGGTTCCCACCCCGGCCCGGGCAAATTTCTGATAGATATAATTTTCCTCGTTGCTCAACTTGGCCGAGGCCAGAAAAGCCAAACTGTCCGGTCCGTCCTTCCCGGCAATTTCCTTGAGTTTGGATGCGGTGAAGTCAAGGGCTTCCTCCCAGTCCGCCTCTAAGAGCTGTCCATTTTTTCGAATCAGAGGCTTGGTCAGCCGTTTGGGATTCTGCACGAATTCATGCACATTCCAGCCCTTGATGCACAATTTGCCTTCATTGGTGGGGCTGGTCTTGCAGGGGATGGTCCCGATCACCTTGCCGTCCAGGACTTCAAGGTAGAAATTGCAGCCGCACCCGCAATAGGTGCAGGTGGTGAGCGCGGTGGTGTAGTTCATGCGATAACCTCAGGGAGTATTGGACATTGGACATTGGAAATTCGATATTCGAAATTGGAAATTGGAAATTGGAACGGAGTTGCCATATCCAAAACTACAGTAGTTAGTTAAAAAGTTCATAAAATTCTAAAAAAATCTTTAATGAGCTCCTGCTCATAAAAGATTTAAGGGCGACTTTTCTTCGGAATAGCCCATCTGATAGTCAAATTCACTGTCCATAATGGCATAGATCTTTTTGTACAGGGTGCGCAAGGGGATGCCCACCGGGCAGGCCTGTTCGCAGAGTCCGCAGTCCACGCAGCGACCGGCCATATGCACTGCGCGCACCAGATGAAACAGAGGGGTCTCCGGGGGAAAGGTTTTGGTCTGGATCAGATCGTCACTGGCCAGGCTGCACTCATTGCAAAAGCAGACCGGACAGACGTCCCGGCATCCATAGCATTTAATGCATTTGGAGAACTGCTCGTTCCAGTAATCGAAGCGTTCGCCGCGTTCCATGGCATCCAGCTTGGCCACGCCCTCAAAGGATCGTCCGGATACCTTTTCTCCTGCCTCGCAGGCATCAGGATAAGGCTGCAGGCATTCGCAGGCCTCGGCCAGTTCTTCCGGGCAGGCAAAGCCCAGGGGCACAACCTGATTGGGATCGAGCTGGTTCCAATTGTAGAGGGTTTTCAGGCTCCGCTCGTCACAGCCGCGCACCAGAATGCCGAAAATGTGCTCAGGATGGGCCTTGGCGATTTGAATCAGGTATTTTGTCAAGGGGTACCGGGCGTCCCCCGCCTTCTCGCGATCACCCAGATTAAGAGCCTGCAGTTCCACAGGATCGGTGAACAAATGAGGGGCGATGTGCCCGTTCTTTTCGATTAAGCCCAAAAAACCTTGAATGTTCCCGGACTCCAAAAGTTCTTTGGCTTTGGCTTTGACGGTTTCGATCATGGATCACCTGTACAATTGAAGATTGAATATTGAATATTGAATATTGCTAAATAGAAAATGAAGACCTTGCTACGATCATAGAGTTCTTTACAGGACGCGTAAATTTGCAGGATTGTAATGCTCTTATAATCATCTGGATTTACTCGTATGAAACTTCAAATTCCTCTCATCAGGGTCGCTATCGCTATCGGAATCGGTATCGGTATCGAGAAATGATATGATGAGGATTAAGACTTCGATTCCGATAGCGATAGCGATCCCGACCGGGATTTCTTCCTGAGGTTTCTTCATTGATCAAATTGGACGTCTACGGCCAGCGGCAGGGCTGACCTCTGACCCCTGGCGGCTGCAAAAGGATTTTTTGCAGCCGCATCTAGGCCGCCTCCTGCACCTGCTGTTTTTTCAGCGGAGACGGGCCCAGGGCTTTTAAGGCCGTAATAAAATCATCGATTTCATGCCTGAATTCAGGGGCTTCAGCCGATGAGACCCATCTGGCCCGGAGGCGATCAGCCTCAATGCCGCTGAACTCCAAAAGTGGCTGCAAAAGTTTGATCCGTTTTTCCAGTGATTTATTACCGTACAGGTAATTGCATTCACCGATGTGTCAGCCACCGACAAAAACGCCGTCAATCCCCTGTTGAAAGGCAAGCAGGATGTGATGCGGCGAAACGCTTCCACTGCACATGACCCGAATCACACGGATGTTGGTCGGGTACTGCAAACGACTGACCCCAGCCAGGTCAGCAGCGGCATACGCTCACCAGGTGCAGAGAAAGCAGACGATCTTCGGTTCGAAATCTTGAGTATTCATAAAGCATCCTTCTTTTTCTTAACCGTGAACTGTGAACCGTGAACCTGGAACCTTCTTCAATAGGGTATCCTTTTGCAGCATTTCGGATTTAAAATATAAGATTGTATATTGCGGAATGGAAGATCATCCATCATGCATTGTCAATTCTTTTGCAGCAATCTTCAATCTTCAATCTTCAATCTTCAATCTTCAATCTTCAATCTTCAATGTCCTCTAGGCCGCCGCCCGGATCTGGGCCATGAGCTGTTTGGGCTTGTAGCCCCGCAGCTGGACCGACTCTGAAGGACAGGTCGAGGCGCAGTTGCCGCAGCCTTTGCACAAAATATTATTGACAAAGCAGATATTTTTTTCCGGATCAAAATCAATGGCCTGATAGGGGCAGACATCCATGCAGCCCATGCAGCCCACGCAGGTTTCCGGGTTGATCGCCGCCACAATGGCGCTGGAGATGAGCTTGTCCTTGAACAGGATGGTGGCCACCCTGGAGGCGGCTCCGGTGCCCTGGGAACGTGCTTCATCCACCGTGGCCGGATAGCGGGCCGAGCCGCAGACAAAAATGCCGTCCGCCGCAAAATCCAGGGGGCGGAGTTTGGCATGGGCTTCCAGGAAGAATTTGTTTTGATCCGTGGGCACCCGCAGCATCTGGGAGATCCTGCTGCTGTCCTCCCGGGCCACCAGAGGGGTGGACAGGACCACCTGATCCGCGTTCAGGCTGATTTCCCTTCCGAGCAGGGAGTGATCAAAGGTGACCTGCCTGTTTTCCACCACCGGTTTCCTGGCCGGATCGTAGACATGGAAATTGATGCCCATGGCCCGGGCGTCCCAGAGCAGCTGCTCCTTGTCCGTACCGTACATCTGCATGTCCCGATACAGGATGTGCACCTCGGCTTCAGGGTCCTGCTGCTTGATGAGCACAGCGTTCTTGACCGCGGTCAGGCAGCAGATCCGGGAGCAGTAGGCCCGGTGTTCGTCCCTGGCCCCTACGCACTGGATCATGACCACCTTTTTGGCCTGGAAGTCTTCGGCCTTGAGCCGCTGTTCCAGTTCCATCTGGCTGATGACGGTTTGGCCGTCATACCCATACAGGCCTTCAGGCTTCCAGGGGACCGCTCCGGTGGCCACCACCAGGCAGCCCACTTTGTGTTCAACCGTCTCACCCTCCCGGGTTTTGAGGCTCAGGTCATAATTGCCGATATAGCCGCCCACGGTTTGGACCTCCGCTTCAAGATAGACCGTGATGTCCGGGTCATTGGCCACCGAGTCGATGATGGTGTCGATGTATTCCCGGGCGTCAAGGTCTTCCGGACCAAGGCGGTTCAGAAAACGCAGATTCCCGCCGAGTTCGGTGTCCTTTTCCGCCAGAAAGACCTTCAGACCCATGCCGGACAGGCTTTGCGCAGCGGAGAGCCCGGCCACTCCTCCCCCGATGACCAGAGCCGAGTTGACCAGGCTGGATTCAATGTCTTCCTGGGGTTCCAGGTTTTTGCTTTTGGCCACGCCCATCCGCACCAGGTCCTTGGCCTTTTCCGTGCCTTTTTCCCGGTCCTGCATGTGCACCCAGGAGCATTGATCCCGGATATTGACCATTTCAAAAAGATAGGGATTCAAGCCGGCTTCCCCGCAGGACGAGGAAAACAAAGGCTGATGGGTTCGCGGCGAACAGGAGGCCACCACAACCCGTTCCAGATCGTTTTCCTGGATAGCCTTTTTGATTTCGGAAATGCCGCCTTCGGAGCAGGAGTACAGGTTCTCCCTGGTGAAGACGACCCCGGGCAGGGTGGCGGCATACTCCGTAATGCCCGGACAGTCGATGTGCCCGGCAATATTGGAGCCGCAGTCGCAGATAAAGACGCCGACTCTGGGTTCTTCCTGCTTCCTGTTCTTGTTGTCTTTGTTCATGCTTCAGTATCCCTGGTTCCTGCTTGGACGAAAGCTCAACTCTCTCCTTCGTCACTGCAAAATATTACATGTTAACAGCTTTGCCGGCTTTATCCGCAGTGCGAAGCGACTGCACCGCCCTGGCGGCGGCGCTGCTGGCCTGAGCCACGGATTCCGGGATGTCGATGGGGCTGTGGGAGCAGCCGCAGATGAAGATCCCGGGCCGGCTGGAGTCGATGGGATTGGCGGTCGAGGTCTTGAAAAAACCGAATCGGCTGATCTCTATGCCCAGGATGTCCGCCAATTGCCGGTTGTTTGTATTGGGGGCACAGGCAGTGGCCAGAACAACCAGATCAAAGTGGTCCCGCTTGATGTGCCCGGTTTTGGTGTCTTCGTAGACCAGGATTGGATTGTGCTCTTTGTCCTCAAGGATTTCCGCAATCCTGGAGCGCTTGTATTCGATATTGGAGTTGTTGCCGCCCCGGACCTTGTATTCTTCAAAGCCTTTGCCCACAGCCCGGATGTCCATGCCGTAGATGGTGGTCTGGGTCTCGGGGTCGTGTTCGTGGGCAATGATGGCCTCCTTGATGGAGTGCATGCAGCAATAGCCGGAGCAAAATGGATAAAAGCGATGATCCCTGGAGCCGACGCATTGGATAAAGGCCAGTTTTTTGGCCGTGCTGAAACCGGCCGCCTTGCTCTCCAGGACTTCGATCTTGTCCTGCAGCTTGAGCTGGGCTTCATACTGTTCGGCCCATTTGTCTCGTTCTGTGTCATCCGGATAGGCGCCGGCCGAGTATTTGGCATAAAAATCCGGACTTTTTTCCTCGAATTTCTTTTCCTGATTGGCCAGAAGCCGGGAAGCTTTTTTGAGCTGCTTTTTCAGGTCTTCGATCTCGGCGGATATGGCCCGGTCCGAAGGGCGGTCCAGATGCCCTCCGGTGGGGCCGCTGGCGCTCAAGAGCCGTTCGAATTCAATGGCCGTGACCACGTTGTCCAGGTCATTATAACGGTATTCCGGGATTCGGCCCGGATCAAAGACGTCATACCCAGTGGCCACGACAATGGCCCCGATGTCCAATTCCAGGAGTTGGTCCTGCTGCTCGAAGTCCACGGCATCGGCTTGGCAGGTTTTCTGACAGATGCCGCATTTTTTGCCGCTGAACACCCGACAGGCCTCGACATCGATGGTGTGGGTGGAGGGTATGCCCTGGGCAAACCAGCTGTAGATGGCCTTTCTGTTCCCTAAGCCTTCGTTGAAGGCGTCCGGAACCAGGGTCGGGCATTTTTCCACACAGGCCCCGCAGCCGGTACATTTGGCTTCATCGACATAGCGGGCCTTTTTACGCAGGGTGACTGTGAAGTTTCCGCTTTCTCCGGCGACTTTTTCCACCTCGGTGTAGGCCCGCAGCTCGATATTGGGATGTCGACCGACATCCAGCATCTTCGGCGACAGAATTCAAATGGCGCAGTCGTTGGTGGGAAAGGTCTTGTCCAGCTGGGCCATTTTCCCGCCGATGCTGGGCAGTTTTTCCACCAGGTGGACCTTGAATCCCATTTCCGCAAGGTCCAGGGCGGATTGAATCCCGGCGATGCCGCCGCCGATGACCATGATGTCCTTGTTCATGGCTTGACTCCTGATCCAAAAATCCCAGGCGATGTTTGGATATGTTTATTTTTTCGCTTTGGACAGTAATTCCAGACTTCGTACCCCAATTTTGATGTTTACACTCAAGACTTTAAAATAAATGTATATAGTTTGCTTAATTTCAAAATTGGACATAATATCGAAATACGAAGCACGAAATTCGAAACAAATTTAAAATAACAAAATTCAAAATTCAAAACATAAGAAAATCAGAACAATAAAAAATTTTTTTTATTGTGTATTTTCTCAATTTTTGTTTTTGCCATTTGAAAATTTGAATTTCGTGCTTGTTTCGAATTTCGAGTTTCGTGCTTCGAATTTACCATAAGCAGATATTTGTCAAAAAAAATACTCAAATTTTAGCTTTTGGTGAAGAGCTCTGAATTCATGGATACGTCAATAGTTTTCTCAATCCTGGATCAGGCGGCCTGCTTCAATTGCGACGGTCCCAAACCTTTGAGTTGTTCGGTAAACTTCCGGGCCACTTCGGCGAACTTCGTGCCTTCGGCTGAGGAGATCCATTCCAGGCGAAGCCTGCCGGAATCGATGCCCAAGAGCTGCACCAGCTCCATGGTCTCCTGGAACATCTTCTCCGCTTTTACATTACCGTCCAGGTAATGGCAGTCCCCGATGTGTCAGCCGGCCACCAGGACCCCGTCGGCCCCCTGTTCAAAGGCTTTCAGGATGAAATTGGGATTGATCCGCCCGGAACACATGACCCGGATAATGCGCATGTTCGGGGGGTATTGGAAACGGCTCACCCCGGCCAGATCCGCGGCTGAATAGGCGCACCAGTTGCAGGCAAAGGTGATCAGGCTTGGTTCGAATTCCTGGACCATGGGCTCTCGTCCTTTTTTGTTTCAATTCTTCTCAGCAATCGTCAATCTTCAATCTTCTCTTTGCAGCAATAGTCACTCTTCAATCTTCTCTTTGCAGCAATAGTCACTCTTCAATCTTCTCTTTGCAGCAATAGTCACTCTTCAATCTTCAATATTCAATATTCAATACTACCCCAGGGCCGCTTCCACCATGCTCAAGACCTTTTCGTCTTCAAAATGATAGACCGAGGCGGCGCCGGTGGGGCAGGCCGCGGCGCAGGCCCCGCAGCCCTTGCACAGGGCGGCCTGGACATAGGCCACGGTCCTGATTTTGTCTTCGAATTCCTTTTGGGTCAAATCCACGGCGTTGTAGGGACAGGCCTGGACGCATTCCCCGCAGCCCCGGCAGAAGACATCGTTGATATGGGAGATCACGCCTTCAACGGAAATCTCTTTCCGGGAGAGGACCACCGCGGCCTTGGACGCGGCGGCCTGGGCCTGGGCGATGGATTCCTCGATGGGTTTCGGGTAATGGGCGATGCCGGCCAAAAAGATGCCTTCGGTGGCGAATTCTACAGGCCGCAGTTTGGGATGGGCCTCCATGAAAAACCTGTCTTCATTCAGGGAGAGTTTATACAATTGGGCAAGCAATTCATTGTCCCTGGGAACCACGGCCGAGGCCAGGATTAGAAGGTCCGTCTCGATTTCAATGACTTGATCCAGGACATGATCCCGCACCTTGACTTTCAGGGATGTCTCCCTGCTGCTTACTTCCGGTTTGCGCTCCGGTTCGTAGCGGATAAAGATGATGCCTTTCCGCCTGGCCTCCTGGTAGAGATCTTCACGCTCCCCGTAGGTCCGGATGTCCCGGTAGATGATCAGGACATTCATCTCCGGATTGCTGTCCTTGAGGTGCAGCGCGGATTTGATGCTGTGGGTACAGCAGATTTTTGAACAGTAGGGGCGTTCCGGCTCCCGGGAACCCACGCATTGGATAAAAACCGCAGTGCGTAAGCCTTGCAGACGTTCGTCCCCCTTGGCCACGCAGGCATCCAGATCGAGGTGGGTCAGGACCCGGTCATCCTGACCGTACAGGTATTCAGCCGGCTTGTATTCTTCGGCCCCGACCGCCAGGATCAGGGCCCCGTGCTCAATGGTCTCTTCCGTGTCCCTGGAGGCTATAGTGGTGCTGAAGTTGCCCACAAAGCCCCTGGCGTCGGTGATCGTGGTTTCGATTCGCAGATCAATGGCCGGATGCTCGCGCACCCGCCGGATGATGCTCTGAAGCCGTTCCTGGACCGGACTGCCGTCCCAGGTGGCAATGAGCTTCAGGGCCTGTCCGCCCAGTTCAGACTCGGATTCCACCAGGGTGGTTGGAAACCCCTGTTCCGCCAGGCTCAGGGCTGCGGTCATGCCGGACAAGCCCCCGCCTAAGACCAGGGCCGAATTGTTGACCCCGATGGTCGGCTGTTGCAGCGGCTGGAGCAGGTTGGCCCGGGCCACGGACATGCGCACCAGATCTTTGGCCTTGGCGGTGGCCGCGTCTTTTTCCTTGCTGTGTACCCAGGTGCATTGGTTGCGGATATTGGCCATTTCAAAAAGATAGGGATTCAGTCCGGTCTCCCGAATCGTCTCCTGAAACAAAGGCTCGTGGGTCCGGGGGGTGCAGGCGGCCACCACCACCCGGTTCAGCCCAAGCTCCCCGATGGTCTGAGCGATTTTGTTCTGGGTGTCCTGGCTGCAGCTGAACTGATTTTCCTCGACGTGCCGGACATTGGGCAGATCCCTGGCGAATTCCACAATGGCCGGAACATTGGCGATCCCGCCGATATTCGAACCGCAATTGCAGACAAAGACCCCGATGCGGACCTCTTCGTCCCGGACGTCCTTTTCCTGGGGAAAGGTCTTTTCCCGGACCAGGCTGCCCCGGGAGTCGGACAGAAAAATCGAGGCCTCGCAGGCCGCGGCCCCGGCTTCAGCCACCGAAGCCGGAATATCCTTGGGCCCCAGAAAGGTCCCGGAGGCAAAAACCCCTTCCCGGGAGGTGTGCACCGGGGTGAAGGAATCGGCCTGGATGAACTGGTAGTGATCGAGATCTATATCGATGCGCTTTGCGGTTTCTATGGCTGAGGGCGAGGGCTGGAGCCCGATGGACAGGATGACCAGATCAAAGGTTTCTTCCTGCATCTGTCCGGATTCATCCGTGTATTTCAAGAGCAGATCGTCACTGCCCAAAATGGGGTCGATGGTGTGCACTCTGGACTTGATGAAACGGACCCCTTCTTCGTGCCTGGCCCGTTCATAGTAGCGTTCATAATCTTTGCCAAAGGTCCGGATATCCATGTTGAAGATGGCGCAGTCCAGGGCTTCACTGGAGTGCTCCTTGGCGATCATGGCCTCTTTAACGGCATACATGCAGCAGACCGAGGAGCAGTAGCCGTTGGCGCAGTGGTTGGTATCCCTGGAGCCCACACATTGCAGCCAGGCGATTTTTTTCGGCTCCTTGTGATCCGAGAGCCGGACAAGATGGCCCATGGTCGGTCCGGAGGCGCTGAGAATACGTTCGAACTCCAGGCTGGTCATGACATTGGGATGCTGGGTGTAGGCATAGAATTCTTCCATCCGGGCCGGATCAAAGCCATCCGTCCCCGGGCAGAGAATCACCGAACCCACTTCCAGATCCAGATCCAGGGGCTGTTGGTCGTGTGCAATGGCTCCGGCCTGACAGGCCTCCACACATTGATAGCAGTCACAGCAAAAGGAGCAGTTCAGGCAGCGTTCCGCTTCTTCCCGGCCGGCCGGTTCGTCAAAGCCGAGTTCAACTTCCTGAAAGCTCTTTGTCCGTTTTTCAAGCG
>JAABTT010000004.1 GCA_011389765.1 Desulfohalobiaceae bacterium S24 | reverse complement strand
CGATTGCCCAGGGTTCACAATGCCCCAATCCTCCAGGCGGCCTACAAATCCGCGGATGTTTTCTCTTCTTTGCCTGCTCAAAACGCGCCGAATCTCCCCGGCCCTGCATTCAAGCTCTGCCTGGGAACCGCTGCTCACGAATATCAGGGAGCCGTCCTGAATGCCGTCCGGCGTCCAGGGATCGGCTTTCCCGCCGAGCAGAAGCAGGACATCGAAGAGACCATCCTGCTGCACTGTACGGAACAGGGCTCTTGGCATCCGGGCGAGGATCAGCCTGGCTGCACCGTTTCGAGCAATGTCCTGGAGGCAATCATGTTTGAGCAGGGGCAGCAGGATCTCCCGTAGAAAATCGTCCCTGGCGCTCGATACAGCAGTGCTGTCCAGTGCTTTTTTGGCCTTGCCAAGGCTTGTTTCAGGATCGAGAAGCAAGCCTTCGGCCTTCTGCAGGAGTTCCAGGCCGTCTCCTCCGGTCTGGAGCAGCTTGGAGAGGCTCGTTTCCCAATCCCAGACAGGATGCCGATGTTCGGCCAAAAGAGAACAGAACCAAGCGCTTTCCCCGGGCTGCGGACCGGTGACGGCAACGGTCTGGGGACGTCGGGCCAGCTGGAGAAGGACCCGCTGAAAGTCTTTGGGAACGGCTCGCTGCAGATGCAGTTCCCGCCCGCTTATAGGATGTTTGCAGCGCAAAGCAAAAGAGTGGAGCATGTGACGCCTGCACAGCTTCAAAAGCCCGGGCCTCCGGCGGCGCAGGTCAGCGAAATGGGCCGGACCGTAGGTTCTGTCCCCCAGAATGGGGCAGCCTTCGTGAGCCAGATGGACGCGAATCTGATGGGTGCGCCCGGTCACGATTCTGATTTTAAGCAGGCTGAACCGGTCCTCGGGAAAGACATGCAGGACCTGAAAAAACGTCAGGGCCTCCCGCCCGTTTTGCGGCAGGACACTTCGCTTGGTTTTGGATTTTGGATCCCGGCCCAGGGGAAGTTCGATCCGTCCCTGTTCTGTTTCAGGACATCCATGAACCAGGGCCAGATAAATTTTCTCCAGCCTTCTGTCGGCCAGATCCCGCATGAGCTGCTCCCGGCATTCCAAGGTCCTGGCCGCCAACATAAGACCGGAAGTGTCTTTATCCAGGCGATGGACAATGCCCGGACGAAAAGGGTCCTGAGAGGCGATTTCCGGAAAGGCGGCCAGCAGATAATGGGCCAGAGTGGGCTCCCGGGAGGAAGAGGAGGGATGGACCGTCAGTCCAGGCGGCTTGTCCAGGACCAGCAGATGTTCGTCCTGCCGGAGGATATCCAGTGGACCCGGGATCGGGGTGAGACTGTTTTCGGGAAGATCCCGGATAAGCCCCAGGTGATCTCCGCTCCGGATTTTTTGGCTCGGGTTTGGACAGGGCCTTGCATTCAGACTGGCCCTGTTCTGCTTGATCCACTGGATGATTCGGGCGCGGGAGATTCCCTGTCCCTCAAGCTCCAGGGCCCAGAACTTGTCCAGGCGCAGGCCGCTCTGTGCCGGTTCGACAATTCTGGTCAAGCATTGCTGTTTCGGCCCTGTGTGAATAGTTCACTCCCTTGTCAGCCCTGCCTCCGGCAAAGCTGACATATAATTAGTGAATATTTATGGAAGAGCTGGACCCCGGCCTACGCCGGGGTGACGGAGAAAGCAAAGTCTCGTTTCATACGAGCCGCGCTTCTGGCCGCCGGACCGGCCGATCTGATCGAGTCAGAATCTTCGATATCTTACGTACAGTTTCACATGAGTCCGGCACGTTTCCCAGGAACATTGCCGGCCTCAGTCTGCCCGTTTTGCCGGCTCAAGCAGACTGTAATCCATGCGACGCTGCGCAGGCCTGAAGCCGGCCTCTTGGAGCGTTGTTTCTATATCCGACCGGCTCATGCGGAAATGAACCCCTGAAGCCGCGACGACATTTTCTTCAATCATGGTCGATCCAAAGTCATTGGCTCCGAAGAAGAGACCGAGCTGCGCAATTTTTGATCCCATGGTAACCCAGGAGACCTGCACATTGGGGATGTTGTCCAGGACGATTCTGGCCAGGGCCAGGGTTCGGAGATAGGTGATGCTTGTGGTTTTCGGAAGGGGCAGCCGGGTATGATCCGGTTGAAAGGTCCAGGGGATAAAGGCGGTGAAGCCGCCGGTTTCATCCTGCAGGCGCCGCAGGACGAGCAGATGCTCGATCCTCTCCTCCAGGGTTTCGCAATGTCCGAACATCATGGTGGCTGTGGTTTTCAAGCCCAGCTCATGGGCCAGGCGCATGATTTCCAGCCACTGGCCGGCGCTGCATTTATTGGGGGACACCAGTTTTCTGACCCGGTCAACCAGGATTTCGGCTCCCCCGCCCGGTATTGAATCCAATCCGGCCTGAATGAACTCCTTCAGGACTTCCCTGGGCGCCAGGGAGGAAAGTTTGGCAATGTGCATGATTTCCGGGGGAGAAAAGGCATGGATGTGGATTTCCGGATAGCGCGCCTTGATGAAGGCAAGCATGTCCAGGTAAAAAGCAAGGGGGAGGCTCGGGTGATGGCTCCCTTGAAGCAGAATTTGCGTCCCGCCGACAGCCTGGGTCTCTTCGATTTTTCGGGCCAGTTCATCCCGGCTCAGGACATAGCCGCCCGCGTGTCCTGGAGCACGGAAAAAAGCGCAGAATTTGCAGGCGCAGACACAAACGTTGGAGTAGTTGATGTTTCTGTCGGCGACATAACTCACCAGCTCTTCGGGATGGCGGCGCATTCTGATGGCCTGGGCCGCAATTCCCAGGTCAAAGAATTCGGCCTCCCGGGCCAGAAGCAGGGCTTCTTCTTTGTGGATACGCCGGCCTTGAGCCGAGGTCTCAAGGAGCTCCGCGAGAGAGGGCTGATTCATCGTGTGCCTGCTTCCCTTTTCATGTTGTCTTGGTGTTCAAAGATCGACCCAGTTTCCGCCGGGTGCGCCTTTGCTTTGATCAGACCTCGCGGTGCAGTGCATCCGGAGTCGCAGCCGCCTGCCGCAGTTCGTTGACGGGTTCAAAAAAGGCGTTTCGTTCCACAGGTTGGAGCCCGCAGTCGATGATCATCCGCTCGAGCTCGGTGCGGCTTAAAACCTGCGGCGAATCCGCGCCGGCCATGTGCCCGATTTTTTCTTCCACCACGGTGCCGTCCAGATCGTCGGCGCCAAAATACAGGGCGGTCTGGGCCTGTTTGAGGCCCAGCATGACCCAGTAGCTTTTGACATGCGGGATATTGTCCAGCATGAGTCTGGAAACGGCGATGGTCTTCAGCTCTTCCAGACCGGAAAGAGGGGTGACGCCTTGGAGTTTGTTATTCCGGGTCTGGAAGGGAAGCGGAATGAAACAGAGGAAGCCCTTGGTCCGATCCTGAAGGCGGCGCAATTGATCCAGATGTTCAAGCCGGTGCCGTCTGGTTTCCAGATGGCCGAAAAGCATGGTGCAATTGGTTTTGATCCCAAGTTCATGGGCCTGGGCTGCAATGTCCAGCCAGCGTTGGCCGCTGATTTTTTGGGGGCAGATCTTTTCCCGGGTGGGGGGATCGAAAATTTCAGCCCCGCCTCCCGGCATCATCTCCAGTCCACAGGCTTTCAGACGATTCAGGACCCGGCCTGTACTGATGTCTTCCAGCCTTGAAAAATGTTCGATTTCAACGGGGGTGAAGCATTTCAAAATGGCCTCGGGACGCAGCTTTTTCATGGTCTTCAGCATGTCCTCATAATAGCTCAGGGGCAGATCCGGATGGCATCCGCCAACCACATGGATCTCGGTGAGAGGCTCCTGAATCTGGGCCGTGATCTTGGTTTCAATATCCTGAAGACTGAATTCAAAGGACTTGTCCTGTCCTTTTTGACGGTGGTAGGAACAGAAGCGGCAATGATTGACGCAGATATTGGTATAATTGATCTGCTGATTCAGGACATAGGTCGTGTGCAGTCCGTGCAGCCGGGTCCTCTGCACATGGGCCAGTTGACCGAGCAGGACCGGGTTCGGACAGGCAAAAAGACGCTCCCCGTCTTCAAGATTTAGGCGTTGGCCGGCCTGAATTTTTTCATAAATCGGGGTTAAACCGGAGTCGTTCAAAGTCATTTCATTTTCCCTTCATTCAGCAATGAAAGTTCGAGGTTCCCGCCCCTCACTTCCTTTCTCCCCTTCCGCGTTCCGAGCTCCGCCTTCCGCCTTCCGCCTTCCGCCTTCCGCCTTCCGCCTTCCGCCTTCCGCGTTCCGAGCTCCGCACTCCGCGCTCCGCGTTTCACCCCTCTTCCTTCTTGACCTCATCCCAGAGTCTGTCTTTGGCTTCGAGGTCGAGGGCCTCCCAGTCAAGCCCTTGTTTTTCAGCCAAAGCGCACATATCCCGAAAGCGGCGGCAGAACTTCAGATTGGCCTGCTGCAAAGCCCCGTTCGCCTTGACCCCATGTCGCCGGCCCTGTTCCACAAGGCTGAAGAGCAGGTCCCCGAACTCTTCCTGCTTGGCTGCAAAATCAGTCCCTTTGCGGGCCTTTTGCCATTCCTGCCATTCCTGATGCAGGGCCTGCTCCTGATGGGCATTGTTGTCCCAGGTGAATCCGGCTTTGGCTGCCTTGGAGTTGAGAGCATAGGCCTTGAGCAGGGGCGGCAAAATGCTGGGAATGGAATCAAAAATATTTACGGGTTTGGCTTGCTTATTGCTGTCGATCTTTTCCTGTTTTTTGACGGCTTCCCATTTCTGGTGCAGCTCCTGTTGAGAGTGGACGGTTTCCGGTCCAAAGACGTGGGGATGCCGCCGCATCATTTTTTCAACGCATTGTTGCCAGATGGAATCCAGATCGGGTGCCTGTTCTTGGTGCAGAAGGGTCGCAATAAAAAAAAGCAGAAAAAAAACATCTCCCATCTCTTCCTGGATTTCAGAAAGCTGACCGCTTCTGATGGCATCTATGAGTTCATAGGTCTCTCCCAGGAGGTGGTCGCAGAGCGAAGCCGGGGTCTGCTTTTTGTCCCATCGGCAGCCGTTTTCTCCCAGAAGGTCGTCAAGGAGTTTCAACAGAGGAGTCGGATCAGGCATAGGCATAGGCATAGCTGGTTTTATTCAGGATTCCGGAGATCAAAAAGGAGACTTTTTCGCCATTTTTTCTGCAGGTCTTCACTTTTATGTTCAAAACTTTCTTGCATATTTTGCGGTACCAGAGAACTCAGGTTTTGGGAAAAGCGGCTGAGATAGGGCGTGGTGATCGAGTTGGAAAAAATCTGCGCAGTTGGGGGCAGAAAAAGGGTCAGCAGGAAAAGAATCAGGCAGCAGAGCAGGGCCCCCTTGCCGAGTCCCAAGAGGGTGCCCCCGAGTCGATCCAGCCAGCCGAGCATAACGATTTCCAGGAATTTTCTCAAGATATGGCCGAGACAAATAATGGCTGCCAGAGCCATGAGGAATAAGAGAATATAACTGGCAATGGCAGCGTATTTGGGATTGGAAATGAGCCGTTGGGCGAACTGGGACAGTTGATCATAATACTGATTGGCGATCAAAAATCCGAAGATCAAGCCAAAAATCGATGCGAATTCCTTGACCAGTCCCCTGAAGAGACCTCGAACCAAGGTGAAGGCCGTGATTGAGAGGAAGATAATATCCAGGCTGTTCATGAAGTGCCTCGTCACGCTGAAAGACTATCCAGAATGGCAGTGAAAATCAAGCCGCAAGAATTCAATCCTTGACAGGCACAGTCGGAGTGCCTAAATTTTACATTTTACATTTCAGAACAAAGGAGTTTAAGTATGGCTTATAATATTCGGCTGGTCAAATTGATCAACGGGGATATGGTCCTTGGCAAAATCGATGACGCCGAAGGCAAAATCAAAGGACCGGCGAGTGTGCAGATGATGCCTACCCAGCAGGGAGGCGTGCAAATGGCGATTCTCCCCTTCGGTTATCCTTTTGACAATGAAATCGAGGGTGAGATCTCCACGGAGCACGTGATATATGAATACAAAAATGTGCCCGATGACTTGAAAAACAAATATCTGGAGGCCTCCAGCAATCTGACGATTTCATCTTCCAACGACCTCCAGAACTTGCAAAACCTGGGAGGGTCCGGCGGTCAGAAAGGCGGCAGTTTCAGTGACCTGCTCAAGGGCTGAATGTGACGTGCGGCAGCCTCGCGCCTGCCTGCTCTGCTGAAAGAATTCCCAACGGTTTTCCCGGATCTGCAAAGGGCGGCCTTGCGTCGCCCTTTTTCCGTATTGACCCGCAGTTATACGCTATTTGCCCTGTGCGGTTCAAAATGGGGTTTGCCTTAGTCAGGTAATCTGGAACGGCTATATGGTTCCAATATTGATTTTTCGAACAGAGGCGGATACTTGCGTCTACAGGAACGATTTCAGAACAAGGGAACTGGAACCATATTATGAAAGAACTCCTGCCTCTGCTGCCTCGACCCACGCATTATCTGGGCACGGAGGTCAATGCTGTCCACAAGCGGCCGGATCAGGTCCGGCTTCGCTGGGGACTGGCGTTTCCGGATCTCTATGAGATCGGAATGTCCCATCTCGGTCTGAAAATCCTGTATCACGGACTCAATGCCATGGGTCATATCCAGGCCGAGCGGGTCTTTGCCCCCCACCCGAACGTCGCGCAGGAACTTCGCAGCCACAGCCTGCCTCTCTGCACGCTGGAGTCGGACACGCCTCTGGGCGAGCTCGATGTCCTGGGGTTCAACCTGTCCCATGAACTTTGCTACACCACAGTTCTGTACATTCTGGATCTCGCGGGGATACCCTTTCGGTCCTGCCGGCGAGATGAGCGTAGTCCCTTGATCCTTGGGGGAGGCGGGGCCTCCTGCAACCCGGAGCCCATGGCCGCTTTTTTCGACGCCTTTTTGATCGGGGATGGAGAGGAGGCGGTTTTTGAAATTTCCGAGTGTGTTCTTGAAGCCAAAGAACAGGGACATTCCAAACAGGAGCTTTTGCGTCGCCTAAAAGACGTGCCCGGCCTGTATATTCCGGCTTTTTGGGAGGATGCGGGACGGGAAGCGGCCCTGACCCCGAAGGGGGCTGGAACACTCGCGATCAAGAGGCGGGTGCTGCGGGATATCAATGCTGCAGACTACCCCACGAACCCGGTGATGCCCTTTGGCAAGGCCGTCCACGATCGTTTTACGCTGGAGATCGCCAGGGGCTGTTCCCGGAGCTGCCGGTTCTGTCAGGCCGGCATGATCTCGCGTCCGGTTCGGGAACGCAGCCTCGAGAATTTGGATCGGATCACGACCCAGGGCCTGGACCGGACCGGATTTGAAGAACTTTCTTTTCTGGCCTTGAGTGCCGGGGATTTTTCCCAGCTCGAACAGCTCTTTGCCCAAAGTTTTGCCCGGTGCAGCCGGGAGCAGGTGGCTGTTTCCCTTCCCTCGCTCCGGGTGGGGTCTCTGAGCCCGGACTTAATGAATCTGTTGTCCCGATTGCGGCGAACGGGGGTGACTCTGGCTCCCGAAGCCGGGAGTCAGAGACTGCGGGATGTCATCAATAAGGGCATCAGCAATGAAGATCTCTTTGAGCACGCGCAGAAAGTATTTGAACTGGGATGGAGTCGGATCAAACTGTATTTCATGATCGGACTGCCCACGGAAACCCGGGAGGATGTGGAAGCGATTCCGGATCTCTGTCTTCAGGTCAGAGCTCTGGCCCGCAAGGCCGGTACGAAACGATTGAAGATCACGGCCTCTGTTTCACCCTTTGTGCCCAAGCCCCACACCCCCTTTCAGTGGGAAGGTCAGGAACAGCTCCCCGCCCTGCGGGAGAAAATCGCTTTTTTGAAAGATACGTTTTCCAGGCATTCCGGTTTGGAGCTGCAGTGGCACACCCCGGAAATGAGTCTGGTGGAGGGGGTTTTTTCCAGGGGAGGCCGAAGCCTGGCTAGGCTGGTGGAATGGGCCTATGTCAAAGGCGATATTCTGAGCAGCTGGAAAGACTATTTCCATTTTGAGACCTGGCAGCTGGCCCTTGAAGCCGCCAAACTGGACTTGCCTGAATTGACGGGTCCCCGAGACCCTGAGACTCCGGTGCCCTGGGCGCATATTCACTGCGGACCGAGCCGGAAATTTTTACTGCGGGAGAAAAAAAAGGCGGAACAAGGCCTTATCAGCCTTGACTGCCGGTATCATGCCTGCGAAGGCTGCGGAGTCTGCGATTCAAGACTGATTCCGTCCAGTGGAGGCGATGTCCCGGGGCACGGGATTTTCCCCCGGATCAACCAGGACGAACGGGATCAGGACAGCCGGGAAGCAGAAGATTTGCCTGCCGACGGCCCTGTTGCCGGGCCTGACCTGGGGCGCAAACAAGCCCATCTTCGTTTTTGGTTTGAAAAAACAGGTCCGTCCAAGTACTTGAGTCAGCTTGAGCTGCAGACCATCCTGGAGCGTGCCTTCCGGCGGGCAGCATTGCCGCTGTCCTTCTCCAAAGGCTTTCATCCTCTGCCCCTGCTTTCGTTTGGCCAGGCCCTGCCGGTGGGTGTGGCCAGCCTGTGCGAATGGTGTAATGTTTTTTTGCGTTGCGTGACGCCCCCCGAACGCGTTGAGCTCGAGGCTTTGAACCGAGCGGTACCCCAGGGGATTCGTTTTACAGGGATCGAAGCCCTGTCGCTGCAGAAAAAACAATCCCGGCCCCGGATGGAGGAATTTGAACTTGTCTTGCATACCGACACGGAGCGCAGACGGCAAGTCCAAAGTTTCTGGAGCGCCGCAGTTTTGTGCGAGACGTTCCCTGTGGAATATGAGACCAAGAAAGGATGGAAGCAGGTGGATATTCGTAACTATCTGAAATCTGTCCGTCATATTACGCCGAACACGAGCCGCTTGCTGTTCGATTGGCAACAGGGTTACTGCAGCCCTTTGACCATCGTGAAAGGGGTGAGCCCTGGCCTGGAGATGAAGCAGTTTGCTTTGCTCAAAGTGGAAGTCCACATGGATGCACCGGGAAAATAAGAAAGACCGGGGCTTGCTTGACTGCCTGTATAAATTCTTTTAAGTATACCGGCAGATGGCGCACCTCGTGCCTGGACGAAAATGCAGCCGTTTGCTTGGTCACTGCAAAATTCTTTGTTCCTCGCCTTGTATGAAGCTTCAGGTGAATCCCTAGTCTGAAGTATGGAGAGATTGCGTTGAGTTCGAAAAAGCAAAGCCCAAACCAGAGCCAGGTTTTGAAACAGCGGCAGGAAAAGGCGTCCCTGCTTGAAGCCTCCGGAGTTTTTCTTTTCCCCAACCGCTTTCGCAAGGATACGGATATCGCCTGGCTCGTGGAGGGCTTTCAGGATTACAGCCAGGAGGCCCTGGCCGAGTCGGATGCTGTTTACAGTCTGGCCGGACGGGTCATATTTGTTCGTTCCTTTGGCAAAGCTTCGTTCATGCACATTCAAGATTTCAGCGGACGGATACAGATTTTTGTGCAGCGGGATGTGATCGGTCCGGAAGCCTACACCCATTTTAAAAAATTTGATATTGGGGATATTGTCGGAGTCCAAGGGAAGCTGTTCAGGACCAAAACCAATGAATTGACGGTCAATGTCGAAGCCATTGAACTGCTGACCAAATCCCTGCGCCCCCTGCCGGAAAAGTATCATGGCCTGAAAGATGTGGAGGCCAGATATCGGCAGCGATATGTTGATTTGATCGTCAATCCGAGAGTCAGGGATATTTTCAGAATTCGGACGGATATCATCAAGACCCTGCGGAAAAAGCTTGATGAGAAGGGGTTTATGGAAGTCGAAACCCCGATGATGCAGCCGATACCGGGCGGAGCAACAGCCAAGCCTTTTGTCACCCACCACAATGCCCTGGATATGGAGCTCTACCTGCGAATAGCGCCGGAGTTGTACCTGAAGCGGCTTCTGGTGGGTGGATTCGAAAAAGTTTATGAAATCAATCGGAATTTTCGGAATGAAGGGATCTCGACCCAACACAATCCCGAATTCACCATGCTTGAATTTTATTGGGCCTATGCGGATTTTCATGATCTGATGGATCTGACGGAGGAATTGTTTGCCGCAATAGCCGAACAGGTCGCCGGCACGGCAAGGGTGAGCTATCAGGATCAGGACATCGATCTGTCCCTCGGATGGAAACGGCTGAGTTTCTTCCAGTCACTCCAGGAGATCGGGGGGGTCAAGCCGGAGCATTATCAGGAATACGAGCCGGCCAAACAGCTGGCTGAAAAATTGGGAGATACTGTCCCTACCGGCGAAGAGTTGGGGAAAATACAGGCCAGGCTTTTCGATCTTTTGGTTGAACCCAAGTTGATTCAGCCGCATTTTATCTATCACTACCCCACAGACATCTCCCCTCTTTCCAGAAGAAACGAGGAAAATTCGCAACTGACCGACAGATTCGAGCTTTTCATTGCCGGCCGTGAAATGGCCAATGCCTTTTCAGAACTCAACGACCCCAGGGATCAGCGGGTCCGTTTTGAGGAGCAGGTCAAGGCCAAAGACAGGGGCGATGAAGAGAGCCATTTTATGGATGAAGATTATCTCAGGGCGCTTGAGTACGGCATGCCCCCGGCCGCGGGCGAAGGCATCGGCATCGATCGGCTGGTGATGCTCTTGACCGACTCTCCGTCCATCAGAGAGGTGATCCTTTTTCCCCACCTGAAACCGGAAACCCCGGCTGAATGATGTCTTTTGAATTGTCCATTGCCCTGCGCTATCTCGTCACCAGGCGCAAACACAGCTTTATTTCCATTATCTCCTGTTTTTCGATTCTCGGGGTCGCCATTGGGGTGGCGGCTTTGATTGTGGTCCTGGGCGTCATGAATGGTTTCAGCAGCAGCCTGCGGGATAAAATCCTGGGGGTGAACGCTGATCTGGTTGTCAATTCCATCCGGGGCGGATTGCGCGATCATGAACCGGCACAGGACACAATTGCAGCGATCCCGGGGGTCAGCGGGGTCATGCCCTTTGTTTATTCCGAAGTGATGCTCAGCACGCCCCATGGCGTGAAGGGCGCCGGCCTGCGTGGGATAGATCCTGCTGCAGCCCGCACAGTGATCAGCCTCGAAGAGGACATGTTTCGCGGTTCACTCCGGAATTTGGCCGAGGATCGGGAGCCGCCGGGAATCATTATCGGCAAGAGTCTGGCCCGATTGCTGGGCGTGACCGTGGGGGACAGCTTGAATATGTTGAGCCCGAGCGGTCAGAAGAGTGCGGCCGGCTTCACTCCGAAAATCAAGATATTTCAGGTTGCCGGGCTGTTTGATACCGGGATGTATGAATACGATTCCAGTCTGGCCTATGTGAATCTTCAAGCGGCCAGAGACATTCTTGGCTTTGAGGACGATCTCGTCAGCGGGCTGGAAGTGAAATTGGAGGATGTGTATGCGGCAAGGAGGATCGGACAGCGGGTGGAAGCGGCTCTCGGTCAATCCCCTTATGTCGTGCAGACCTGGATTGAGATGAACAAAAGCCTTTTTTCCGCCCTTAAGCTGGAAAAAAACGCCATGGGCGTCATCCTGGTGATGATTGTTCTGGTGGGCTCGTTCAGCATCATCACGACTTTGATCATGCTGGTCATGGAGAAGAAACAGGATATTGCCGTGTTGATGGCCATGGGAGCCCGGCCCGGGAGCATCCGCCGCATTTTCATGTGGCAGGGGGTGAGCATCGGCATTGTCGGGACGACCCTGGGCTTTGGGCTTGGATTACTGGTCTGTTTTCTCCTGGAAAAGTATCAGTTCATCAAGCTCCCCGGGGATGTCTACCCCATGGACCACTTGGTCGTGCTTCTGGAAACGCTGGATCTGTTGATCATTGGCGTTTCAGCCATGCTGCTATGTTTCCTGGCCACGCTGTATCCGGCTTCTCAGGCGGCAAGAATTGAGCCTGCCGAGGTTTTGCGCTATGAATGATCAGCCGGTGTATGAGATTGTTCATCTCTCGAAGCGAATTGACGGTCCCGGGGAACCCCTGACCATCCTCAAAGATCTCTCTTTTTCTGTGGCCCGCCGGGATTCTCTGGCCGTTGTCGGGGCCTCCGGCTCAGGAAAGACAACCCTGCTCCATCTCATGGGGGGGCTGGACATTCAGAGCGGGGGGAAAATTTATTTTCAGGGCCGGGATATCAGCTCTTTTAATTGGCAGGAAAAGGCCGGGTTCCGGAATCAAAAGATTGGCTTTGTTTTTCAATTTCATCACTTGCTCCCGGAATTCAATACCTTGGAGAATGTGGCCATGCCCGGGTTGATCCAGGGCCTCTCCCGGAAAAAAATTCAGGCCCAAGCCCGGGAAACACTGGAGCTCGTCGGCTTGAAGGGGCAGGAAAAACAGGCAGTGGCCACTCTTTCCGGGGGCGAACGGCAACTGGCGGCCATTGCCAGAGCCCTGGTCCTGCAGCCGGAAGTCATCCTGGCAGATGAACCAACGGGCAATCTGGATGCTGAAAAAGGAAAACGGGTCGGGGACCTGCTGGTCAGGTTGAATCAGGAACTGCAGACGACACTTGTGGTGGTCACACATAATTTTGAATTGGCTGGCCTCATGCAGCGGAAAATAAACTTGAAATCCGGTGAGTTGTTGCAGGCTTGAACTCCATTTTTTGAAATAGCTCAGGAGAAATCTGGATGTTGAAAAAATATCTTCTCGGGGTGATGATCCTCCTGACTGGTGTCCGGGTTTGTCTTCCCGTGCCGGCCGGGGCTCAGGAAGATGATTTCCTCTTGGTTCTTCCCTTTACCGTAAACGCAGGGCCTGAATATGCCTATTTAGGGCAGGATGTTCCGGCTTTGCTGCGTGAACAGCTTGAGAGCATCGGTCTGGAGTCAGTTGACGAGCAGGAAACCCAGGCTTTGCTGGAAGGCGAGGAACCCCAAAACGACAATCTTGAAAGGATCCGGGAAGTACTGAGAGAAGCCGGGGCTGATGCAGCAATTGCCGGCAGCGTCAATCTGATCGGGGATACGGTCAGCCTTGACGCCAGGCTGGTCAAGGCCTCGAGGCTCACACAAGCACAAGGACAGGCTTTTTACGTAACGAGAAAAGGCCTCATTCACCTGCTGCCCCTAGTGAGTGAACTCGCCGAAAAGATTCAGGACGCTTTGTTTGTCCGGGAAAAAATCCAGTCAGTTGCGGTCAGAGGGAATGAAACCCTGGGAGATGATTTTGTGCTCATGCGTCTGAAGACCGCAGAAGGCGGTTTTTTCAAAGAAGAAATCATCAGCCGGGATATTGAAACGCTATTTGAAACCGGATATTTCG
Source organism: Desulfohalobiaceae bacterium S24 (assembly GCA_011389765.1). Taxonomy (GTDB): domain Bacteria; phylum Desulfobacterota; class Desulfovibrionia; order Desulfovibrionales; family Desulfothermaceae; genus JAABTT01. The sequence goes on along the minus strand of JAABTT010000004.1, from coordinate 86,772 downwards.
AAGACATCGAAGTCTATGCGGAATCAACAGCCCAAGGCCGGAAAGTCATTTTTGAAGTCGATGAAAAACCGCTTTTAGGATCCATTGAGATTCAAGGCGCCGAGGCAATTGATGCGGATGACATTCTGGAGGCCATGAGCACGAAAACAGGCTCGGTCATCAATCTTTCGGTGATCCGGGACGATTTGCAACGGATCAAGCAGATGTACCGGGAAAAGGGGTATTATCAGTGCCGGATTGATTTTTCCCGGGAACGCATTGAACCCGATAAAGTGAAATTGGTCCTCAGCATAGAGGAAGGGAAGAAACTGTATATCCAAGGGGTCAGGATTGACGGGGCGGAAAAACTCAGCGAGAAAAAACTTAAAGATCAATTGGCTCTATCGGAACGGGGGCTTTTTTCCTGGATCACCGGAAGCGGAGTGCTCAATGAAGAACTCCTGGACCGGGACGCTTCAGCACTGCAGTCCTATTATGCGAATCGAGGATTTCTGGATGCCAAAGTCGGACAGCCTGAGTTGGAATTCAAGGATGACGGCATTTACATCACCTTTCAAGTATCAGAAGGGTCGCGATATACTGTTGATTCGGTCGATCTTGAAGGAGAGCTGATCGCCGACGAACAGACCCTGTTTGCGCAGATGCAGATGGATGAATTGGCGGAGAACGACGGTTTTTTCGACCGTTCCGTACTCCGTTCCGATGTCCAGGATCTGACCCGGTATTATACAAATTTTGGATATGCCTTTGCGGATGTTTCCACAGAAATGTCTGTGGACCGGGATAATTATCGGGTCAGTGTCCTATTTGATCTGTTCAGGCGGCAGCTGGTGCGTATTAGGCGGGTGACCATTTCCGGCAACCACAAGACCCGGGACAATGTGATTCGGCGGGAGATGCGCCTGACTGAAGGAGAGCAGTTCAGCGGGGAAAAACTCACCCGTTCCAGACAGGCCTTGAACAAACTCAATTATTTTGATTCAGTTGATATCCAGACCAGACCCACAGAAGACCCGGGTCTGATGGATTTGAATATCGAGGTGACTGAGAAATCAACCGGCCGCTTCAGTTTGGGGGTCGGCTATTCGAGTGTGGACGATGTGTTTGTGACCGGCGAGGTCCAGGAGACCAATCTCTTTGGGAGGGGCTATCGGACAGGATTTTCCGGGAGCTTGAGCGGAGGCAGCAATCTTTTCGAGTTTTCGTTCTGGAACCCGCATCTCTACGACGGACCGGTCGGAGCCGGCTTCGATCTGTACAATGTTGAGCGGGAGTATGATGAATACGACTATCAAACCAAGGGCGGCAAATTGAAATTCGCCTATACCATTGGTGAATATACCCGTCTGTTCTGGGGGTATCGACTGGAGCAGTACACCGTGGACGAGATCGATGACGGCGCCAGTGACGAAATTTGGGATCTCGAAGGCGATAACTGGGGGAGCGTGCTTTTCAGCTCTATCTACCGGGACACCACCGACAAGTGGTTCAGCCCGACACAGGGGACGAAGAATACTCTGTCCCTGGAATACGGAGGCGGCCTGATCGGAGGGGACAGCAATTATATCAAGCCCGAGTATAAGTTCAGTTTTTTCCATCCCCTGTTCTGGAAGGTTGTTTTTCACTGGCACTGGGAGCTTGGGTATCTTTTCGAGAATACGGATGAAGAGGTCCTGGATTTTGAGCGTTTTTACCTGGGCGGGATCGATTCCGTTCGCGGCTATGAATTCCGGGATATCAGCAGTCAAGATGAAAACGGAGAGAACGTCGGCGGGTACACTTCATTTTTCACCAATCTGGAACTCATTTTTCCGGTAAAAGAAGACATGGGGGTGCTGGGGGTCTTGTTTTTTGATTCCGGGAATGTCTGGGAGAAGGACGAGAGCCCGGATACCGAGTTGTTTGACAGCGTGGGCGCGGGCATTCGCTGGAACTCCCCTCTCGGCCCGCTCCGTCTTGTGTATGGATATCCATTGGACGACCTCAAAGGAAACAACGGTCGGTTTGAGTTTTCAATCGGCTCGTTTTTCTAATCGCAATTGCGGACAAGACCTTGCCTTGTCGACATACAAGAGCCTTGTTATTCTGAACAATTAAAAATCGTAAATCATAAATCGGGAGGCGTTATGAACAAAGGTATTGCAGGGATTGTGCTGTGTATACTCCTTTTTGCAAGCCCGGTCTGGGGCAAAGACCTGAAAATCGGGATTGTGGACATTCAGGAGGTCATGGAGGAATCAAACCCCGGGAAGACGGCCCTCAAGGAACTCAAGACTTCATTCGATGAGATGAAGGCGGAACTGGATGCCTACAAGGAAGACGTCCTGAAACTGCGCCAGGAGATACAGAAGCAGAGCCTGGTGCTCAGCCAGGAGGCCCAGATTGACAAGGAAACGGAATTTAAGCAGAAAGCGCGGGAATTTGAGAGTCTGCAGCAAAGCTATCAAAAAAAGATGGGGGTCAAGGAAAGAAAATTGACTCAGCCCATTCTGGAGGAGTTGAAGGAAGTCATTGATGCCTATGGCAAGAAATACAAGTTCACCCTTATCCTGGACAAGAAGAACAGCGGCGCAGTATATCACGATACCTCCGTGGATATCACCGGGAAGGTGATTGAAGAGTTGAATAAGGCCTGGACGCGGAAATAGTGCTGGGACGAAAAGGCAGCCATTTCTTTTTTCACTGCGAACTATCGAGAATCGATGTATATGAGGCAAAAGTGAGATGACCTGGACGACTTCCCGCCTGGCTGCAGAGCTTGGTCTGGAATATAAGGGCCGGGACCGGGAGCTGAGCGGGTGCAATACCCTGGAAAAAGCCGTATCCACAGAGTTGAGTTTCCTGGCGAATTCCAAATACATCAGATTGGCTTCTCAAACCAGAGCCGGGGCCGTGATCCTGTCCCCGGAGCATGCTCATCTGCTTGCAGACTGTATCCTCAGCCCGAATCCGTATCTGGATTTCGCCAGGGCGGTGCAGTTCTTTGCAAAAGAACAGGGAGCACTTAAGGGGTTGAGCGAGTTGGCCTTTATTCATCCGGAGGCGAGGATCGAGGCCGATGTGACCATCTATCCCTTTGTCTTTGTAGGACCGGGCGCGAGCATTGCCTCGGGCACGATCTGCTTCAGCGGGGTCTATGTGGGGGAGGACTGTCGGATCGGCCCGAATTGCCGCTTGTATCCGCAGGTCAGTTTGATGGCCGGAACCATCCTCGGCCGGGGGGTCATCCTGCACCCCGGAGTGGTCGTTGGCAGCGACGGCTTTGGTTTTGCCCAGGGGGATGCCTGTCTGGAAAAAGTCCCCCAGATTGGCCGAGTGATCATTGAGGACGAGGTAGAAGTAGGCGCCAATACGACCATCGACAGGGCCGCTTTGGACGAAACCCTTATCGGAGCCGGGACCAAAATCGACAATCAGGTCCAGATCGGACATAATGTCCAGCTCGGCGAGCAGTGCATCATTGTGTCCCAAGTAGGCATTTCCGGCAGCAGCAAGCTTGGCCGCAATGTCGTCCTGGCCGGCCAGTGCGGCGTGGCAGGACATATTACGATTGGCGACAACTGCCGGGTCGGCGGCAAAGCCGGGGTGAGCAAGTCGGTGAAGCCGGGGACGGACGTCAGCGGCAACCCGGCTATTGAGCACAAAAAATATCTGCGGAGCGCCAGTCTTTTCGGCAAATTACCGGAGCTGTATCAACGGATCAAAAAACTGGAATCGAGTTTGGAGCGCCTCCGGGAGGAACAGGAGGCACGAGGGGAATCGAATGACTGAGCAGCATCACGAACAGATCACGCATGACATCCTCCGTCTGCTCCCCCACCGCTATCCTTTTTTGCTGGTGGATCGCATTGTGGAGTTTGAGTTCGGGAAAAAATTGGTGGCTTTGAAGAATGTGAGCATGAACGAGCCTTTTTTTCAGGGGCACTTCCCGGATTATCCTGTTATGCCCGGGGTTTTGATCGTTGAAGCCCTGGCTCAGGCCGGGGGGCTCCTGGCCATCAAAAGCTCTCCGGATCTGCCTGAAAATAAAATATTTCTGTTCTCCGGCATCGAGAAGGTCCGGTTCCGCAAGCCGGTCTATCCCGGAGATCAGCTGTATCTGCATGTTCTGCACCAGCGTCACAGGATGAACCTGTGGAAGATCAAGTCTGAAGCCCGGGTTGACGGCCGACAGGTTACCGAAGCCGAACTCACCGCGGCCATGATGGATCGGAAGGAGGCCCAATGAGCACGAGCATTCATCCCAGTGCCTTGGTTGATCCGGAAGCAACAATCGGAAAAGACGTTTCCATCGGTCCCTTTGCGATTATCGAAAAAAATGTCAGTATCGGAGAGGCCACCAGGATCGACAGTTTCGGACAGGTCAAGGAATACACCAGCCTTGGACGCAACAATCATATCCATTCCTATGCCTGCATCGGCGACACCCCCCAGGATCTCAAATTTCAAGGCGAGCAGACCCGGCTGGAGATTGGAAATGACAACTGCTTCCGCGAATTTGTCACCGTGCATCGAGGCACGGATGAAGGCGGCGGGGTCACCAGGGTCGGTTCCGGATGTCTGATCATGGCCTATGCCCATATCGCCCATGACAGTCAATTGGGCGACGGGGTGATCATGGCCAATGCCGCCACTCTGGCCGGACATGTCATCGTGGATACAGGGGCCGTTATCGGAGGCTTATGCGCTATTCACCAGTTTGTGCATATCGGCGAATTCGCATACATCGGCGGTATGACCGGGGTTTCACAGGATGTTCCGCCTTTCATGCTGGTGGCCGGGGAACGGGGCTGGTTAAATAATTTGAATGTTGTGGGCCTGCGGCGGAGGGGAGTGGACAAAGAGACCGTGACCGCTTTAAAAAGCGCTTTTAAGCTCATCTGGCGCTCGAATCTCAGCCGGGAGGAGGCCCTGGAGAAAGCGCAGCAGGAACTGGGACATTGCTCCGAAGTCCAGCAGTTGGTGGAGTTTTTAGCCTCCAGCCGGCGCGGGGTGGTGGCGCCGAAGGAAAAAAATAGACAGCAGCGCTGACGATCTCACCGTCCATTTCACAGCCCTAGAGGTTTGCCTTGGCCAAATCCTTGGTCAAATTTTCATGGTTAGAGCGGGCCCGAAGGCTGAGTCCCGCTTGCTCCCGGTTGGGTGCCGATCCCATTAAAAGAGGCCAGGATCTCCCAGGCCTCTTCAGCTGTGTGCACAAATTGAAAGAGTTTCAGGTCCTCTTCCGCAATCATACCCGCCTCCACCAGTGCCTCAAAATTGATGATCCGCTTCCAGAACTCAGGACCGAAGAGAATAACCGGAATGGGTTCGATCTTTTTGGTCTGCAGAAGGGTTAAGGTTTCAAAGAGTTCATCCATGGTTCCGAAGCCGCCTGGAAAAGCAACAAGCCCCCTGGCTCGAAGCAAAAAGTGCATCTTTCGGGCGGCGAAATAGTGGAATTGGAAACAGAGTTTCGGGGTGATATAGGGGTTTGGGGTCTGTTCTCTGGGCAGAACAATATTCAGGCCGATGGTCTCCTGTTTTTCGTCGCCGGCGCCTCGATTGGCCGCTTCCATGATTCCGGGCCCCCCTCCTGTCACCACCACCATCCTTTCTTCCGGGGTATGCCTGGAAATCAGACGTCCCAAACGTCTGGCCTCCTGATAATAGCCACTGCAGGCCACCCGATTTCTGGCCCGTTGCAATTCTTTTTCGGCCCGCGGATCGCAGCTGTCTTGAGCCCTGCTGTCTTCCAAGGTCTTGAGATGATTGTGAGCGGTTTCCGGTTCGGGGATACGAGCGCTGCCAAAGATGACGATGGTTGATTCAATATTGTGTTCCTGCAGGGTGATCTCCGGCTTGAGGAGTTCAAGCTGCATTCTGATGGGCCGCAATTCGTCCCGGAGGAGGAAATCGAGATCCTGAAAGGCCAGGGTATATGAGCCGGAAGCAGTCTGCGGACGCTCGGCGGCAGTTCTGTTTTCCTGAGCTGCTTTTGCGGCGGGAGGATAGGGTCCTCTTTTGAATTTCATACATTGATCTCCGCTTTCATTTGAAGTTCTCTTTAGTCGGCCTGGTCAAGCAGGTTCTGCACGGCTTCCAGGATATTGTCGCCTTTACTCTCAGGCAGGAGGAAGGGAAAGTCGTTTTCCAGAGACGTTCCCCGGTATTCGGTGGCCGGCCCGGCTGGGGAGCGAGGGGCGGGATCCCGTGTCCGGTGAGATATCCGATAAAAACCCTCAAAAGCAGGCTTTGAATTTTCCCTTGACGTCACTGAACGCTCCGCTGTACGCTGAAAACACACTGTTTGTACCGCTTTTTCCCAAGGTGTGAACCGCGGTTTTTTTCAGCTGCTGATTCAAGAAACTGACCAGACGATTTTTTTCTAGATCATCAATCCACAAGGAGGGGGCTATGACCGTGAAAGCATTTATCAAAAGGAATGTCCCTGCCGACAAGGCCAAAGACATGGTTCCTCTTTTCAGACAGATGAGGACCCTGGCCATGGAACAGCACGGGTATATTTCCGGGGAAACCCTGAGAAACGTTGACCAGCCTGAGGAATATCTGGTGATCAGCGTCTGGAACTCCTCGCTGGACTGGCAGAAATGGCTGGAAAGCAGACAGCGGCAGGCAATCCAGGAAAAGATCGATGACCTGCTTGGGGGCAAGACGGAATACTCCCTGTATCATCACGGGGTTGCGGTCTAGGCGGTCACCAAGGCGGACATTTTCAAGACAGATATTTTGAGCCAAGATACCGGCAGGCTGTTCACCGCTCCCTCCGGAGAAAGCGCTGAACAGCCTGTGCTGCGTCATGTGGGTGTGAGATTTTTGTCAACTGAAGGCCGGGGACTCCTGGGAAGCGATGCGCTCCACCAGGGCCAGGGAACCTTCCAGAGCCTTGCCTTTGAAGCGGAAATGCAGGGCGGCTTTGAGCATATCCAGATTGAGAACCCTGTTCGCTCCAGCCAGCAGAGCCAGGGAAGCCAGGGCAAAGTCCTGGGATTTGACCTGCAGGGCCTTGAAGTCCAGCTCCGCGATACGGGCCTTACATTCCGGGAGTTCGATGCCTGCGGCCTTGAGGACCAGGGATGCAGACGGCAGTTCCTTCAGCATCCGCTTTCGCTTGGCCGCCCCTTCAGGCCCCAGAGCCAGAACCACCGAGGGTGCGTCCAATCCGGTATAGCCGATGGCCTCACTGGACAGGATGCATTCGCTGATGGAGTGTCCCTTCATCACCGTGATGGGATAGTCGTTTTTCTGGGTGGCGTGCAGCCCTGCGGACATCCCGGCCAGGCCCAGGAGTTCTCCGGCGGTGACGATCCGCTGCCCGGCGCTGCCCAGGATGACCACTTCCTGCCGGCCGGATCCCGGGGGAGTACAGCTTGTTTCGATTTGGAGCGGCGCTTCCGCAGCCTGCAGCCGTCCGGCTTCCTGCCGGTAATGGCTCCCGTACTCTGCTCTGGCGTTTTGCTGTTGATAAAAGGACAAATCCGGCAGCCTGTCCAGTTCAGCCTGGATGTCTTTCGGAGTCTGTTTGTTGCGTTTGGTATAACGGCCGGGGCATAAACCGCGGATATCCAGGAGTGAAAATCCGTCAAACTCAAGGGCCTCTTGAATCACAGCCACCAGTTCCGGATCATAGCTGGAGAGTCTCCGAACAAAAGGGGCTCCGGCGCCGCCGGCCACTTCACAGATCTCCAGAGGCCTTTCCAGCCGATTCAAAAAGCCGGATCCCACCTGGGCCCCGGGAGGCGTGGTCGAGGAGCACTGCCCGCCGGTCATTCCATAATTGAAATTGTTCAGGACCAAAAGGGTCAGGTCCAGGTTGCGGCGGCAGGCGCTTAAAACATGAGCGCCGCCGATACCGAGACCGCCGTCCCCCATGGTGACCACTACCTTGAGATCGGGCCTGGCCATCTTGATGCCGGTGGCATAGGTCAAAGCCCGGCCGTGAAGACCGTGCAGGGCGTGGGTATTGAAAAAAGTGTCAAAAAGACCGGAGCAGCCGATATCCGAAACAATGGCGATCCTGTCGCCGCTCAAATCCAGGTTCACAAAGGCCTTGTCCAGGCCGCGCACCACCTTGTCGTGGGCGCAGCCCGGACAGAAGACCGGGGGCCGATGCGTATTCAAAAGACTATCCATGCCGTACTGCCTCCCTGATCCCTTGGGGCTGGATCAATTCTCCATTCATCCGTCCTAAAAAACCGACCTTCTTGTTCGGGAGAATCCGTTGAATTTCCCGGACATACTGGCCAAGATTCATTTCCACCACCAGAATCCGGTCGAAAGCCTTGGATCGCTCGATGATCAAGGCTTCCGGCACCGGCCAGAGTGTTTTCAAATCCAAAACAGCCGCTCTGTCGCCGTCTTGATTCAAGGCCGAGACTGCATCCCGGGCTGCCCGCGCTGTCACGCCGTAAGTCAGAATCAGGGTGGACCCCTGGGCAGGACCGGTCTGCTGGAAATAGGTGAAGGAGGCGACCTCCTTTTCGAGTTTGGCCTGAAGCCGTTCCTGATTCTTTTCGATCAGTTCGGGTTCGGTGGTGATGTAGCCGTCGGGGCCATGGGTGGAGGAGGTCTGACGGACCAGGGTCTTTCCGCCGATGGGCAGAAAATCCGGGGTCAGGGAATCCTCGGGCACGGCAAAAGGCAGAAAGTCTTTGTCCGGATCAGCTGTGGACCGGCCGATGACCCGGGGCGGCGTGAGCGCATTCAGATCCACGGATTCCCGGGTCATGGAAATTTCCTTGTTGGCCGCCACAAAAACCGGGCAGCGATAGGTTTCCGCCAGGTTAAAGGCCCGCATGGTCAGAAGGAAGCAGTCCGCCACATCTGAAGGGGCCAGGACAATGACCGGCTGCCCGCTGCTCGATCCCCAGCGCATGAACTGGATGTCTCCATCCGCTCCTTTGGTGGCGGAGCCGGTGGACGGCCCCAGGCGCTGGACATTGACGATGACCAGGGGAATTTCGCTGCCGATGGCAAAGGAGATCTGTTCGCTGTAGAGGCTGATTCCGGGCCCGGAGGTGGCGGTCATGGCCTTGTGTCCGGCCATGGAGGCCCCCAGACAGAATCCGATGGACGCAATTTCGTCCTCGCCCTGCAGGCAGGTGCCGCCTCTGGGGGGCAAAAGCTGCAGCATGGTGTTGAACACCGTGGTGGCCGGGGTGATGGGGTATCCGGCAAAGAAATTGCAGCCGGCGGCCAGGGCCCCCCAGCCGATGGCCTCATTGCCTTCTAAAAAACTTCGACCCATAGTTGCTCCTTGGGGTTTCAGGTTGGAGGGTTTTCGGTTGCAGGTATCAGACTTGCCTCTGGCAGGTCTGATACATAACCATTGAATAATTATTGAAATACATGATTGAACTCTTGTACTTTTGATGTTGAATCCAGGACTGGCGGCTGGATCACGGAAGAAATCAGAGTTTGTCCTTACAGCACCCACCCCAAGTTCTGCATCAGCAGCACGCCCAGAATCGCGCCCGTCATGACGAAGATGATGTGCAGCCGGAGATAGGCCAGCATCATCGCGATGCCTCCGCCCACAAGCCCCACCTCGGGATGCCCTTTGTCCACCAGCAGAATACCTGGAAAGATCAAGGCCCCCAGGGCGGCATAGGGAATGGATCGCAGCCAGCGCTCAAACCAGGCCGGGAAAAAGATCCGGTGCATGAACACGGCCGGGAGAACCCTGGGAATATAGGTTACCAGGGCCATGCCGAGAACAATGCCGATCATCTTCATGAGCGCTCCCCGAGGAAGGCGGCCCCGGCTGCGGCCCCAAAGATCGTGGCCAGGACAATGGACCAGCCCTGATCCAGAAAAGTATTGAAGCCGTAGCAGAACAGCATGCTGATTCCGGCAATCAGGCCTGTCTTGAGGGAGCGTCTGATGTTGGGGATCAAGAGGCCGATAAACATCGCGTACAAGCCAATCACCATGCTGTCGCTCAAACGGGTGGGGATGATGCTCGAACCCAGACATCCCAGCACGGTGCCGAAGACCCAGGCCAGGTAGGCGCTGAGCAACAGGCCGGCGACAGAAGGCAGACTGGGCGATGGTCCTTTTTTCGCTCCTTCGAAGGTCAGCAGGGCAAAGGTTTCATCTGTAATGCCGAAAGAAAACAGTGCCTTCCAGCCAAAATGGGAGTCCGGCAGGTTTTTGCTGACCACCATGCTCATAATCATATGCCGCAGGTTCAGGAAAAAAGTGGCGGCAATGATTTGCAGGGCCCCGGCTCCTGAAAGCAGCATGCCCACAGCCATGAACTGACTGGCCCCGGCGTAGACCAGCAGGGACATCAGAACAGTCGTCTCCGCTTGAATACCGGATTGTACGGCCAGGGCACCGAAGGCCACGGCAATGGGCAGATAGCCGAGGGCAATTGGGAGCCCGGTTTTCATTCCGCTTAGAAAAGGGTACTGCTCGCTGTCCATCGCGATTTCAGAGATCTTTTTCAATTGATGACGGCCGTAGGTATATTTTCAAAGAAATGTTCCCGGCAGGCCGGAGAAAAAACAAAAAAACATTTGCCAAGTGATCAAAAAAAACGTAGAAATGTGTATCCCTCATAAGGGGTAAAATTTTTTTTGTCAAAAGGGCGGAATTGTCAACAATAGCCAGAGGGCGAGCTCCCGTCCAGGCGCTCTGCAGACGAGACGAGGTGGGTGAACACGTGATTGTCGTTCAGGATATTGTCAAAACTTTTGGAGGCCTTGCTGCGGTGGATGGGTGTTCCATGAGCATTGCAAAGGGATCGATCACGGGCTTGATCGGACCCAATGGTGCGGGAAAGACAACCCTGTTCAACATCATGGCCGGTTTTTTGGTCCCGGATTCCGGAACCATCCGTCTTGAGGATGAGGATATTACCGGATTGCCGGCCTACAAGCTTTTCCATAAAGGACTGCTGCGCACTTTCCAAATCCCGCACGAATTCGAGCGCATGACTGTCCTGGAAAACCTGATGGTGGTTCCACCCAAACAGGCGGGTGAGCTGGTTCTTTCCTCTCTGCTGCGTTGGGGAACGGTCCGCAGACAGGAGCAGCAAAACAGACGGAAGGCGGAAGAGGTGCTTGATTTTTTGCAGATTTCCCATTTGACTCATGAGTTGGCCGGCAATCTGTCCGGGGGGCAGAAAAAACTTCTGGAACTGGGGCGAACCATGATGACCGAGGCCAGGATAGTCCTTCTGGATGAGCCCGGGGCCGGGGTCAACCGGACTCTGCTCGGCAAACTGGCCCAGGACATCAGGCGCTTGAACACCGATTTGGGTTATACCTTCTGCATTATTGAGCATGACATGGATCTGATCATGGAACTCTGCCACCCGGTGGTGGTCATGGCCCAGGGCAAGGTTCTGGCCCAGGGCGACATGCAGGAGCTCAGAAACAACAGAGCGGTCCAGGAAGCCTATCTCGGCGGATGATGAGGACAAGGATGCAACAATGAGTCTTTTGCAGGTGGATGATATATACGGGGGCTATGGGAATGCGGACATCCTGCATGGCGTATCCATGCACATCGAACCCCAGGAAATCGTTTCCATCATCGGTCCGAACGGAGCAGGGAAATCCACGGTCATGAAAGCGGTTTTCGGCCTGCTCAAGGTCAGGCAGGGACGCATTCTTTTCAACAACAAAGACATCACCAGACGGCGTCCCGACCAGATCGTGCATCTGGGAATCTGTTATGTCCCGCAGGAATTCAATGTCTTTCCCAGCTTGACCGTGCATGAGAATTTAGAAATGGGGGCTTTTATCCGCAAGGATAGTTATTCGGAGCAATTGGACCATGTGTATGAACTTTTTCCTCCTTTGAAGGATAAACGAGGGCAGTCCGCCGGGCATCTTTCCGGGGGGCAGCGACAAATGGTGGCTATTGGCCGGGCGCTTATGCTCAATCCGAGTCTGCTGCTTCTGGATGAACCATCGGCTGGATTGTCGCCTTTGTTCATCGAACAGATCTTTGAACGGGTTCTGGAGATCAACAAAAGCGGCGTGGGTATTTTGATGGTGGAGCAAAACGCCAAACAGGCCCTGTCCTTTTCTCATCGCGGCTACATTCTGAGCATGGGGGGGAATCGATTCGAAGACAGCGCTGAAAATTTGTTGAACAACCGGGAAGTGGCCGAGATGTTTCTCGGCGGCTGAAAAGTGTCGGAGCAGCAACGCTGAAAATCTTGCGCAGCCGGACAGCTGCAAAACAAAGTCTTCCTTCGCCTCATTTTCGCCTCATTCGGAAACACCGGCGTTAAAAAAAATCTTGAATCCAAAAATGCCGAGGCATTTTTGGATTGGGGGTGCTTCGTGATTGAATTCCTACAGGTGATTATTTACGGCATTGTGCTGGGGTGCATCATTTCCCTGGGCGCCATAGGCGTCTCCCTGATCTTTGGGATTTTGCGCTTTGCCCATTTTGCTCATGGCGACATGATGAGTCTGGGGGCCTATTTCGGCCTGGTCGGGGTGGTCTCCCTGCAGCTTCCCATGTATGCGGTGTTTCCTCTGGCCATGGGGGCGACGGCCCTGGTGGCCGCCGCCCTGGACCGGAGCATTTATCGCTGGCTGCGTTCGTCCACCCCGATCATTATGCTCATCAGTTCCGTGGGCGCGGCCCTTATGCTGCGCAGTGCGATTCAGGTGGTCTGGGGCCCGGACAACAAGATCTACGAGGCCGGCATCAAACTGCCGTATATTTTTTACGGATTGCGGATCAAACCGGATCAGTTGAACATTATTTTCGGGACCGCCGTCCTGGTGGTGCTCCTGCATCTTTTTCTGCACAAGACCCGGATGGGAAAGGCCATGCGGGCTCTGTCCGACAATATGGACCTGGCTCAGGTAACCGGCATCAATACTGAAAGGGTCATTTTCTGGACCTGGATGATTGCCGCGGCAATGGCCGCGGCCGGCGGGATTTTTCTGGGCATCGACACCCGATTGAATCCGATTATGGGCTGGCGTATCCTGCTTCCGGTTTTTGCCGCGGCTATTGCCGGCGGGATCGGCAATCTCTACGGAGCGGTTCTCGGAGGACTGCTCATCGGCATTGTCCAGGAATTGTCAACCATGGTCATTTCCCCGGCCTACAAACCGGCCGTGGCGTTTGCCATCATGGTCTTGATGCTGGTCTTTCGCCCGACTGGAATTCTGGGAGGCAAAGAGTAATGGAACTTGCCGGACTGCTCACCTATTTTATATTTTTCCTGACCGTAGCCGGGATCTATGCGGTTCTCAGCCTCGGGCTCAACGTGCAGTGGGGGTTTACCGGGCAGATCAATATCGGCGTGGCCGCTTTTTTTGCCATCGGGGCCTATTCCAGCGCGATTGTCACCACAGAGGCCAGTCCCTTTCACCTGGGAGGATTTGAATTGCCTTTTTTGCTCGGTATCCTGGCGGCCATGTTTGCTTCCGGCTTTCTGGCCTTTCTGGTCGGGCTGGTGACCCTCAAGCTGCGGGGGGATTATCTGGCCATCGCCAGTATCGGGATCGCGGAAATCATCCGGCTCTTTTTGAAAAACGAAGGTTGGCTGACCAACGGAGTCCGGGGCATTCCAGCCATCCCCAAGCCCCTGTCCGGCCTGACCGAGAGTGGAGACGCCCTGCTTTTTCTGCTGGTCATCCTGGCTTTTGTTTTTGTGATCTACATGGCCCTGGAACGGCTCTATCAATCTCCCTGGGTCCGGGTGCTGCGGGCGATCCGGGTCAATGAAGACGCGGTCCAGGCGGCCGGAAAGAATGTTTTGCGTTTCAGGCTGGAGGCTTTTGTCCTGGGCTCGGTGATTATGGGCGTCGGGGGGGGCTTGTATGCCCATTTCACCACATTCATCAGCCCATCCGCCTTTGATCCCATGTTCGGCACCTTCCTGGTCTGGGTCATGCTCATCGCCGGGGGCAGCGGGAACAACAAGGGAGCCCTGCTTGGAGCGGTCATTATTTGGGGGGTCTGGTCCGGAACCGAGATCTTTACCTCCCGTCTGCCTGAAATGTGGGTCACCCGGGCTTCGGCCATCAGAATTTTTCTGGTCGGAGCGCTTTTGGAGTTCATTCTGATTTTCAGGCCGCAGGGCCTGCTTCCGGAAAAACCTCCCAAGACGCCGGGAACGGCGAGAAGTGAGAAGTCAGGTGTCAGCCCTGCCGCCGGCAGGGCTGACACATAATTGTCTGATATTTATTATAATATACGACTAAGCTGTTATGCTGTTCATTTAAAACAACGACTGCCAGTTTGATCAATGAAGAAACTTTGGATCACCCCTCCGTCACCCCGGCGTAGGCCGGGGTCCAGCTCTTACAATTTCAGTCTGGATTCCGGCCTTCGCCGGAATGACGGAGAAAGAAAAAAGAAGTTTCATACGAGCGTTGGAGGTTCGATATTCATTCCTTCAGGCAGACTTTGAACGTCCAACATCGAACGTCGAACATCGAACTTTGAATGAAGAAAAAAGAAGAATGAATGAAATGCCAATTGCTTGAAAAAAAGCAGATTCGGGTATATGAGCATGTCTTTTCTTTGATTCACCATCGAACATTGAACATCGAATGTTGAATGGGGAAAGGAGAAGGGAAGACAAAGCCCGCGCCTGAAAACAGGCGCGGGCTTTGTTTCTTTTTTCACGTGAATAGAAAAAATTCAGCAGCTTGACTGCTGAATTTTTTTTACATTTCAGGTTCAAAGACCTTGACCGTGACGATCTCTCCGTCTTTGATCATCCAGTGCCCGAAGGTTCCGCCGACATCGCCGTTTTTATCGAAATCAACGGATCCGGAAGCCCCGACATAGTCGATGTCCTTGCCTTGGGACAGGAGTTTGACCGCTTTGGCCCATTCGCCCGGCAGGACTTTTTCCCCGGGGGGATTGGCCACTTCGCGCAGGACGTCCCGGACGGCCTTGCCGTCGGTCACGCCGGCTTTTTCAATGGCCAGGGCCAGGACGAAAACGGCATCATAACTGGTGTCAATATAAGGTTTGGGGGGGACTTCGCCGAAACGTTCCGTGTAGGCATCCAGATAATTCTGGGCCGACGGCGTATCCGACAAAGCCTGGGGGACCGTACCGGAAGAACCGTTCAGGTATTTGGCGCCTATGGCATTGATGATTTCCGGGGCCTTGAGTCCGTCGGAGAAGATGAATTCCGTGAACAGGCCTTCTTCCAGAGCCTGACGGAGGATGGTGATGCCGTTTTCCGGGTAGCCGATGAGATTCAGGGCCTCAGCGCCTTTGGAGGCTGCTTTGGACAGTTCGCCGCGATAGGAGGCGTTCCCGGGTTCATAGGCCAGGGCCTGGGAAACAGTGCCGCCTTTCTTTTCAAAGGCATCCTGGAAATTGACCGCCAAACCTTCGCCGTAGTCGTTGTTCACGTATAAGGTGGCCACGTTTTTAAATCCGGCTTCATCGACCAGCTGGGCCAGGGCTACCCCCTGGAAGGCATCGGAAGGCACGGAGCGGAACAGAAAATCCTTGTCCTCAAGTCCAGTGATGACCGGCGAGGTTGAGGCCGGGGACATGAGTACGACCCCGGCGGCGTTGGTCACGCTTGAGGCGACCGGGATGGTCACCCCGCTTGACAAGGCCCCGACAATGGCCGATACGTTTTCCACGGAAACGAGTTTTTGGGCGGCATCAATCCCGGGCTGCGGTTTGGTCTGGGTGTCTCCGAGCTTGAGTTCAAAGCTGGATCCCAAGACGCCGCCCGCGGCATTGATTTGTTCCACCGCCAGCTTCACTCCGGTGTAGCAGCTTACGCCGTAGGCCTGTAGATCGCCGGTCATGGGCATGAGGGCTCCGATTTTGACGCTTTTTTCGGCCTGTGCCGAAGGAGCGGTCAGAGAACCGGCCAAAAGCAAAACTGCTCCGCACAGCATGACGGCCAAGGTTCTTGATGAAAAATGCAGCATTGTCGTTCCTCCTTTGGGTTGAATGAAAAAACAGCAGTATTTACTGATTTTTTTATTAGCAGATACAATGGCTTTTGTCAACAACAATCTCAATCTTGGACAAAGGAGCAGCTTATGGACTTGTCAGGCGTGATTCCCCCAATACCCACACCCTTTGCAGATGGTGAACCGGCTCTGGGGAGACTGGAAGAAAACATCGAAAAATGGAATCGGACCCAACTCTCCGGCTATCTGGTCCTGGGATCGAATGGGGAGGCCGTATATTTGAATGAGCAGGAAAAAGTGTCTCTGGTCCAAAAGGCCCGGGAAGCGACTTCGGCCTCAAAATTTTTGATGGTGGGGACAGGGGCGGAATCAACCAAGGAGACCATTCATCTGACTAATTTGATGGCCGACTGCGGGGCTGATTTCGGGCTTGTTGCCCCCCCTTTTTATTACAAGGGGGGTATGCGGGAAGGCATCCTCCTGGATCATTTCACGGCTGTGGCTGAGGCTGCCAGAATGCCGATTCTGCTGTACAACGTCCCCCAGTTCACGGGGCTTAATCTGGAGCCGGGCCTGGTGGCCAAACTCTCCGAGCATCCGAATATTGTCGGGCTCAAAGACAGTCTGGGGAATGTCGGCCAATTGCACGAATCCCTTTTTTCCAGCCGTCCTGGATTTCGGGTCTTTGTCGGATCGGCGCCCGTTTTCTTCCCGTCCCTGTGTTTAGGCATCCATGGCGGGATTTTAGCGGTGGCCAATGTCATTCCGGATATCTGCATTCAGATTTTCGATCTGTTTCAGCAGAAACGCTATGAAGAGGCCAGGAGTCTCCAAACCCGGATGACGCCTCTGGCCAAGGCAGTGACCGTGAGATACGGCATTGGCGGGTTGAAGGCGGTTATGGACAGGGCCGGCTATTTTGGGGGCGACCCCCGCTTGCCTCTCCAGCGTCCGGCTCCGGAAGTCGAAAATGAACTGCAGGCCTTGCTGCTGGCGGTGGAAGAAAGCTGAGTAAGGCCTGAACCAAAACAGCCAAGCAGGAAGTACAGTCCCGGCAAGCGAGAGGAGGGCCTTTCATGCAGGAAGACACAGAGCAGATCACCAGACAGCGGATTGAGTCAGTTATTGATTTGTCCGACAAGCAGGTCTTGGAAATCGGCTGCGGCAACGGGCGGGTGACCGCCATGCTGGTTGACCGCGTCCAGTCCATCGTTGGAGTTGATCCTGATCAGGCCCGGATTGCCGAAGCCGGGGAACGTCTTCCCGGCATCGATCTGAGGGTGGGCAGCGGCCAATCTCTCGATTTTCCGGAACAATCCTTTGATCTGGTGCTTTTCACCCTGTCCCTGCATCATCAAGACAGCCGGCAGGCTCTGGAAGAAGGGAAAAGAGTGCTCAGGCGGAATGGGTGGCTGCTGGCCTTGGAACCGGCGCTCGACGGCGAGGTCCAATTGCTGTCCAAGTTCTTCCATGATGAGTCGCCGGCCCTGATTTATGCCCGGCAGGCAGTCAAAAACTGCAGTCTTGAGCTGGAAGATACGGACGTTTTTTATACCCGGTGGATCTTTCGTGATCGGGAAGAACTCTACGCCTATCATTTTGAGTACTATCAAAAGGATTTCGATCCGGAGACGGTTCGGCGAATGGATGAATTTCTCGGATGCAAGGCGGAAGCCAAGCCGCTGGTCCTGAAAGATAAGCTGGTCATGTACAGTCTGAAGAAGCACTGACCCGGAGTTTTTCCTGATGAACGGCCATCAGGGTCATCTGGGCCTTGGCCGTCAGTTTTTCCGAGTCCCCTGTCTGGTCGAAGATCTTGGATTCAGCCACCAGGATCTGCCGTCCGGGCCGGAGAACGCTGGACCGGCAGATGAGTTGTTCGCCCCGGGCGGGACACAGGAAGTTGATCTTGAATTCAATGGTCAGGATCTGATGGGACTCGGAGACGACGGTGAAGCCGGCATACCCGGCGGTGTGATCGGCCATGGCGGCCATGACCCCGGCATGGACAAAGCCGTCCTGCTGCCGGTGCTCCGGCCGGATGGCCAAACTGGATCGGAATGCGCCCCATTCGACCGCCTCAGCCACAAAACCGCAATAGGCGATGAAGCCCCGGCTGAAGTCCCTGGCCAGGAAGGCGGCCCGTTCCTTGGAGAGTTTCAGGGTATTCATAAACCAAGCAAAAAAGAACTGATTTCTGACGGGTCTTCCCGTCAGAAATCAGCAGCTGAGCAGGACATTGTCATCGGTGAACTCCTCGCCTGCGGCGCGTTCAAAAGCCGCGATCAGATCCGTGATCTTCAAATCCTTTTTTTGATCATGGCCGATATCCAGGATAATCTTCCCTTTGTGCATCATGATCAGCCGCTTGCCGTAGCGCAGGGCCATTTCCATGTTATGGGTGACCATGAGGGTGCTCATGCGCTCGCGTTCTACGATCATTTCCGTTAAGTCCATGACTGTCTGGGCGGTTCTGGGATCCAGGGTGGCGATGTGTTCATCCAAAAGCAGAATGCTCGGCTTGCTGATAGTGGCCATTACCAGAGACAAGGCCTGACGCTGGCCCCCGGAGAGGGTGCCCACCTGAGCCGTGAGTCGATCCTCCAGTCCCAGTTCGATCTGGGCCAGGGCTTCCCGAAAAATCTGTCTGCGTTTTTTATTGCCGGCCTTTTTCAAGGTTCGGGGCCGGCCCCGCAACAAGGCAAGGGACAAATTTTCTTCAATGCTCAAGTTGCGGGAGGTTCCCACCTCGGGTTCCTGCCAGACCCGGGAGACGTATCTGGCATGTTTGTATTCTTCGAGTCTGGTAACCTCATCGCCTTGAATTTCGACTTTTCCCCCTCTTTCCGGAGGAAAAACTCCGGCCACGACATTCAAAAGGGTTGATTTTCCCGCTCCATTGCTTCCGATGACCGTGACGAATTCCTGATCGGCCACGGACAGGTCAACTCCGTTCAAAGCGACGACTTTATCAACCGTGCCCGCGAAAAAAATTTTCCGGATGTTCGTGAGGTTCAAAACGTCATGATTTGCAGCCCTCTTCATTTTTACACACCCTTTTGCGAGATTCGAATTTTGAAATTTGGGATCTGAAATGTGATGTCGCACCCTACATTCTCGAGGCGGGGGGAATCCATTCCTGCCGCATTCGTTTTCGCAGGTGGGGGATGCCCAGGGCGATAACCACCAGAATCGAGGTGATCAGCTTCAAATCGCCCGGGGGCAGGCCCAGTCTCAAGGCCAGGGTGATGAACAGCCGATAGGCGAAGGTCCCCACAAAACAGGCCAGAAGAATGCTCAAAATCCCCTTGGGATGTCCAAAAAGGCCTTCCCCGATGATGATTGCGGCTAAGGCCATGACGATGATGCCAATCCCCATGCCCACGTCGCAGAATCCCTGATTCTGTGCGACCAGGGCTCCGGCCAGTGCGACCAGTCCGTTGGACAGGGAGCAGCCGATTAAGATGTTTTTATCGGTGTCCACCCCCAGCCCCCGGAGCATTTTTTCATTGTCGCCCGAGGCACGGAGGGCCAGCCCGATCTCCGTTCGCAGGAACCAGTTCAAAATGAAAAAAATAAAAAGGGCCACCAGACCGGCGAGCGCGATGGATAGAGCCATGCCGTGAAGGCCGGTGAGTTTGGAAAAGAGGTCAAAAGCGGTAATCTCCCTGAGGAGTGGAATGTTGGCGCCGCCCATGATGCGCAGATTCACGGAATAGAGACCGACCATCATCAGAATTCCGGACAAAAGGGCGCTGATGCGGAGCTTAGTGTTCAAGAGGCCGGTGATCATTCCGGCCAGCAGGCCGGCTGCAAAGGCCAGTGAGGTGGCCAGCAGGGGATTCGTGCCCTTGACGATGAACACCGCGGCGACGGCTCCGCCCAGGGGGAAGGTGGCATCCACACCCAGATCCGGAAAGCCCAGCACCCGAAAGGTGATATAGACTCCAATGGCGACCAGTCCGAAGATCAGGCCCTCATAACCGGCTACGGACAGTATGCTGATCAACAGGTCCACGCGAAACTCCTCATCCTCAGGAAATGGACAAAAAGACAAGCAGCCATTGAAGATGAACCCTTCACTGGCTGCTCCTGTCGCATCTTAAGTCTTATTCGTTAATAATCTTACTTGCGCGGCCAAGAACGGACGGCGGGATGCTGACCCCCATACGCTCGGCAGCGGCCGGATTCAAGTAGAGATCGGTCATGGGAACCTTCTTGACCGGAATGTTCGCGGGCGGGGTGCCGCTCAGGATCCGGGCCGCGATTTTGCCGTCTTCCAGGCCGAGCACATAGTAGTCGATGCCGGGGGTTCCGATGGCCCCGCGTTTCACTGTCGCCGTATCAGCGGCAAAAACCGGAATCTGGTTGTCTTCACAGACCTTGACCACGGCTTCGAAGGCCGAGACCACGGTATTGTCCGTGGGCACCCAGACAGCGTCCACCCGACCCATGAGGGACTGGGCCGCGCCCATGACATTGGCGGTGGTGGCGGCGCTGGCTTCGACTACTTTGTCAATGCCTAAATTCGGGGCTACTTTTTTGAGCTCTTCCACCTGGATTTTGGAATTGGTTTCTCCACTGTTGTAGATGACCCCGATTTTTTTGACCTCGGGAACAATATCCAGAATGAGCTGGATTTGAGCCCCGACATCCGCCCAGTCGCTGATTCCGGTCACCTGTCCTCCGGGGCTTTCCCAACTGTCCACAAGACCGGCAGATACGGGATCGGTCACCGCCCCGAACACAACCGGAATGTCGGTATTTTTTACTGCATTCACACAGGCCTGGGCCGTGGGTGTGGCGATGGCCAGAATCATATCCACTTTTTGCGACACGAATTTTTGGGCGATGGAGGCGGCCAGACTCATGTCGCCTTCCGGGTTGCGGTAATCATATTCGACGTCTTTGCCCTCCACGAAGCCTTCCTTTTCCATTTGATCGATGAAGCCCCGGCGGTTGGCATCCAGGGCCGGATGGGTCACGATCTGGGTGATGCCGATTTTGAATTTACCGGAATCATCTGCAAGGCCGGTAGCGGGCAAAGTCAGCATGAATACGGCGATGAAGCTCATAAGTGCCAGGCCAGGATAGAATTTGAAAAAACGGCTTTTCATAAAGCACCTCCTTGCTGTGTTGCTGATGGAAAAAAGAACCTTTCATCAAACGCAGATCTGTCCGGTCTGCAGCGAACAGGCGGTCTCGGTCCTGCATGCCCCGCTCCGGGCTGAGGCTGGATGCTATGCCTTAACTTCATACGTTGTCAGGATCGAAACTGTCAAGGAGCATACTGATCCAACTCAAGGTGTTTACTCTTTATTGCGCCTTGACATTGAACAAGGAGATCATTTATTTTTTTTTAAAAGAATAGGAAACTTTTACCCAAGGATGTACAAATGGCTGATGCGCTGCGCAAAAATCATTCTCAGCTGGGGATCGGCGAAAAAATTAAAGCCATTCGTCAAAACAAAGGCTTGAGTATGCAGCAATTGGCGGAAAAAGCCGGTTTGGCCAAGGCTTTGATTTCTCAGATTGAAAACGGTCAAGTCTCGCCCCCCATTGCCACCTTGCTCAAGGTGGCCAACAGTTTGAATACGGATATCAGTCTCTTGTTTCAGGAAGAAGCCAGTGATGCCAAAACAGTAGTGGTTCGCAGCGATGAGAGATTGGTCTCCCCCAGGCGCCAGGTCAAGGGGAAGGCCCATCTGGGCTACAACTATGAGGCCCTGGCCTATACCAAAACCTCCAAGCATATGGAGCCGTTTCTGGTGACTTTTGAAGCAAAAGATGCGGAAGATGTGATCCAGTTTACACATGAAGGCGAGGAGTGTGCCTTTGTCCTCGAAGGAAGTCTGGAATTTTCATCACCGGATGAAAAGGTGGTTCTCAAGCCCGGGGACTGCATTTATTTTGAGTCGGAACAACTCCACGGCTTCAGGGCGCTGGATGGAAAACCGGCCAAGGCTCTGGTGACGGTCTATCATCGATGAATCTGGCGATATTTTTGACTTGGTATGTTCGCCGGAATTGTTAATTAAAAGATTATGATGCTTGAAATTCGAATACACGGACGGGGCGGGCAGGGGGCGGTTATTGCTTCACAGATCCTGTCCTATGCCTTTTTTCTGGCCGGCAGGTACGCTCAGTCTTTCCCGACCTTCGGCGCTGAACGCAGGGGGGCTCCGGTTGCATCTTTCGTCAGGGTTTCCGATGCCTTCATCAACCTCCGCTCCCAGGTCGTGAATCCGGATCATGTCCTTGTACTCTCCGCCAAGCTGGCCGAAACGGTCAACGTCACCTCCGGTATTCATGCCGGGGGAATTGTGTTGATCAACAGTGACAACACTCCGGAATATTACTCTTTTTTCGAGGATGAATGCCGGGTGGTGACTGCCAATATCAACCGGCTGGCCTTGGAGCACGGCCTCGGCAACAGGATAATGCCCCTGGTTAACGTCCCGGTTCTCGGGGCTTTTGCCAAAGTAAGCGGTCTCGTGTCCCGCGAGCATCTGGAAGCGGCCCTGCCCAGATTCGTCCCGGCCGGTCTGGAAGCAAATAGGCTTGCAATGCTGGAGGCCTACGACAATGAATATTGAATATTTAAGATTGAATGGTGCTGCAGAAGAAATTGAAGGCATGACTCATTAGACTTATCGGTTCATCTCTGTCACAGAAAACAAGAAAATTTGTTGCTCCGAAGCAGTTGAAGTCCTTGTCGGATATGGTTCACGGTTCCAGGTTCACGGTTCACGGTTTGAAGAGGAAGATATTCGGAAGATACATTCTGGGTCGTTTGAAAAACTGTTTTTTTTCTTAACCGTGAACTGTGAACCGTGAACCTGGAACCTTTGGGTTGCGGGCGTAGCCAGCTTTGGAAATGAGATCAGGGATAATTTATGGAGATCATCAATCAGGACAGTCTGGTCGCTCCGGGGGATTTGAACGAAGCTCCGATTTCCATGACCACCACCGAGGGCAACCTGACCGGGAGCTGGAAATTTTTCAGCCCCTGCCTGCAGGAGAAAGTATCGCCCTGCAGGACGGCCTGCCCGATTCAGAATAATATCGCCGAGTATATGTATTTCTTGAATCAGGGGGAGAAGGACAGAGCCCTTGAGATTCTCCGGGAGAGCAATCCCCTGCCCGCGATCACCGGGCGGGTCTGCCCCCGTTTTTGTCAGCAGGAATGCAATCGCCTTCAGCTCGACCAGGGAGTCCTGATTGGGTCTGTGGAACGCTTCCTCGGCGATTATGGCCTGAAGATCCCGTATCCTGCCCCGGAAAAAAAGAGATCGGAGCGGGTGGCTGTGGTAGGCAGCGGCCCGGCCGGCCTGGCCGCTGCCTATTTTCTGGCTCGGGCCGGAATTCAGGTGACGGTCTATGAAAAAGAAGCAGAACCGGGGGGACTCCTGCGCTGGGGCATTCCTGAATACCGTCTGCCCAAGGACGTGCTGCGTCAGGAGCTGGATAATTTGATCAACTCCTTCAATATCGGTCTGGAATGCCGTCAGGATATGACTTCGGAGAAGATTGAAGCCCTTAGCTCTGATTATCAGGCGGTTTTTTGCGCACCCGGGTTGGGCGCTTCGATCCTGCCCCGGGAGTTTGCCGGGTATGATCGGGTCAGACAGGGCCTGGATCTTTTATACGATCTGCAGCAGGGCCGAATCCCGGAAGGTCGGCGTTTTGCAGTGATCGGAGGCGGAAACGTAGCAGTGGATGCGGCCAGGTCCCTGTTGCGCTACGGCAAGGAGGTGGAGATCATTTATCGTCGGACCTACGCTGAGATGCCGGCCTATCCAGACGAAAAACGCCATTTGTCCGAGGAGGGCATCCCGGTGCAGGAACAAAGCCTGGTAACGGACATCACCCCCCACAAGGGCGCTCTGCGCTTGAGCGTCAGCCAGGCCGTCAAATCGGAACAGGGGATCGTTCCAGGCCCGGTCGGATCCGAACAGGAGGTGGATGTTCTGGTTCTGGCTGTCGGACAAACTGAACATCTTCGGATCGAGCCGAAGGAGCGTTTGTTCGTGGGAGGGGATCTGCAGCTTGGGGCGTCCTCGGTGGTCGAAGCCATGGCCACCGGGCGGCAAGGGGCAACGGCCATTCTGCAGCAGCTGGATCCGGAGCAGGAGGCTCCGGAGTTGCCGGCGCCCGAGCCTGCGGCGGTCAACTTGACCTATGTGCCTCGAAAGAAACCTCTTTTGCTCCGGGAGACGGCATTGGAGGAACGCGTGTCCGGCTTTGTAGAAACCGATCCGGGGTTCAGTGAAGATGAGGCACAGTTGGCTGCGGCCCGGTGCTTGAGTTGCGGCAAGTGCACCGCCTGCGGCCTGTGCTGGTTCTTTTGCCCGGACGTGTCCATTGCCCTGGAGACGGAGGCGGATCCTCCCGGAGTGACGATTGATTCTGAGCACTGCAAAGGCTGCGGCCTGTGCGCTTTTGTCTGCCCCAGAGGGGTCATTCGGATGGAAGAAGATTGAAAAATGCCGGAATGAAGAGGCCGAGAGCAGAGGGAAATGAGTGAAACGCGGAAAGGGCAACGGCGGATGGAGAATGTGGAACAACGTCGAATTTTGCATGATGAATGAAGTAAAATAGAATTGCTGAGGACTGCGAATCAAGAACAGCGCCGGACAGACGGGAGGAAGCCTGAAGGCGAGGAGCACAAGATATGAACTTTATGCAAAACCCTCCGGCTCAGCATACTTCAGAAATGCTGCTGGGCAGCGATGCCATCGCCTATGGCGTCAAACTCTGCAGGCCGGAAGTGATCGCCGCTTATCCCATCACCCCGCAGACACATATTATTGAGACCTTATCAAGCATGGTGGACAGCGGGGAAATGCCCAGTGAATATATCAAGGTGGAATCCGAGATGTCGGCCATCGCCGCTTGTTTTGGATCGGTGGCCGCAGGCAGTCGTTCTTTTACCGCGACGAGCTCTCACGGCTTGGCTTTGATGCACGAAATGCTGCACTGGTTTGCCGCATCCCGGTTTCCCCTGGTCATGGTCAATGCCAATCGGGCCCTTGGCGCGCCCTGGAATATCTGGACCGACCAGAGCGACAGCCTGGCCCAGCGGGATACAGGCTGGCTGCAGATTTATTGTGAGACGGCCCAGGAGGCCCTGGATACCATCCTTTTGTCCTACTGGCTGACGGAAAGAATCATGCTTCCGGTGATGGTCATGATCGATGGGTTTATCCTGTCCCATACCATGGAGCAGCTCTTCGTCCCGGAGCAGGATCTGGCGGACCGTTTCCTGCCCGCCTACCAGGCGCCCTATCACCTGGATACGGAAAACCCACTGAGTTTCGGGGCTGCGGCCACGCCTGACAATTTCTACAATCTCCGGAAGGCCCTGGCCAAAACCATGAAGAACGTGCCCAAGGAGATTGAAGAGGGCGCTGAACGATTCAGCCGATTGTTTCATCGCCGGTATGCAAATCTGGAAGGGTATCGCCTGGAAGGAGCTGAGGTGGTGATTGTCAGCAGCGGCGCACTGACCGGAACCGTGCGGATAGCCGTGGACCGGCTTCGTGATGCCGGAAAAAAGGTCGGTCTTGTGAAGCTCCGTCTGTTCAGGCCCTTTCCCCGGGAGGAACTGCTGGAAATGGTGCAGGGGGTCCCTGATGTCCTGGCCTTCAGCCGAGCGGTTTCCTATGGGGCCGGAGGGACCCTGGCCCAGGAGCTGCGGGCCTCGCTCTATCATCTCGAGTCCCGTCCCCGGATATTTGATGTGATCATCAGTCTGGGGGGGAAAGAAGTCTTCCCGGAGACGGTGATCGATGTGGTGCAGGGCATGGGCGGCCTCTCGCCGGTCAACAGCAACTGGTTCTGATTTACGAAGCTGAACAATTTTTTCCCCTGAAAACCGACACCTGCATACGAGGTGATGCTACATGCTATGGAATGTGACGACAGTTGAATATTTGAACAGCGGGCATCTGGGCTGTCCCGGCTGCGGCGCTTCGCTCAGCATGCGCCATGCCTTGAAGGCTTTGGGGGAAAAGACCGTGGTGGTCATTCCGGCCTGCTGCTGGTCGATCATTGCCGGGCCGTTTCCCACTACGGCTCTGTCCGTGCCGCTTTTGCATGTCCCGTTTGCCACGGCGGCCGCCTGTGCCTCCGGAGTCAGGCGGGCCCTGATTACTAAGGGCCACCAGGATGTTCAGGTCATGGTCTGGGCCGGCGACGGGGGGACTTTTGACATCGGATTTCAGGCCTTGTCCGGGGCCGCGGACCGCAACGAAGACTTCATCTATGTCTGCTATGACAACGAAGCGTACATGAATACCGGGGTGCAGCAGTCTTCGGCCACGCCCTGCGGGGCCTGGACCACCACCACTCCGGGAGGCAAGGACTTCGCCTATCAGAAAAAAGATCTGATCGGCATTGTCCTCGGGCATCACCCGGCCTACATTGCCACGGCCACCGTGTCTTTTCCCGAAGATTTCTACCTGAAATTTGAAAAGGCCAGGAAGGCTCACGGCTTTACCTTTCTTCATCTCCTGGCGGCCTGCCCTCCGGGCTGGAAAATCGATTCCCAGGATTCTCTGAAGGTCACCCGCCTGGCAGTGGATTCCGGCGTCTTCCCCCTGATCGAACTGAATGAAAGCGGTGAGTTGCAGCAGACCTACAGACCTGATTCCCCGATTCCGGTCAAAACCTACCTCCAATCCCAGAAACGCTTCAAGGATCTCAGCGATGAGGATATTGAGCTGATCCAGGCTCAGGCTGAGGAAAAAAATAAAAAATACCTCCCGGCCTGAGAAACATCTGCAGGTTTCCTTTTTTAGGATATTTTATGAAACGCTCTGAAAAACTTTAAATAATTTCTGATCGGCTGTAAGCAACCCGGCCTTTCGTTGTGCAGTTCGTCGAGGGTATTGCCGAGTGCTCTGCCGGCCAGCCGGTTGCGGATGGCAGTTGCCTTCTCGACTGATGGAGCCTTTGAGTCTGATCAAGGCGGGTCTTTTTTCCGCCGTCAAGTCGATTGTTCTTTCACTCCGGCTTGTCCAGGCTTCTCTTCAGTGCCTCCAGGGTTTCTTCCGGCATGGAAAATGAGTGTTCCCGGTCCGGGAAGGCCTGTTCCTGAACATCCTGTTTATAAGCGTTCATAGCCTCAAGAATGATCGGCCGGATTCGGGTGTACTGTTTGACGAACTTGGGGACGAATTTGTCGAAAAGGCCGATGAGATCATGGGTCACCAGGACCTGACCGTCGACTTCATCCCCGGCTCCGATCCCGATGACCGGGACTGAAACGCTTTCCGCCACCAGCTTTCCAAGGGGAGCGGGCACGGCTTCCAGGATCATGGAGAAAACACCGGCGTCCTCCAGGGCTCTGGCGTCCTCCAGGATCTGTTTGGCCCCGGCCAGATCCCGGCCCTGGGTCTTGAACCCGCCCAGGGCGGAAGCGGTCTGGGGGGTCAATCCTATATGCCCCATCACCGGAATGCCCGCCTTGACAATGGCCTGGACCGTGGGGGCGAAATCCACCCCGCCTTCCAGCTTGACCACATCGCAGCCTCCCTCCTTCAGGAGTCGTCCCGCGTTGCGAATGGCATCCGGAATGGAGATGTTGTAACTCATGAAGGGCATGTCGCCGACCACCAGAGGGGTTTTGCAGCCTCGGACCACGGCCTGGGTGTGATGGAGCATGGTCTCCATGGTCACGGCTGTGGTGCCCTCCAGCCCCATGACCACCATGCCTAAAGAATCCCCCACCAAAACCATGTCCGCACCGGCTTCGTCAGCCAGGAGACCAAACGGATAGTCATAGGCCGTGAGCATGACCAGTTTGCGTTGCTCGACCTTGGCCTGCTTGAGGGTATGTATACTGACTTTTTTGTTCTGCATGCCGCCTCCTCTCTCAAATTTTCAATTTTTACGATAAAGAATACGAGCTACGAGCTGGTCCCTGAAGTTCGGTCCAGAAATTTATTAAGGCCTCTATTCGTTGACACCCGGTTTCAGGGCTCCGGCTCCAAGTGGAGACTATGCCTCATGATCAGGCGGTCTGCAAGTGAAAGCGGCAGGTCTGATTGCCTCCGGTCCGGAAATAAGGTACATGAGGGCTCAAGTCAGTTCCTTTGCCGGCCGCGCCGGTTGAAGAGGCCATCTGTAACGGAAGTCGGCATATATAAGACTTCGTAACGTCCTTGCTATATTGGTATGCCTGGAGGTTGGGTTTGCAAAAAACGATTGTGATTCTGGGAATGGTCTGTGCACTGTTTTGTCTTAGCTCTCTGCAGGCTCACGGAGGTGCGGTTGATGCAAAAAGTTTTCGGAATTCGGGGGGCTGGCTGCGTTTCGGGGTCCATGCCGCCGATGCCGGCACTTTCGATCCCCATCTGGCCCAAGGCTCCCAGGACCGGGCTGTGGCGGATATGCTTTTCAATGGTTTGCTGCGCTATGTCCCTGGACAGGCCCCCCGGATGGAGCCGGATCTGGCCGCTGATTTTCCGGATTTTTATATACAGGACAAAAAGCAGATCTGGACGGTCGAATTGAAACAGGATGTCTATTTTCATGCCGGAGAAGACGGCGATCCTGTTCCATTGACAGCGGATGATGTGGTCTTTTCTCTGCGAAAAGCGGCTGATCCTGAAAGGTCTCATTATGCCGGCGAATACGCCGGAATGCGCTTTGAAAAGCTCGATGCCGCCACCATCCAAATTATCCTGGATGAGCCGCTTTCTCCGATTCTGTTTTTCCCAAAGATCAGCAATTATTCAGGTGGATTTATTGTGAGCAAACAGGCCGTCCAGGAGAGGGGCAAGGCGCATTTTGGGCAACACCCGGTGGGGAGCGGACCGTTTTGCTTTGAACGTTATGTCCCGGGGGAAAAGGTGGTTCTTGCCGCCAATGAGCACTATTTCAGGGGCTCTCCCGAAGTGCGGGGGGTGATTGTCCGCTATATGCCCCGGCTTGCAGATCGGGAGGCCGCCTTTCAACAGGGGGACCTGGACGTCTTCGTCGGGTCGGGAGATCCGGAGTGGGTGGAACAGGCCGGCCGAGCCCCCGGACAGGTCTTTGATGTGTATGGGGTGGGGGAGGTGATGGCCCTTCATTTGAATACTCGGCAAAAACCATTGGATGACCTTCTGGTACGAAGGGCCCTGCTGCTGGCCCTGGATCGAAAGTCGTTTTCCAGTGTCACGAGCCGCATTCTTGTCGAACCCGTGTACGCCCCGGTCCCGGAGAAGAGCGTTCCCGGAGGGCTCAGCGGGGAAAAGGTGTGCGCCCTCGGTCTGGGCTATCAATATAACCTGCGGCTGGCCAGGCAATTCCTGGCGGAAGCCGGCTTTGCTCAGGGACTTTCCCTGTCGATGATTGTTTCTGAAAAGCGGATCTATCGGGTCTGTGCACAGATTATCAAAGAACAGCTGCAAGAGATCAATGTGCAGTGTACTGTCGAAATTGTGCCCCATCAGGTGATGCATGCGCGGATCCGGAATGACGAGGCGGACCTCATCCTTTATGGGGCCTGGCGTCCCACTGCCGATGCCTTTTTGTCCCAGTTTTTTCATTCGGACGCTAGCGCCCTCTCCGGGGTGGCATCGAATACGAATTTTTCCCACTACAGGAACATCGATGGCTTGCTTGAAGCGGCCCGTCAGGAAATATCCCCTTTAAAGCAGACACAGCTCTGGGCACACGCCCAGATCAGGATATTAGGCGAAGCAGCGGCCTATCCCCTGTTTGCCGTGAAACAGAATTGCCTGCGCAGACCCGACCTTGACTACGGGCATCCATTGACAGCCAGTATTGCCTTGTATCCTCAATTCACTGAAAATACGCGTTTCACCCCTTAAGCCCTGACAGGACTGCCGGTCGAAAAGGCGTTTTATGAGCATTTTTTCAAAAATATTTCTGTCCATACTGCCCATACTGCTTGTATCTTTGCTCGGATCCATTACAATCAATTATTATTTTTCATCTCAGGCCTTGCAAGGGATCGCTGAAAACTGGCTTCGGCTGCAGAGACAAGAGCTGGAGGCGATCGTTCGGGAACAGACGGCCCTGCTCAAGCAATATCAACTGGAAGATGTCCCGGCCAGCGTCCAAAAGGCCCAGCAGGACGCGCTTGCAAACATCAGGGACATTGAGATCGGAAACAAGGGCTTTGCCTTTGTGCTTGATGCCGACGACCGGATCCTTGGCCATCCGGATACTGGCGAGAACGGGGCGTCAGTCGTGAAGAACGGGTGGCGCCGGCACCTGCGTGAACAAACTCAAGGGGGCTTGCTTATTGAATGGGGTGATCTGTCCTTGTATTCCCTGTACACTTTTTTTGAGCCCTGGAACTGGTATCTTCTGGTAGCCATTCCCAAGGCGGAGCTCTACAGGCCGATCCAGCAGTCCCGGGCCTTTGTGCTCTCCGTCGGCGTGGCGGGCACCGTTGTACTCGGCCTGATCCTTTGGTTCGTCATCCATCATTTGATCCGGCCTTTACGGGAGTTGTCCGCAAAGATCGAAGAGATAGGTACAGAGGGTCCAGGGCGGACCATCAAGGTTCAATCCCGCGATGAAATAGGAAAAGTGGGACAGGTGTTCAATGAAATGAGCCATCGCCTGTCGCTGCTTATGGGGGAGTTGAGGTATAATGAAGAGTATTTTAGGTCACTTATTGAAAAAAGTTCCGATGTGATCCTGGTCATAGACCGGGAGACCAAGCTCACCTATGTCGGCCCTTCGGTTTCGAGGATACTGGGGTATGACCAGGAAGGCATGCTCGGCCAGTCCGTGTTTGAGTATATCCATGCGGATGATCATTGGAAGCTCGCAAAGCGTTTTGATCTGTCTTCCTCCCAAACAGAGAACTATGAGCTGACCGAATGCCGATTCAGACATGCCGACGAAACCTGGAGGCATTTTGAGATCAATTCCAACACGCTTCCCGGGTCGTCACGTTCTGCCGGGATCATTGTCAACGCCCGCGATGTGACCGAACGCAACAGGATAGAGCAGTCCAAGCTGGCGGCTGATGCGGCGAACAAGGCTAAGAGTGAACTCATCGCCCAAGTGAGTCATGATATCAGGACACCCATGGACGCCATCCTCGGTTTGGTGAGTTTGATCAGACAGGACGAGTCAAGCTCCGCACAACAGGAATACTTAAACCGGATACAACAATCAGCCCGGACCCTTTTGGGGGTGATCAATGATCTTTTGGATTATGCCAAGATCGAAGAGGGCAAACTGAGCCTGGAGGAAAATGTATTTCTGCTTGAAGAGGTCGTGGATCGTGTTCTGGGGTTGTTTGCCGCGCAAGCAGCGGAAAAGGACCTGGAATTGATGGTCATCCTTTCAGAGGCCGTACCGGAAAAATTGACAGGAGACGCCTTACGTCTGGAACAGGTTTTGACCAATCTTATCGGTAATGCCTTCAAGTTTACAGATACTGGACAGATCCTGTTGACCATCGAGCTTGCCTGGATGAAGGAGAACCGGCTCGAATTGCGTTTTATGGTCCGGGATACCGGGAGAGGAATCCCTCAAGAGAAGCAGGCGGATCTGTTTTTGCCTTTTACCCAGGTGGAGCCTTCCAATGTTCGGGGTTTCGGCGGAACCGGACTGGGGTTGACCATCTGCCGGCGTCTGGTGAACCTGATGCAGGGACATATATGGGTGGAAAGCAGTGTAGCCCGGGGCGCCTCTTTTTATTTCACCGCCTGTTTCAGGCCGGCGGCGGAATCCGCGGCTGAGGCCTGGACCGGGAACCGGTCCCGAATCCCTCGAAAAGCGTTGATTGTTCACAGCAATGAGGATTTCCAGGAGATGATGCGTCAAAACCTGAAGCGCTTTGCATTTGATACACAATCTGCTCTCAGTGCCCGGCAGGCAGTGGAAATATTCCGTTCCGGGGTGATGGCCGGAGAACCTTGTCACATTGTTTTTCTGGATCATAGGTTTTCATATAGAGACGGCCGAGACTTTGCCGAGCAGATCAGGGATGCGGCAGGCGGCTTTACAGTCAAGATTGTGTGCATGATTCCCTTTGGGAGCGACTGCGAATCGGCGGTCGGAAAACCTTATGGAGCGGACCTGGTCCTTTTCAAGCCGGTCTGCCGACTCCGCCTAATGGCCATCCTGCAGAGCCTGGAGCAAGGCAGTGGCGGGGCGGACAGTGACCAGCCCCGGGGCGGACAGGAAAAAGTGATGAAAAGTCCGGAATTGAACGGGGCGAGGGTACTTTTGGCCGAAGACAACCCTGTCAATCAATTTGTTCAAAAGGAGATTCTGGAAAGCTTGGGCCTGCAGGTGGTGCTGGCTGATAACGGCAGGCAGGCGCTCTCCTGCCTGAAGCATGAGCGTCCGGACCTGGTTCTCATGGACGTCCAAATGCCGGTGATGGATGGTTTGTCCGCCAGCAAAGCCATTCGAGCGGAGAACCGCTTTGCCGACCTCCCGATCATCGCCATGACCGCCTATCACTTGGAGAGTGAAAGGGAAAAATGCCTGGAGGCCGGCATGAATGACTTCATCCCCAAGCCTATGCAGCCGGAGCAGCTCATGGCTCTGGTTGCACGCTGGATCGGCGGATTTGGTGAAAAACCTGCCACAGGTGAACAAGCGGCTCAGGCGATGCCCGACAGGGCCATTTCGGACGGATTAGAGCAAACGGCTGGCGCGGATTCGCCGGTGGACATCCGGCGGGGGCTGAAGCGCTTGAACGGAAAACAGCAAGTATTTGAGAAATCTTTACGTCTCTTTGCCGCAAACTATGAGCAGGGCTCGGATCGGGTTCGCGACCTGCTGCGCACGAAGCGCCCGGAGGAAGCCGCCCGTTACTGCCACACCATGAAAGGGGCTGCGGCCACGATTTGCGCGGATTCGCTGCATGCCGTGATCTGCGATCTCGAAAGAGAAATCAAAACGCAGCAGGGGCTTGCAGAGTATGCATTGTTGGATGCTTTTGATTCGGAGCTGGAGAAGCTTGTGAACTGGATTCAGAACTCGTTTGGGGCCGAAGCCTCAACTGCTGCCGCCCATGCCTAAGAAAGGCTGGACTCAAAAAGCGCTTCGGAAGTATATCCTCCTGGAAATCCCCCCGCTCTTGCTTTTTGCCGGATTTCTCTGGCTGCTCAGGCTCTGGACCGGATTGCCGCTCTGGGCTGCAGGCGGCTTGCTGGTGCTGTGGACCATCAAAGATATCATCCTGTTTTTTTACACCTGGCCCGCCTATGATGCGGGAACCGGAAACAGGTATTCCATGGTGCATCAAACAGGCCTGACGGAGGAGAGGCTGAACCCGGAAGGTTATATCCGGATCAGGGGGGAGCGCTGGCGGGCCAGGCCCGGGCCGGGCCTGGCCCGCATTGAATCCGGTCAGCGGGTCCGGGTTCTGGCAGAGGAAGGCTTGACCCTTCTCGTGGAGCCAGAACCGTCCGCATCAGACGCAGACTCATGAAGCCATTAGCTTGTGCGGGCGAACCCGTATTCGTGGGCATTGATATTGTGGATCTGTTCCTGTTCCAGAGTCGAGGTGCGGGTGGGGCCGTAGTTATGTCCCGGATAGACCCGTGTGTTTTTGGGAAGTTCCATGAGTTTTCTGATGGAGGCTCCCAGGGTTTCCCGATGGCTGTAAGGCAGGTCGGTTCGTCCGCTGTCCTTGACAAACAGGGTGTCTCCGGTGAACAGCTTTCCCTGGAGATAAAAGGCCACTCCGCCCGGGGTATGTCCGGGTGTGTGAATGACCCGGATTTCTAAGTTTCCCAAAGGGAGCCGGTCTGCTTCCTGCAGGGTGATGTCCACCGGCCGTCCATAGAGCGGGACATCTTCAGCATGCATGGCTACCCTGGCCCCGCTCAGAGCCTGCAGTTCGGCATTCGCTCCGGTATGGTCCAGGTGAAAATGGGTGTTCAAAATATAGTCCAGGGAAAGCCCAAGTTCATTGACTTTTGTGAAAATTCGCTCGGCGTCTTCTCCCGGGTCTATGACCGCGCCTTTTTGGGTCTGTTCACAGCCTATAATATAACAAAAGACGTCCATTGCACTTAAAAGGAGCTGGCGGCAGATCATTTTGTGCCTCCTTTGCTGGTTCGTGTTTGCAGAGCCTAAAATTGATTGCAAGGCCTTTGTTTAAACCCTATCTTCTCTTCGCCTTCAATCTTCACACCTGGAGGATCCCTGCCAGCCGGTCTCCAGGGTCTGGATCAAAGCGGTCAAGGCCTCATTCACAGGAGCAGGATCCCCTGTTTTTGCAGCTTCAGCAAGCACATACCCGTTGATGGCCTCGATTTCGGTCTTTCGCCGCCGATCCACATCCTGGCCCATGGAGGAGCGGTTGTTCTGTGTGGACCGGGCGATCTTAAAAACATGCTCGGCCGGATCGGGGCGCACCCTGATCCCCAGAGAAGCAGCCACGGCGGCGGCTTCGTCCACCGCTGTTTTTGCGAGCTGCTTCGCGGCCTCGATCTCCACAATCCGGCCGTTTGTGATGCCGGTCAAGGCGGTGATCGCGTTGATGCCCACATTGATGAGCAATTTGTCCCAGAGATTTTCCAGGACATGTTCCGAAGTCCGGGTTCGAATGCCGGCTGCATTCAGGGTTTTTGAAACTTCCGCGGCCTTGCACAGTCCTGCCTGACTCATCCGCCAGGGTCCGATGATGGTTTCGCCGCGTCCGGCATGCCGGACGCGGCCCGGGCCGAGGACATGGGCCCCGTGTGAAGTGGTCCCCACCAGGATACTCCGGGGGTCGACAACCGCCGCCAAAGCCTCTCCATTGCCCATGCCGTTTTGCAGGGTGAGGATCAGGCCTTCCGGGTGCAGGATTTTTTTGGCGGTTTGAGCGGCTTGGGCGGTTTGCGTGGATTTAACGAAGACGAGCAGCAGATCGGCCGGCGGCATTCCCCGGGGTGAGGTCCGGGCCTGAACCTGAATGTTTCTCTCCTGCTGCTCATCCAGGAGGATCAGCCCCTGTTGCCTGATGGTCCGGACATGCTCCTCCCAGAGATCCAATAAGACCACGTCGGCTCCTGATTCTTTGAGCAGGCCTCCGAACAGACTGCCCATGGCTCCGGCGCCAAGCACGGTAATTTTCATAGCTTTTCTCCAATTTTCAGAGGGGGTTCCAGCAGGCGATAAAGTGGTCTGCTTCGACTTCCGTGAGTTTTGGGCTCTCTCGCCGGCATTTTGGGATCTGATGAACGCATCGCGGATGAAAAGGGCAGCCCGGGGGAGGATTGACCGGATCAGGGACCTCGCCTTGCATGAGTTCCGGCTGGAGTCCCAGTCCCGGCTCCGGCAGCGGAACGGCCGAAAGCAGGGCTTCACTATAGGGATGCCCCGGGTTGGCGGAAAAAAGATTAGCCGGTGCTTTCTCCACAATCTGTCCCAAATACATGACCGCGATACGGTCGCAGAAATGATCGACCACACTGAGATCATGGGCGATAAAAATAAAGGAAAGCTTGAGTTCGGCTTTCAAGTCCTGAAGGAGGTTGATGATTTGGGCCTGAATGGAGACATCCAGGGCGCTCACCGGTTCATCCGCCACGATGAGTTTCGGCCGCACACTCAAGGATCTGGCGATGCCGATCCGCTGCCGCTGTCCCCCGGAAAATTCATGGGGATATTTGTGGAGATCTTCCGGGTTCAAACCGACTTTTTCAAGGAGTTCAGCCGCCATGCGCCTTCTTTGACTCCTGTTCAAGTCGGAACTTGCCCGCAAGGGTTCAGTGATGATCGTCTCAACTTTCATCCTGGGATCCAGACTGGAATACGGGTCTTGAAAGATGAGCTGCATCTTTTGCCGGAGGAGCTTCAGTTCGCTTTTCTTCAGGCGGTGGAGGTCCTGGTTTTCGAAAATCACGGATCCATTGTCCGGCTTGATCAGGCCGAGGAGTATTCGGCCGAGGGTGGATTTGCCGCAGCCGGATTCTCCCACCAGTCCCAGGGTTTCGCCACGGGAAAGCGAAAAAGACACCGCGTTCACCGCCCGGGCCCAGGCCTTGGGCTTGCTGATAAGACCCCCCCCAAGGGGAAAATATTTACTGATGTTTTGGACTTCGAGTAGGGCCATTCTGTAAAATTGAAGATTGAAGCAAGTCAATTCGCTGTTTTTGTTCAGACACTCACTCCAAAAGTTTGTTTGACGTCCTGCGGTCGGGCTTTCGTACGACGGTCTGTCCGGGTCAGGCAGCATGGAGCCAGCAGCGGACCAAATGGCCTGTACCCGTATCTTTGAGATCGGGCTGCTGTTCACGGCAGCGGGCAAAAGCTGAGTCGCAGCGCGCCGCAAACTTGCAGCCCGGGATGTGTTGTGTCAAGCGGGGAACAGTCCCGCGGATTTCAGAGAGCCTGCTGCTGATGCGGTCTTTCTGCCGGATCAGCCGGGGCATGGATTTGAGCAGTCCCTGGGTGTAGGGATGGAGGGGGGTCTGAAACAACTCCTGGGTTTCAGCCTGCTCAAGGACTTGACCGGCATACATGACCACGACCCTGTCGGCCATCTGGGCCACCACCCCCATGTCATGGGTGATGAGCAGTAAAGAGGACCGGATCTCTTTTCTGAGTTCCAGCATTAAGGACAGGATTTGGGCCTGAATGGTCACGTCCAGGGCGGTTGTGGGCTCATCGGCAATGAGAATGTTCGGTTTGACGGCCATGGCCATGGCGATCATGACGCGCTGGCGCATTCCTCCGGAAAGCTGGTGCGGGTAGCTTCGGAGGTGATTCTTGGCCGAAGGGATTTTTACCCGCTCCAGCCAATGCAGGGCCTCCTGCTCGCTTTGCTGTTTGTTCAGGCCCTTATGGGCTCTCAAAGGTTCGGTGACCTGCCGGCCGATGGTCAAGACCGGATTCAGGGAAGTCATGGGCTCCTGGAAGATCATGGCGATTGTGTTGCCGCGAATATGGCGCAGGCTTGCCTGATCAAGAGTCAACAGATCCCGGCCGGAAAAGAGGATTCTGCCCTGTTCAATTGTTCCCGGGGGATTCGGGATAAGACCGAGAATACTGAGGGCGGTGACGCTTTTTCCGCAGCCGGATTCACCCACCAGGCCTAGTGTTTCTCCTGGACCGAGTTCGAAATCCACGCGGTCCACGGCCCGGGCCGGGCCCTCCGGGGTATTGAAGCGGATAGAGAGATTTTCTATATGCAGCAGGTCCATGGTGGATTTCAGGTGCAGATTTCATACTTTGTGTTGCGGGCCGCTGCCGGAGGACAGCCCTTTCAGGAAATCTGACTTTTATCGATCAAGTGCCGAATGTCAAGACTTTTTGGTGCCGAGGCATCAGTCCCCTGTTTTCCCTCCGGCTCTGTTTTCAAAGAACTTTCTGTTGACATTCCGGACCGGTCTGAGGAAAACTCTTGCGGACGGGGCAGACTGTACTGCGGCTGTTTTTTGCAATAACAGCCATCTTTCCCGTATTCCGGAATTTGGAGATAAACCAGAAAGGAAGCTTTATGCAACAGATTGATCTGAGAAGCGACACGGTGACCAAACCCTCGCCAGAAATGCTGGCGGCTTTGTCCAGGGCCGAGGTCGGAGACGATGTCTACGGCGAAGATCCGACAATCAACCGTTTGGAGCGTTTGGCCGCTGAGACTCTGAATAGCGAGGCGGCTCTCTTTATCAGCAGCGGGACCCAGGGCAATCTCCTGGGCCTGTTGACCCACTGCGGGCGGGGCGATGAGTACCTCGTGGGTCAAAAAGCCCACACCTATTGGCTTGAAGGCGGTGGCGGGGCTGTGCTTGGGGGTATTCAGCCCCAACCCCTGGAGATGGACCCGGGCGGGGTCATGGATCTTAAGACAGTGCTCCAGGCGATCAAACCTGATGATATCCACTGTGCCCGGACCCGGCTGCTTTGCCTGGAGAATACCTATAACGGCCATCCGCTGCCTTTGGAGTATCTCCGGGAAGCGACCGGTCTGGCCGCCGGCAATGGACTGCGGACCCATTTGGACGGGGCCCGCATTTTCAACGCGGCCGTCAAGCAGCAGGTGGCAGTGAGCGAATTGACGCGGGGGTTTGATACTGTTTCCTTTTGCCTGTCCAAGGGACTCGGCGCTCCGGTGGGTTCAGTCCTGTGCGGGGACAGGGAGCAGATCAAAGATGCCCGCCGCTGGAGGAAACTCTTGGGAGGCGGTTGGCGTCAGGCCGGCATACTGGCGGCTGCGGGAATCTATGCCCTTGAGAACAATGTCCGGCGGCTTGCCGAGGATCATGCCAATGCCGAGCAATTGGCCCGCGGCCTTTCCCGGATCGATGAGATTCGAGTGGAACAGGCGGCGGAGCGAACGAATATGGTCTTTCTCGAGATTGAGGCCGATCAGGCTGAATCCTTGACTGCTGAACTCGGGCAACAGGGCATCCTCATCCAGGGTCGGGGGAAAATTCGTCTGGTCACGCATCTAAATATCAGTGAAGAGGATATCCGGACCGTCATCAAGGCCTTTCAATCTTTTTTCAGGAAGGGGGCGAAGGGTTCAGCTTTTTGAGGATGGAGAAGTGAATCCTTTCCCGGCTGCCGGCGGACTGCCATGAGGGTGATGCCGGGCTCAGGCCGCGATCCAGGTTTTTATGGCCGCCAGCTCTCGAGGCCAGTCCGCTGAAAATCTGATGTTGAGGAAGTGAGCGAACAATTCATCCAGGATCTTGAGGCTTTTTTCAATAAGATACATCTTCTCGAGCCACCGGGCGTCAGGATCTTCGCCTTCCTCCAGTTTCATCTCCACTTTGGGCGTCTTGAAACTGGTCAGGGTGAAATCTTCAGCTCTGAGCTGCATCTGCCAGGCATTTTCGTCCTGCTCCATCCTGATCCTGGCCTGATTGACTTTTTTCCCGATCTTGAGACCGAGTTTGGCCTCCCGCAATTCAGACATGGGACCGCTGCTCACGGCCGTATCCTGGGAAGCTCCTTCCCCTCCCTGGACGCTGATTCTCTGTTCCAGAAAGACGGCAAAGACCTCACCCTGTGAGGTTTGAAAAGTCCCGTTTTTCAGGTCGCTGAAATACCAGAGCCAGGTCAGAAAGTCCCGGCCAATGAAGGGCGCCAGAGTCTCTGCAGTGTGGAGGTCCGGGTTGTTCTGCATCAGTGATGATCCTTTCAGGCAATAAAGACAGCGGGTTCATATTCGTTCAACTGCCGGCGCTGCTCTTCCTGGAGCAGATTCCAGGCAAGAAAAAAGGGGGTCAGGGGCTCCAGGTGCAGCTTGAAGGTCAGGGTGAACAGGTCTTCAAACAAAAGGCGCATCTTTTCCTGGGTGCCGGCGAACAGGATGTGATTCGTTTTGGGATCCCAAGCCACGTCAAAGACGGCGGGAACCGGAAGGGTTCGGGTCAAAAGTCGAAGGCGCACCTGCTCCCGGAGTTCTTTCTTCTGTTCCCGGCCGATGAATTTTTTCCCCTGTTCTTTGACCCGGGCGCTCAAGTCTTCAAAGGCCTGTTGATAATGTTTTTTAAAGACCGCCGGCGATATCCGCCGGGTATCCACCCGCAGGGCAAAGGCCAAAAATTCTCCTTTGTGCACAGGGGCGGTATTCCATGTGGTGTCGAGCATGTTGTCGATGCTGACCCAGCCGAAGGATCGCTCTTCGCTGGATTGATCAATATCCTGAAAGCAGTGCTCCTGAAGAAGATCACTTACTTGGGGCCACAGGCCCTTGGGGATTTCGTCAATGACCCTGTACCTGACAAACGAAGTGCCGGCTGAAAGGAAACCCATAATCAGAACCCGTTTTTGTATGCAAAAAGGTATGTATCGATAAAAAGAACCCAAAGCGTCCGGTGAGGCCCCAATGATGCATCATCCGGCCTATCTTCAACTCACTTCCCGGGAACTGCTCGACAAAACCCGGCAGGGATTGAGCAGACTGGAGAACTGCCGTCTGTGCCCTCGGCAGTGTTCCGCAAACAGAGTAGAGGGGGAATCGGGTTTTTGTCAAACTGGGCGTTGGAGCCGTCTGGCTGGCCAACAGCTTCGGTCTCGAGCGCCTGGATTGCGGGGATGACAGAAGTCTGCACGCACTTTTCAGGATGTTGAAATACGTTTAGACTTCGTAACTTTGTGGCAAATTTAGTACTTAACTGTTTAAAATGCTTGGATTATATTCA
The DNA here is from genome assembly GCA_011389765.1 of Desulfohalobiaceae bacterium S24. Classification (GTDB taxonomy): domain Bacteria; phylum Desulfobacterota; class Desulfovibrionia; order Desulfovibrionales; family Desulfothermaceae; genus JAABTT01. Next base: position 46,820 of record JAABTT010000004.1, on the reverse strand, counting down.
AGATTTGCAGAGAATTCACAACAAAGTGTCCAAAAGTTTTCTAAATATTTTAGCTAACTGGAAAGAGCTCTGAAATGGCCTGCCTTGTGATATTCTGGATCAAAAACATGAATACTGATCCAGAAAGCGGTCCAACATCAAGGACGCCGTGTTTTCGAATGTGTCCAAGACCCTGAAAGAGGCACGCTGGATCAGTATGGATCAGTATGGATACAAAAAAAATGTACATCGTGATGGCCGGACTCCCGGCGATGGGGAAATCCACTATCGCCGCGCGGATTAAAGACAGCCTGCTGGCCGAGGATACCCCGGCCGAAATCTTCAACAACGGGGACCTCCGCCGCTGGATGATCCAGGGGAATACGACCCGGGCGGATTTTTACGATCCTGACAACAAAGAGGGAGCGGCTCTCCGGGAAAAAATCGCCCGGACCAATCTTGAAAACGCCAAAACTTTTCTCCAAGAAGAGGGCAAGATCGCTATTCTGGACGCCACAAACGTTTCCCGGCAGCGACGTTTGCTGGTCCAGGACCTGCTCTGCGATCACCCGGTGCTCTTTGTCGAATGTGTGAATAATGATCAGGAAATTTTGGATGCCAGTATTGCCAGGAAGGCCACTTTACCTGAATTTCGTCGTTTTTCCTTTGACCAGGCCTTGAAGAGTTTTCAGCAGCGCATCGCGTACTATCAAAAAATTTATGATCCCTTTAGCGACGAACGCAACCATATCCTGGTGGATTCCCTGAACAACAAGATCCTCAAGATGACCTTAGGCGACTCCCTTCCCTACTTCGACCAGATCCGGGATATCGTCCTGACAACCACGGTCAGCAATCTCTACCTGGTGCGGCATGGTCAGACCCATGACAACCTGGTCAACAGGATCGGCGGGGATGCCCGCCTGACTCCCCAGGGCATTGACCAGGCCAAATCCATGGCGGAGTGCTTCCGGTCGATCTCCACGCCCTACATCTTCTGCGGACCGAAGATCAGGACCATTCAAACGGCCCAGATCATCAGAAAACGGCAGGGCCTGGACTGCGGGGTGGTGCCCCTTCCGGAGTTCAGCGAAATAGATGCCGGGATCTGCGAGGGGATGACCTATCAGGAAATCAAGCAGGACAAACCGGAAATCTACCAGGCCCGGATTCAGGATAAATATTACTATGTGTACCCGGAGGGCGAAGGCTATGTGTCCATGAAAGAACGGATCAACCGGGGCATCAAAAAGGCGCTTTTTTTAAGCGCCAGGGCCGAGCATATCATCATTATCGGTCATCAGGCCGCGAACCGGATGATCCTGTCCCACTTTCTGTATCGCCGGGAGCAGGATGTGCCCTATATTTATGTTCCTCAGAACCGATACTACCATATCGTCTCCACCCAGATCAAACGGCTCATCGAGCTCAGAGAACCGGGCTGATGCAAAGTCACAGCAGGTCTTCCACGGCTCGGAGCACCCGGTCCCTGGTCAGTTCGAAAAAGGCAAACAGGTCTTTTCCAGGGGCGGATTCTCCAAAGCGGTCGATTCCCAGGACCAGACCCTTGCAGCCGGCATGTTTGTACCAGGGGGCGGTGACGCCCGCCTCCACCACCACTCTGGCCTGAATCGCCTCCGGCAGTACCTGCTCCCGATATCCGGGATCCTGCTCTTCAAACAGGTCCAGACAGGGCATGGAGACCACCCGGACCCCGCGGCCTTTGCGGCTGCAGTCTTTTGCCGCCTGGACCGCCAGCTCCACCTCCGAACCCGTGGCGATGATGATCGCCTCCAGGGGATGCTCCGCTTCTTTGAGGATATAGCCGCCCCGGGCGATGGCCTGGATGGCGGCCTCGCTTCTGGGCTGAAACCGGGTGGTCTGCCTGGTCAGGATCAAGGCTGCGGGGCCTTCGGATCTTTCCAGGGACGCTTTCCAGGCCGCCCCGCTTTCCACGGTGTCGCAGGGTCTCCAGACGTGGAGATTGGGAATGAGCCGGAGGGAAGCGGTATGTTCAATGGGCTGATGCGTGGGCCCGTCTTCGCCGACGCCGATGGAATCATGGCTCAGCACAAAAAGAGTGCGGATCTTCATCAGGGCGGCCAGCCGGATGGCGTTTCTGGCGTAATCCGAAAACACGAGAAAGGTGCCGCCGTAAGGAATCAGCCCCCCATGCAGGGCCAGGCCGTTCATGATCCCGGCCATGGCGAATTCCCGAACCCCATAGTGGATATAATTGCCGGCGAGGTCCGCCCGGGTCACACTCTTGGCCCCGGACCACTGGGTTTGATTGGAGCCGCTCAAGTCGCTGGATCCGCCCACCAGCTCGGCGAGCATGGGGGCCAGGCCTTCCAGCGCGACTTTTGAGGCTTTCCGGGTGGCCATGTCCAGCCCCTCTTTGGCCAGGGAGGCTATGAACAGCTCCGCCTGATCTGCAAAGCCATCCGGCAGCTCCCGGTTCATCACTCTGGAAAACTCAGCCGCCAGATGCGGCAGTTCCCGGGCAAAGGCCTGAAAGCGGGATTCCCAGTCCTGCTGCAGCGCTTGCCCCTTCCCCCGGGCATTCCATTCGCTGCTGATGGATTCCGGGATAACAAAGGGCTCAAAATCCCACTCGAGTTCAGCCCTGGCAGCTTGGATTTCAGGATCACCCAAAGGCGCTCCGTGGGTTTTATGGCTGCCGGCAAGATTCGGCGCGCCGAAGCCGATGGTGGTTTGGCAGCAGAGCAGACTCGGTTGTGCGGTGTTCTGCCGGGCCTCTTTCAAGGCCTGGGCCACCTGTGCCGGATCATGCCCGTCCACCTGCGGGATCACGTGCCAGCCGTAAGCCTTGAAGCGCTCGGCCCTGTTTTCAGTAAACCAGGCGTCAACCGCTCCGTCGATGCTGATGCCGTTATCATCATATACCGCGATCAATTTTCCCAGCCCAAGGGTCCCGGCCAGGGAGGCCGCTTCGTGGGAAATGCCTTCCATGAGGCAGCCGTCGCCCACAACCACGTAGGTCCAATGATCCACGATGCAATGGCCCTTGTGATTATAGCGTTCAGCCAGAATTCGTTCGGCCAGGGCCATGCCCACGGCGTTGCTCAGACCCTGGCCCAGAGGGCCGGTGGTGGTCTCCACTCCGGGGGTGAGACCGTATTCAGGATGTCCCGGGGTCTTGGAGTGCAGCCTCCGAAAGTTCTGCAGCTCTTCAAGGGGGAGGTCATAGCCTGTCAAATGCAGCAGGGAATAGAGGAGCATGGATGCGTGTCCGTTGGAGAGGACAAAGCGGTCCCTGTCCGGCCAACTGGGGTCCTTGGGATTGTGCCGCAGAAAATCATGCCAGAGCACTTCAGCGATGTCCGCCAGGCCCATCGGCGCTCCGGGATGGCCGGAATTGGCTTTTTGTACGGCGTCCATACTGAGAAATCGGATGGCATTGGCCCTTTGTCGGCGTGTCGGCATGTAGCACCCCCTCCATTTACATTGAATATTGAATAGTTAAGATTATTTTAATCAGCAGCAAAATGAATACATGAGCAATCATGGTTGAGCAATCTTGGCTTGACGGTACTTGCTGTCTGGGCGTAAAAACAGGCAGCAGCGTGTTTGTCCCCATAGCCCGTTCCGCTCTCCGGATAATGGGAGATGAGCCGAGAGTCAATCTTTTTTTTCTTCGACCAAAAGCCCCCGGGAACATTCAGGAGCTAGACCATGACTGATCAAGGGTTTATCCTTTCGCCTTCCCTGCTTTCTTCGGACTTCAGCCGCTTGCATGAGGAATTGGCCGCTCTGGAGCAGGCCGGCCTGCAGTGGGCGCACTGGGACGTCATGGACGGTCATTTTGTCCCGAACATCACTTTCGGGGCGCCGGTGATTGCCAAATGCCGCGCTAGGAGCAGTCTGTTTTTCGATGTCCATCTCATGATCGAACAGCCTGAGGCCTATCTGGATGATTTTGTCCGGGCCGGGGCCGATTTGATTTGTGTCCACGCCGAGGCCTCCCGGCATCTGGAACGCGTGGTGAGCCGCATCCAGGAATTAGGGGCCAAGCCGGCCGTGGCCCTGAATCCCCATACCCCCCTCAATGTCCTCGAGTACGTGCTCCCCCGGTTGGACATGGTCCTGGTCATGAGCGTGAATCCGGGGTTTGGGGGGCAGCGCTTCATTCCCTTCAGCCTGAAGAAGGTACGGGATTTGAAAAACATGATCGAACACCGGAAAAGCAAGGCCCTCATCCAGGTCGACGGCGGAGTTGATCTGGACAACACCAAAGCCATTGTGGACAGCGGCGCCGATGTCCTGGTTTCAGGTTCGGCCTTTTTCGGACATCCGCCCTATGCCCGGCGGCGGCAACAATTTAAAGAGGCTGTTCAAGCAGACAGCTCAGGATGAAGCCGTAAAAACCGTCTCCTTCTTTGGATTGGAATCGCCAGCCCAGATGGAGACCGCAGGCGGAACAAAGGGCGATCTGCCAGGCGTAGCCCGGGAACCAGCTGAACTCGGAAGTGGTCTGGCCTGCCTGAAGACAGCCGGAAGCATTTGAAAAACAGCCGATTTCAAAAACCAGTCCGTGGGGGTTGAAGAAAACGTGTGTGTGCTGTCCCTCCCTGGCAATTCGATAGCGGCTGTGGGTTATGGGATTGTGACAGCCGGCGCAGACCAGGTGCCGTCCGTTTTCTGTGTCTTCGGGCTCCTCTTGTTCGTCGATTTCCGGGAGGTTCTGGGACGGCCACTCCTGACGCAAGGCTGAAACCGGCAATCGCATGTTCCCTCCTAGTATCGCGTCTCAGAAGTTTTGTACAAATTTTTGCTGCGTTTCAGCATTTTACACTCCGGTTCACCGTTGTCCTCCGGTTGTACGAGTTGTTTTGTCTCAGATGCCCGGCTCTTGGTCTTTGTCTGAACAATCGCAAATCCAAAATTCTATAAATTTGATCCCTGCGAGAGCCTGTTTTGCTGCATACAGGCCTGAATCATGGCCAGGGTTTTTTGTTTCTGCAGAGCCCATTCAGGGGCGATCAACTCTTCCCGGTGAGGGTCTCCGGTCAAGCGCTGGATAATGGTTTTCTCAGGCAGCAGGCTGAGAAAATCGCCCACAAGACAGGCATACTCCCGCTGTTCAAGACAGGAGTAGTGTCCCTGTTTGTACAGGGCGTGCAAGCGGGTTCCCCGGATGACGTACAAGAGGTGGATTTTGACTGCCTCCACGCCGGATTCGGCCAGGAAGCGGGCCGTGTACAGCATGTCTTCTCTGCTTTCGCCCGGGAGGCCCAGGATCACGTGGGCGCAGACCGGCAGGCCCCGGGCCTGGATCCTGGTGAGCGCATCCGTGAATTGGCTCACGTCGTGTCCGCGATTTATGAAGCGCAGAGTCGCATCCCTGGAGGACTGCAGCCCAAGTTCCAGCCAGATCAAGCGATCCCTGGCCAGCGATTCCAAGTGTTCCAGCACCTCTTCCGGGAGGCAGTCCGGCCGGGTGCCGATGGACAGCCCCAGGACGTCATCATCGGCCAGGGCTTCTGCATACACCTGCCGCAGGACCGGCAAGGGGGCGTAGGTGTTGCTGAAGGATTGAAAATAGGCCAGAAATTTTTTAGCCTTGTAGCGTTTCGCGAGCCGGGATTTGGCGGCTTGGATCTGGTCGGCGATGCTGTATCTGTCGGAGGCGCCCGTCCCCGACCCTTTAGGATTGCAGTAGATACAGCCGCCCCGGCCGAGACGTCCGTCCCGGTTGGGGCAGGTCATTCCGGCATCCAGAGTGATCTTTTGGACCCGTCCGCCAAAAATGCTTCGCAGATAGGAGTTGAAATCACGGTAGAACGGCATAAACGGCTGCTTTGTTTGGGATGTTCTGTTTTTAAGTTCTGGCGTAATGAAGGTATGCGAAAATATGAGTATAGGGCAAACCGCACCGGCTTGTAAATGCGAACCCGGATTTTGAATGGAGCAGCAAGGATAGCATGACAAACGAATATGACCTGATCGTGATCGGCGGCGGCCATGCCGGCTGCGAGGCCGCCCTGGCTTCGGCCCGAATGGGCTGCCGGACTCTGTTGCTGACCATGAATCCGGATACCATGGCCCATATGCCCTGTTCGCCTTCCATCGGCGGCATCGGCAAAGGCCATTTGGTCAAGGAGATCGACGCCCTGGGGGGCGAAATGGCCAAGGTCTGCGATGCCTCCGCGATTCAGTGCAAGAGGCTGAACACCAGGAAAGGTCCGGCAGTTCGGGGGACCAGGACCCAGAATGACAAGGTGCGCTACCGGACTCTTATGAAGCACACCCTGGAAAAACAAGCAGGCCTGGAAATCAGGCAGGCTCAGGTTCAAGCCTTGCTGATCGAAGATTCGCGGGTTTGCGGCGTGCGTGATGAGAGCAACTGCTGCTATCAGGCCGGGGCCGTGGTGCTGGCCGGCGGGACCTTTCTGCACGGCATGGTCCATATCGGTTCGACCCGGATCCCGTCGGGACGGGCCGGGGAATTTCCCTCCAACGAACTCCCTGAACAGCTGCAGGCTTGCGGTTTTGCAATCGGCCGGATGAAAACCGGCACCCCGGCCAGGCTGCATCGCCGCAGCATTGACTTCAGTCTCTTCGAGGAGCAGAGCGGCGATCCCGAAGCGCTTCCCTTTGCCTTGACGAGCCGGGGCTTCAGCCTGCCCCAGGTCAAATGCTATTTCGGGCGGACCAGCGCCCGGACACACGAGATCATCCGCAGCAATATTCACTTTTCGCCTCTGTACGACGGAAGCATCTCCGGCGTTTCCGCCCGCTACTGTCCGTCCCTGGAAGACAAGGTTATGAAGTTTCCGGATCGGGAATTCCATCATATTATTTTGCAGCCTGAAGCCTTGGAAACGGAAGAGATCTACGCAAGCGGGACCGGAAATTCCCTGCCCCTGGAGATCCAGTCGGCCATGATTCAATCGGTTCCCGGCCTGGAGGAGGCCGAGATCATACGGCCGGCCTATGCCATCGAGTATGACTTTATCCAGCCGACCCAGCTTGAGCTCAGCCTGGAGACCAAACTCCTGGCCGGCCTTTTCCTGGCCGGGCAGGTCAACGGGACTTCAGGCTATGAAGAAGCCGCGGCTCAAGGCTTGTGGGCCGGCATCAACGCAGCCCTGTCCGTTCAGAAGCGGCCCGCCTTCCGGCTTGACCGCTCCCAGGCCTATTTGGGGGTCATGATCGACGACCTCGTGCTGAAGGGGGTCAGGGAGCCCTATCGGATGTTCACCTCGCGGGCGGAGTACAGACTCTTCCTGCGCGAGGACAATGCTGATTTTCGGCTTCTGCACAAAGGATGCGAACTCGGTCTGCAGTCCCGGGAGAGCCTTGCAGCCTTGGAAGAGAGGCGCCGTCAGGTCGAGGAGGAACTCAAGAGGTTGAACTCGGTGAAGGTTTTTCCTTCAGAGGCGGTGAACAGTCGCCTTGCAGCATTCGGCTCGGCCCCTCTTCAGGAGACCATCACTGCCGGAAAGCTCCTCAAACGACCGGAAATCGCCTATGCTCAGGTGTCTTCCCTGACTGAGGCGGGGCCTAAGCTGTCCGGCCGGGTGCGGGAGCAGGTGGACATTCAGTGCAAATACGAAGGGTATCTGCTTCGACAGGAAGACGAGATCAAGAAATACAAGGAGCTGGAAAAGGTGAACATCCCTGACGGATTCGATTACAGCAGGATTTCAGGTCTGTCCAATGAGATGCAGGAGCGGCTCAAGGCCGTGACCCCTCAGACTCTGGGGCAGGCCTCGAGGATTCCCGGGATGACCCCGGCCGCGATTTCCCTTTTGCAGGTGTATATCAAGAAGTTCAGGGAGGAAAAAACAAGCTAAAACTGGATCTGCACCTGCTCCTGCCCTTCCTCGCCGGAGGTCACTTTGCCGATCAGCCAGGCTTCCTGGCCCAGGGCCTTGAGCCGCTGCAGGATGTCTCCGGTCTGCCGTTTCGAACAAACGAGCACCATACCGATGCCGCAGTTGAAAGTCTGCAGCATTTCCTGCCAGGACAGGCCGCCCTGCTCTTGCAGCCATGCAAAGATCGGTGCTTTGGGCCAACTGGGGAAATAGATCTCTGCCTGGACCCCGTTGGGCAGTATCCTGGGCAGGTTGTCGTAGAATCCGCCTCCGGTGATGTGGGCCATCCCCCGGATTTCAAAATCCCGGATGACATTGAGAATGCTTTTCACGTAGATCCGGGTTGGCTCCATCAAGGCCTGGCCGATGGTCTGGCTGCTTCCCGGAAGAGTCTGCTCGAGCTGCGCTCCGTTTTGCTTGAGTATTTTCCGGATCAGGGAGTAGCCGTTTGAATGGGGGCCTGATGCAGCCAAGCCAATCACTGAGTTGTTGATCCCGATATTGGAGCCGTCGATCACATTGGATTCGTCGACCAGGCCAACGCAGAATCCCGAGAGATCATATTCATTCGGGGCATAGAAACCGGGCATTTCAGCTGTTTCGCCGCCGAGGAGCGAGCACTGGGCCTGCTTGCAGCCTTCGGCGATGCCCGTAATGATGGCTTCGGCCTGGTCCAGGCGCAACTGATCCACGGCGAGATAATCCAGGAAAAACAGGGGCTGGGCTCCATGAACCACGATGTCGTTGACATTCATGCCCACCAGATCGATGCCGATGCTGTCGTGTTTGTCCAGTTCAAAGGCCAGTTTGAGCTTGGTGCCCACCCCGTCGGTGGAGGAAACCAGCAAGGGTCTGGACATGCCCTGGAGATCGGGTTTGAACATCCCGGCAAAAAGACCGATGTTCGTCACGGCCCCTTTGGTGTAGGTTTTTTCCGCAATGGGTTTGATGCGCTGGACCAGGCTTGCGGCAGACTCCAGGTCCACTCCGGCTTCTTTGTAAGGGACGCCTCTTCTGTTCATGAACGGCCTCTTTGATTGTCATAGTGTGGAGTTGTTGTCTCTTGTTCCAACCGGCTTTTGCATGCGAAGCGCTGCGGCTCAGTACGCCATCCGCTCTTCTTTGAAAAGACACAGTTGGATCAGTGCGGGGCGATCTTCTAAAAAAGAGAGAGTACAAATTTTTGAACCAAGTGGCAAGTTTTTTCCTAGGCCTGTTCGAAGCGAACAGGCATTTCCGAGTTGATGCAGGCAGGCGCCGGCCGGCGATCCGCACCAAAATAGAATTTTTTCGTTAATTTTTTCTTGCAGGGTCAAACTATTTCATCTAAGCTTTTCCCTTTACGGGAAGTGGCGCAGTCTGGTAGCGCACCTGCCTTGGGAGCAGGGGGCCGCTGGTTCAAATCCAGTCTTCCCGACCATACATTTTAGGGTGTTACTTTAATGGAGTAACACCTTTTTTTTGTGAATATCAAACCTTCGCAAATCTTTTGTGGAAGGTCCTGTGAAAGTGGACCGCCCGGGGGGTGCCGGCATAAGGGATATGAGAATGGTTCAGGTGGCGGCAGCCGCCTTTTGGGCAAAGCTGAAGGAAGGTTGGGCCTGGATCAGCGATTTGGTGTACTCTGTTTGCGGGTTTTCGATGATATCGAGGGTGGGACCGCTCTCCACGATTTCACCCTGATTGATGACCGCGATCCGGTTGCAGAGGAAGCGAGCCGCAGCCAGATCATGGGTGATGAACAAAAAGGTCACCTTTTTTTGCTTCTGGATTTCGGACAGGAGTTTGAAGATGGTGAAAGAGATGCTGGCATCCAGCATTGAAGTCGGTTCATCAGCGACCACAAATTCGGGTTTCAGGACCATAGCCCGGGCAATAGCCGCCCGCTGCCGCTGTCCTCCGCTGAGTTGATGCGGATAACGCGGGAAAAAATCATCCGCCGGACTCAAGCCGGCCGCCTCCAAAGCGTCTCTGGCGCGGACCTTTCGCTCCCCGGGATTCCCCATTCTATGGATGATCAATGGCTCGGCGATGGTGTCGAAAACCGAGAGATAGGGGTTCAGGGACTGATAGGGATCCTGGGGGATCAGCTGGATCTGGCGCCGGAAGGCTTTCAGTTTGGAGCCCTTGAGCCCATGGATCTGGAGGTCATTGAAGCGGATTGATCCGGCGTCAAATGGTTCCAGCTTGAGGATGAGCCGTCCCAAAGTGGTCTTTCCGCTACCGCTGGCCCCGACCAGACCGAAAAATTCGCCTCTTTCGATCTCCAGAGAAATCCGGTTCACAGCCGTCAATTTGACGCTTGATCTTTTGATCAGGGAGCGATCAGTTCGATAGGTCTTGAGGAGGTCCTCCACCTGGAGAATCGGTGATCGGCTTGAGCTTGACATCTCTTGTCCTTTCATTATTTGCAGAATCGGCACAGGGCCTTGTGCGTCTCGCTTATTGCCTGCCACTGCGGCGCTTCGCTTGCACAGGAAGGCTCAGCCTGCGGACAGTTCGGGAGGAAGCCGCAGGTTCCGGGAGCTTGGTCCGTAGATGTGAGGCAGCTCTTGGGAGCAGATTCATTTTGAAATTCCAAGACCCCGTCCAGGGTCAAGTAGGAAGACAGGAGGGACTTGGTGTAGGGATGGACCGGTTCAACAAAGACTTCTTCACGTTTGCCGGTTTCCACGATTCGGCCCTTGTACATGACCATGATATCGTGGCAGACGTCGGCCACCACTCCGATATCGTGGGAGATGAAGATGATGGCGATGTTGAACTTTTTTTGTATTGCTTTGATTTTTTTTATGATTTGGTCCTGGACAATGACATCCAGGGCCGTGGACGGCTCATCGGCAATGATCAGGTCGGGCCGACAGGAGAGAGCCATGGCGATGATCGCCCGCTGCTTCATGCCGCCGCTGTATTCATGGGGATAATCAAAAATACGGTTTGTTGGAATGTCCACCATTTCGTAGAGTTTTTCCACTTCGAGCTTGGCTTTGTCCCGTGAAATACCAGGGTCGTGAATCCGAATGGCTTCAATGATCTGATCGCCGACCCTCTGGACCGGATTCCAGGCGTTCATGGCCGCCTGGAAAATCATGGAAATTTTTTTCCAGCGCAGATCCTGCAAGGCCGCAGTTGAAAACTCGAGAATATCGGAGCCCTTAAACAGGACTGCCCCCTGTTTGATCAGCGCATTGTCCGGGAGTAAACGAAGCAGCCCCATTCCGATGGTGGTTTTGCCGCAGCCGGATTCCCCGACTATCCCCAGGGATTTTCCCTTATCCAGGGCAAAGGAGACATCGTCCACGGCCAGGGCGGTCCCTGTCCTGGTCTGGTAGGCAATGCTGAGGTTGTTGACCTGTAGGAGTGTCATTTAAACTTTTTGTTCCTCCTTGCGCAGTCTGGGATCCAGAACTTCCTCCATGGCCCGGCCTATCATGTAAAAGGCCAGGGTGATCAAAGAGATGCAGATGCCCGGGGGCAGCAGCCAGTAGGGGGCCTGGAACATATGCCCGGTTTTCCAGACCCACTGCAGCATCATTCCCCAACTCACGGTGTTCGGATCTCCGAACCCCAGAAAGGCCAGAGCCGCTTCCACTATGATGGCCGAGGTAACCCGGAAGGTCATGTACAACAGGGCCATGGGCAGGACATTAGGCAGGATGTGCCTGAAAATGATACGCAGATTCGAGGCCCCGGCAACCCGGGCCGTATCAATGAACGGCCGCTCCTTGAGGGACAGGGTCTGGGCCCTGATCACCCGGGAGATGCCGGGCCAGCGGAACAGGGCGATGAGCAGGACGATGATCCAGATATTCAATTGTCCGAACAGGGAAGACAAAAGCAGGACGACGAGCAGTGAGGGCATGACCATGATCATATCCGCAAAGCGCATGAGCAGGGAGTCGGTCAGTCTTCCGGCATATCCGGCGATCATGCCGATCAGGGTCCCGAAAACAATGCTCATGAATGCTGCCGAGATGCCTACCAGAAAGGCGATTCTGGCGCCGGTCAGCAACTGGCTCAAGAGATCCCGGCCGATATTGTCCGTTCCCAGCCAATGCGCGGCACTCGGCGGCGTGGAGCGGAAAACATCCGGATCGACCCCGGTCATGGGATGGTACATGGGATCGATCAGGGGGGGGATGTAGCTGCAGACCGCCATGAGACCGAAGACAAGCAGGAGAATCAGCCCTATCCGTCCCACCAGGTTTTCATAAAACAGGGACCAGCCTTCAAGAAATCGTTGCCATGTGTAGGATTTTTGACTGCGGGTTTCTTTGCTCATAAGTTGATGTGGCTCGAGTTTGACAGACTCCGGAACGACCCTTTAGTGAAGCTTAATAACGAATCCGCGGATCCAGAAAGGCATACAGCACGTCAACCACCAGGTTGGCAATCAACACGACAATGGAAATGAACAAAAAAGAGGCCAGGGCCAGGGGATAGTCATTGTTGCTCACGGCAAAGATCAACTCCCGGCCGATGCCGGGCCAGGTAAAGACGGTTTCGGTCAAGGCCCCCCCGTTGATGGAAAAGGCCAGACTCAAACCGACACTGGTGACCACGGGCAGGGAGGCATTGGGTCCGGCGTGGCGGTTGCGGATCTGTTTTTCATTCAAGCCTTTGGCCCTGGCCGTCAGGATGTAGTCTTCACTCAGAGTTTCCAGCATGCTGCTGCGCATGATCAGCAGGTAGGAGCCGACATGGATGATAAACAGGGTCAAGAGCGGCAGCAGCATATGGTGCATGATGTCCAAGGTTTTCAGGAAGATGCCGGAATCGGGGTCCATCCACAATTCCGGGGAGATCATCCCGTTTAAAGGGAATCCTCCGATCTTATAGGCAAAGATCCAAATAAAGAGCAGGGCGATCCAGGGAAGAAACAAGGTATGACAGACCAGGGAGATGATGGTCACCCAGGTGTCCACTGGTTTGCCTTTGTGCCAGGCCACCATTTTTCCCCAGAAAATTCCGGCGAGAGCCGACAAAATCACAGAAGACGTGAAGAGCAGGATCGTGTTGGGCAGGCGTTCTCCAATCACCTCGACTACAGGGCGGCCGTAATGGAAGGAAACCCCGAAGTTGCCGGTGAAGAAGTTTTTGACATAATAGACGTACTGCAGCCAGAGGGGCTGGTCGAGTCCGAGTTGAGACACCAAAAGTTCCGCGTCTTCAGGGGTCATGGTCGGGTCGACCATCCTGGAGACCGGATCACCGGGTGCCAGATGAAAGAGGAGAAACAGGCCGGAGAGAATCACGAAGAAGATGACCAGTATCTCCAATGATCTGCGAATAATGAGTTTCTGGAGGCTCATAAGCAGGCGACCTTAGGCAACTGATGGTCCAGCAGGTATCGAGGTTTCAGGTGTCGGGTCTCGGTTGTCAGCGCCGGCCGCTGGCAGGGCTGAAACCAGACACCTGAACAATGCAAAGAAACACAGCAAAACGTCAAATAATTACTCGCCTAGTCCACCGGCTTGACCCGGCAGAGGGACCAGATATTGCCGATTCCCCCGACCATCTGCTCCCAGCCGGTAAATTGCCGGCTCACGGCTTCAATGACCTGGGGCTTGTAGAGGGGGATATACGGTACATCCCGCATCACGATCTGCTGCATTTTGTGAATGAGATCCTGACGTTTGTCAGGATCCATGGCCGAGACCGAGGCTTCGGCCAAACGGTCGAATTCAGGGTTGCGGTAGCCGCTCATGTTCCAGCCTCTGGACTTGTCGTTGGAGGAGTGGAAAAAACTTCGCAGATAGTCGGGATCTAGAGACAGGCGGCCGTATCCCAGGATAAAGGCATCGAACTCATGATTCCCTTTGACGGTTTGCAGCAGGGCCCCGAAGGACATGGGTCTGGCGATAGCCGGCACCCCGATTCCGTTGAGCCATTCCTGGATCATGAGCCCGCAGGTGGCCCGGTTCGGGTCATAATCCGCCGGGGGGGTCAAGATCACAAATTTTTGCATGGGCCGGCCGTTGGGCAGCCGGATGGAAGAGGGGGTCTGAATCTCCCCGGAATCATCCACAGGCGGGGTGTCCCAGCTGTATCCCTTTTCCCTGAGCAGGGCCGAGGCCTTGCGGATCCGCTCCGCCCTGCTCAGCCCCTGACCGTAGTCCGGAAGATTGCCGGCATGCCAGAAACTGTTTTCCGCCGGGACGATGGAATCCATACGGCTGGCATATCCCTGGAGCACGCGCTTGACGAAAAAATTATTGTCAATGAGCGTAGCCGTGGCCCGGCGTAGGACAGGATCGGAAAAAGGCTCTTTCCGGACATTGTAGCCCATGAAATACAAGGCGCTCTTTTCACTGAGAAAGACCTTGACCTTCTCGTCATCCTTGAGGCCCTCGAGATACCCGGGCTGGATCGCCCACCACAGGAAATCGATCTTCCCTTTCTTCAGCCCCAGGATCGCCACATCAGCGGTCCCGTAAATCTTGAAGAGGATTTTGTCCACATGAGGCCCGAGTTTCCGCTGGTTGATGCTTTGCCCCTGTCCAAAAAAATGGGGATTCTTTTTCAGATATAGGGAGGTCCCCTCCCTCCATTCTTCTAAAACAAAGGGACCGCAACCCAGAGGATGATCCACTTTGGTGTTGAGCAGGGCGGTCAGAGGTTTTTCCTGGGTCTCGGCTTTTTTGGCCAATGGCTCCCATTCCTTGCGGGAGACGATGTAATTGATCAGGGTCCGGGTGGCAAAAATCGCTTTGGGTTCTTTGAGAAAGAAGCGGACGGTTCGCTTGTCCACAGCTTTGACTTCGCGGACAAAGGACCACTTGGAATAGTAGCGGGGGACTTTGAATTTTTGGATAAGATTGACCGTGAACACGACATCGTCGGCCGTGACATCGGAGCCGTCGGCCCATTTGGCCGGTCTGAGCTTCACGGTATAGGAGACGGTCTCCGGGTCGTATTCAGGAAGGGATTCTGCAAGCCAGGGCGAAATCCTGAGGGTTTCCGGATCCCGGTTGTACAAAGGTTGATAAATCAAGGACAGGACTTTTCTGGAATTGGCGTCGCTGGCCAGCCAGATGTTCAAGGTCCGGGGTTCTTCGGAAATGCCGATCCGAAGGGTTGAGTCCTGGGCCCAGGCCGATATCCCTGGACCAAACCAAAGCAGCAAAAAGGCGGCGGCAAAAAAGGCCCGATACAACTGGTGTCTCATGAATACCTCCATAGCCAGACTTTTAGAACTGGGAATTGCGTTTGTGGATTTAAAAAAAAGAAGGGCCTGAGGATATTTCATAGAGGGTTCATGTTTGCTCACTGGCATCCTACTGTGTTTTGCGGATTTTTTTCAGGCATAAGCGGACCTTGCCTTGCTCGATTCAAAAGGCGGGTTGTGGTTCTCCCGGACTTTTTTTTCGACGAAATCCATGATCCGGCCTTCAATCCTGATTTTATTCAAGCTGTTGATCCGGGGAATTCCCCCGGGACTGACGCAATTGACTTCAATCAATTGTCCGTCAATCAAATCCAGACCGACAAAATACAATCCGTCCTGCTTCAACCGGGACTGGATTTTTTTGCAGACCTCTCTTTCCTTGGGACTGATTGTGTGTTTATACGCCTTTCCGCCGGCATGGATATTTGTCCTGAAACTTCCGTCCGGAGGCTTGCGGCGCATGGCTCCGAGGATTTCGCCGTTGAACAGGAGAATTCGGACATCCCCCTGGTCTTTCACGGTTTTGATGTACTCCTGAACCATGATCTGTTCCCGGTCCGCATAGCTTTTGTGGGCTCCTACATAATAGTTGATCAACGAATTGAGGTTTTCCGGATCCTTGGTGCTGACTTTAATGATGCCCTGGCCGCCGAACCTGCCCAGAGGTTTAATGACCATGTCCCCGCCGAAGGTGTCGATGATTTTTCGCAGACGGGGCGGGTCTCTGGAAATATGGGTCTCAGGGATGAGATCCGGAAAATTGAGAATGTAGAGTTTGCTGTTTCCAAGGATCATGCCGCTGGGGTTATTAATCATGAAAACCTGATCCCGAATGGGCGCCAGAAGTTCCATTGATCTATAATTCAGGGGAGGGTCCTTGCGCAGAAACAGGGCGTCCAATTCGGTGAGGGTTTCAAAGCTTAAGGTATCCTTTTTGGCGTGGATCATGATCTCCTCCCAATAGTGTTTCAGGGGAAGATCCCGGGCGACAGTAATTTCTTTCATCCGGGCCACGATTTTCTGCTGTCTGGTATAAATGTCATGCGGCTCGAGAAAAAAAATCGAGTGCCCACGCTGATTGCATTCATACATCAAAGCAGCCGTGGTCTCAAAATGGGGATCAATCCCTTCGAGCCAGTCCATGACAAAAGCTATTTGCATGGTGCTGATTCTCTTGGATCGGCTATTCGCCGGTCTGGGTTAATTTCGATTGCAAATTTCGGAGCCGGTGGCTCAAGGCGGCACAGATCTGCAGGGCTATCCGTGGATATTCCCTGACGATTTCATTGAATTCTTGTTTGTGCAGAACGAGAAACCGGGACTGTTTTAGGGTTTGAATGCTCGCTGATCGGGCTGCCTCCTCGAAAAGCGCCATCTCACCGAAATAATTTCCTGATCCCATGGTATCCAGTTGAATCTGTTTGTTATTTTCCTGGGTTTTGAAAACCGAAACCTCCCCGGAAATGATCAGAAAAACTTTTTCACCGGGCTCGCCCTCCTGGATCACGGTTTCCCCTTCAGCAAAGTCGACCTCTTCGGTGACGGCGGCGATGGCCCCGAGTTCGCTGACATTCAGACCGGAAAAGATGGCGATATTTTTTACAAGCAGTATCTTCTCAACAATAGGCATCTCAGTATCCATGATGTGCTCCTTTGAGTCAAGCCCGCGCTGACCTGGGTCTGAAATTTTCAATGCCGGCCGGCGTATGAAAACCTTGGGCGAGGACTGCAGCTCCTGAATCGTGGACTCCAGTCCCGGGCGCCTCTCAGGCTCATGGCTCAGAATTTCCAGGGCCAGGAGAACTTCCAGCCAGTCTTCATGCACAAGCAGCGCTGTAAAGAGTTGCGTGGCATCAGTCTCAAGATTTGGAATTTTAAAGAATTTTTTTCCGGCATAGAGGGCTTCCTTCTGCGAGGAGCTTTCAATCAGCGGCAGGACCATGTTAAAGGTCTTCGTGTCCATGATGTCGCTCAGGAGTTCGATGCTGTTGGCTTGATGGCGTGGATCCAGAGAAAAAAGCCCCCTGAACACGGTCCGCATCTGTTGGTCTTGGTCATGAATCGCCAGAACCCGGAAAATGTTCTCCACGAGGAGATTTTTTTTCTCCAGCAGATGCTGTCGAAGCAGTTCCCGGGGCTGGGATTCAGGGATCACCTGTTCCAGAGCCAGGGCCTTGGCCAGACAGAGATAGGCTTGTTCCAAATCCTTTTTGGTGAAGCGGAACAGGTCCAAATTTTTAATCTCCAGATCTTCCAGGAGCTCGAACAGCGCGTCCCGGAGCCTGTGATTCGGCCGGCTCAAAGATTCGATCAGAGTCTGGCCGTTGAGATAGGAAGCATCTTTGATCTTTTCTTTGGCCAGCTCTCGAACCGCCTCTACCGAATCGCCAAGGTGCTGAATAGCCCTGTTTAAGATATTTTCATCTGTGATTTCAAGTACTCGTAAAGCAGATTTCCGGATTTCAATCTGGGAGTGGTCGAGAAAGGCCAGGGCCTGCTTATTGAGGTTCGGGTCTTCGAGCTTGGCCAGTGCCTGGAGAATGTCCCCGGCAATGGCTTCATTGGCGTTCTGCTGCAGTAAATCCTCCAGTTTGGAAATGTAGGAGGCTTCACCGCTTGCCCCAGATGCTATGACCCCGGCCCGCCGTTCTGAAATGTCTTTGGAATTCAGCCAGGACTCGATAAGAGGATCCATGCTTTCATCGGACCGGGCATACAGGCAGCCTGCCGCATGGCCGCGCACCTCTGGATGGGGGTCGCGGAGATAGGACGAGAGATCAAGTGAGATCCTGTCTTCAGCGGCCAGCCGTTTGAGGACTTTGAGCACTGCAACCGTCAAGGCGGGCTTGTTTGGATCGAGCATGTTTTGGAGAGTGGGAAGAGTGTCGCTTTGCGGTTGTTCAGAGAGCATTTTCAGCAGCTGGATTTGGGTCTGCACGTCCTGGCGGTGTATCGTTTGCAAAATGAGCTGGTCGAGATCCTTGAGGTCCAGGTTTTTCAAAAGCCGGGCATACCAGAGGGTGTCTTTCCCCGTGGCTTTGAGAAAGGATTGCCTCAATTCATCGCCGACGCGATCCTTCTTGAAAAGATTCCCGAGATTGTTTTCCTCCAGGCCTTTCAAGTCGAGCATGTTTTTGGAGATCAAGTCCATGAGAATGGAGGCATAATTTTTTTTGAGGAGAAAAGGGGCGATCAGCCAGGCCAGAACAAAGGGAAGGGCCACGAGGCTCAGATAGCGTGGGTCAAAAAGCGTGTTTGAGGCGAGGATGAGGCCTGAACCGAGAAAGAGGCCCATTCTTACGACTGTTCCTCTGAGGAAAGGTCTGATCATGGCGCGGTAGGATTCCGGGAACAGACCGATGAGAATGGAACTGGCCGGCATATTGATGGTTGTCCTAAGGATATTGGTGGACATCCTGGCGTACATGGCCGAAAAAATGTCGAAGCGAAGCAGAAAGGCCATAAAGGCGATCATGTAGTTAAAAGGGTGAAACATCAGGGCCACCGGCAAACCAAAGCGGCCGTAGAGCCGGCCCACGAACAGGAGGACGATCAAGCTGATGATGTTCAGCACGCCTCGGAAGTATCCGAAAAAACCGATCATGCCGGACTCACTGGCAAAATATTCATTAATGGCAAAGTTGAATTGATAATTCATGATCGGCACGACCACATTGGGCATAAAGGTCAGAATGAGCACGATTTTGAGCAGGGCCGATTCCTTGAGCAGAGGGATGATTTTTTTGAATTCTTCCAGCATCGGGGTCCGCTTGCCCCGGTTTTTGCCCTTTTTTTCGGCCCGGACCAGCACGGAAAGATGGAGGCTCATGCCTTTGACCACCAGGGCGCCCAGTAGTGTGGTTAGCAGATAGACAAAAAGCAGGTTGTCGAATCTCAGAGTCTTGGCCATATAGGGCGTTGCAAAGCTCCCGATGATGAGCCCGATAACCCCGCCGGCGGTCAAGAGGGGAAAGATTCTTTTTGACTGTCTGGTGTTGAAGAGGTCATTGGCCAGATTCCAGAACAGCAGGGCTTGAAGAAGCTCGAACTGGCTTTTGAGCATGAAGAGGATGGGGTAGATGATTTCATATCCATAGGGAATGAGCAGACGAATGCCCGTGATCGTAAGCCCGCAGAAGATGAAGAGGTAGGAGAGGAGCCTGGCCCCGGACAGTTTGGCCATAAAGACCGCCAGGACCCCGGTTACGAAAAAAGTGGCTAAGGAGTTGAGCATGTTTACGATGGGTAGATACTCAACCCCGAAGCGTTTTAAAAAAGTGGTCTCGGCATAATTGTTGAGCAGCATGCCGGAACTGCGCACCAGGAAAAGCAGGGCCGCGGTCCAGAGAAAAAGAGCGATTTCTTCTTCGTTGAGCTTGAGCCACCTGAGCAGGTGTTGGCGCATCAGGGGGCCTCCTTCACCAGTCTGAAGCCCGTGGTCTTGAGTTTCGCCGAGGGATGGGCATAGGCCCGGTTGGCTGAGCGGCAGGAATAATCGTATTTATACCAGCTCCCTCCTCGACGGACTCTCCGGCTGCAATCAAAAGTCCCGCGGCTGACAAGGGAGGTGGAGTTCCCAAAGCAGTCCTGACACCATTCCCAGACATTGCCGTGCATGTCATAGAGCCCCCAGGGATTGGGCGGATAGCTCTTGACCGGGGCAGGCCGGTTGACCTCCAGTCCACGTGATCGAACGTATGGGATACACTGCTTTGCCTTCAGCGTATTATTGTTGAACATGGCCTGGGAGCACTCGAGTTCCTCGCCGAAACAGTAGGCTGTGGTTGTTCCGGCCCGACAGGCATATTCCCATTCCTTCTCGGTGGGAAGCCGATAGGTCCCTTCTGTTTTGCGGTTCAGCTTGCTGATAAAACTCTGGCAGTCATGCCAGGAGACCTTGGTCACCGGAAGGTCTTCCGGTCCTTCTCTGGCGAAGAACCATTTTTTGCCCATGATCGCCCACCACTGGCCCAGGGTCACCTCTGTAGTCTGCATGTAAAAGTCTTTGGAAATTTCTTCTTTATGCCTGGTTTCACTCTCATGACGATAGGGTTCATCTTCAGGGCTGCCCATCATGAAGCTGCCCGATTCAAGCAGGACAAATTCCATTCCCAGAGAATTGGTGAAGGTTTTTTTCCTCTCGGCCAAGGCCGGACTCAGAAAAAGGACGGATAACAAACTCAAGATCAGGGCAGGGACCAAAAAGAAAGGCTTGCTGAGCAATAGCATACATGCCTCCGAGATTCGGGTTGTATACTGATCCAATTGAGCTTTTTGTGAAATATTGGCCCGGAGCCTTGTGATCGGCAGTCTTTTGAGGGGAGCCCAAAATTGGATCAGTATTTGAAACCGTGTCCTTTGGTTCTTTGAACGGAAACAGCTTATATGCAAAATCCAAAACAGGCAATCACTAATTTGTTGAGGCCTGAGTCTTGCAAGGTCAAAGCGGAATTTGCTATATGAGCCTTTGGACGAAAACTCACCCCTTTCCTATTTTTCAGGATTGTAAGCACAGGACTTGCCAATGCACAAAGATCTTGTATTGATCAATAACTCCTACCTCGAAAATTTATCCCTCAGGTATTTGAGCTCTCACTTAAAGTCCAAGGGATACCGGGTGACCACAGTCCATTATGAGGGGAGGAAAAATGATGTTTTCAAGCTCTTGACCCGGCAGAGTTTGGAATCTCTCGCCGAGTGCTGCCGGGAGGCATCTCTGGTGGGGATTTCCCTCTTGACCACCCATCAGTTAAGCCGCTCGCGCCAGATCCATGCCTATCTTGCGCCACGGATCGAGGCGAAAATCATCTGGGGGGGCGTGCCGGTCATCTGTGATCCTGAATTTTATCTGCAATACACGGATTATGTCTGCCTTGGAGAAGGCGAGCCGGTGTTGGAGGACCTGCTCCAGGGGAAAGATCCCGCAGCCATCCCGGGACTCGGTTTTCGTTCCGGCGATGGGTCAGGTCAGCGCAATCCCTTGCCGGATCTGCTTGAGGTCAACGCCGGGCCCCTTCCCATCCTGGATCTGGAGGACGGTTTTTTTTTGCAGGATGACGGGCAATTGCTTCCGGTGCAGGAAGGGATGCGGAAAATACACCAGAGCTACAGCATTCTCTCTGTCCGGGGCTGCCCGTATCATTGCTCTTACTGTTTAAACAGCTGCCTCAAGAAAACTTTTGCCGGCAAAGGGCCCTCCATCAGATTCATCGCCGTCCAGCGGGTTATTGAAGAACTGGAGCGGGCCAAAAATCGCCTTCCCCAGCTGAAACGGGTGATTTTTGATGATGATGATTTTTTTCTCCGTTCCGAATCAGACTTCAAACAACTGTGTGAGGCCTATGCCCGAAAAATCAACCTGCCGATTTTTTATCTCCAGGCCCACATGCACAGCATCAGCGAAGCAAAAGTTGATGTCCTTCTGCAAAGCGGCATCAAACTCCATTATCTGAAAATCGGCCTCCAGTCGGCGAGTGTCCGGATCAATAAAGTCGTTTTTGACAGGCATTTTGAAAAAGATAGCTTTCTGGAAGGCTTGCGTATGCTGAGCGCCAAAGGGGTCCGGGTCATGCTCGATGTGATTTCTTCCAATCCCTATGAAACAGCCGAGGACAGCTATGCCTCTCTGTTGTTCTATGATGAGCTGGTCCGTCAGAACCGCAAACTGTCCAGGACAAAGCTTCCCTTGAAAATTTACGATCACAAGCTCATGTTTTATCCCGGGAGCAAACTGTATGACAGAGCAAAAAATGACGGGTTTATTGCTGATGATTATATTGAAAAGGTCTTGCTGCAGCGCAATACACTCCGGAAATTGGAGGAGGATATCGATCATGAAGCCTTTGTCGTGGCCCTGGTCAATCGAGCCCTGAAAGCGAGACCTTTTTTGAATCCCGCGGCATTGCTGCTGCGGGTGCTGCGGGTGAAGCCTCTGTATTTTGCGCTGTATCGGTGGCGGATTGTGAACCGGATTTACAGAATCACAGGCGTCAACATGGCGGAATTGTTTTCAAAAAATTGAGACTTCAAAAGCATGGGGTGCAGACTTGATACACCCGGACCAGCAATCAGTCCTGGAGTATGCCTACGCTCCGCCGGCCGATCTTCCGGAGGGGTGTTTCGATGCCGTCTGCAGACTTGTTGAGGCCGGGGGATCGGTCGGTTCTGAATGGATTCGCTCCAATCTTTGGCGGGCTTTCCTTGTCGGCTATGTCCTGGATCAGGACAATCTCATCGCCTGTTCGAGCCTCAAGGAGCCCAGACCGGAGTATACCGCTTCAGTCAGAGAACAGACCGGACTTGATCTGAGCACCTATCTGGAACGCGGCTACACTTCGGTCAAGCCGGCCTACCGGGGGCAGGGAATTGCCTCCAGGTTGCTGGCTGGTCTTACGATCCGGGCCGGAGGGCGCAAAATATATTCGGTCATCGGAGAGGACAATATCGGAGGGCAGAAAATTGCCCTGAACAATAAAACCAGACGGGTTGCGGTTTTTGTGAGCCAAAAGAGCGGAAAAAAGCTGGGCGTCTGGATTCCGGAAGCCATGCTCGAGGATTGAAGTGCCTGAACGAAAACTCTAACTGTCCTTGAGGCGTGGGTTCAGGGCGTCCCTGAGGCCTTCCCCGAAAAGGTTGAAAGCCAGGACCACGATGAGGATGGACAATCCCGGGATCAGGGTCAGCCAGGGTGCGTCAAAGATGAAGCGTTTGCCCTCGGAGAGGATGTTGCCCCAGGTGGCCTGGGGGGGCGGAACGCCGAATCCGAGGAAGCTCAGTCCGGCTTCCGTTAAAATGGCGGTGGCGATGCCGATGGTGGCTGAGACCAGAACCGGGGCCACGGCATTGGGCAGCATATGCCTGAAGATGATCCGGGTATTGCTGACCCCCAGGGCCTTGACCGCCACCACAAAGTCCTGCTCCCTGAGGGAGAGAAATTCGGCCCGCACAAAACGGGCGGTGCCCATCCAACTGGTCAGGCCGATAACGATCATGATATTGTAGATGCTGGCCGGCAGCAGGGCGATAACCGTTAAGATAAGAAAAAAGCTCGGAAAACAGAGCATGATGTCCACAAAACGCATGATCAGGGTATCCACGCTGATTCCTTTTTGATCAAGCCGGGCGAGTGCTCCGCGCGGCCGGCTCTGCCTTTTGTCTAAACGCGTCTGTATCAGAAGAAAAATCAAGGTGAGCCCGATCAGGATCATTAGCAGGCCCGTCAGGTGAAATTGGATCACCATCGACAGCAGGCCTCCCAAAAGCAGGCCTCCGGCCAGCATGGTCCTGATTCCCAGGATCATCGGTCCGAAATATCCGGCCAGGCCTCCCAGGACGATGCCCACGAATACGGAAATCCCAACGGCTACGAATCCTACGGTCAAAGAAACCCAGGCCCCCTGCAGCATTCTGGAAAAGACATCCCGGCCGAGGTGGTCGGTTCCCAGGAGATAGATCCCGAAGGGGGGGGGCTGGCCGGTCCGGTCGAGTGCAGGACCAGGAGGGCTCAGGGGAGGCAGCAGTTTGTTCTGGAGATTGACCAGAGAAGGATCGAAAACCGGGTCTTCGCCAATGGTCAGCAGGGCCCCGGATACAGCCACACAAAAAAAGAGGGCAAAGGCCACAAGGCCGCTGACAGCCGGTTTGTTTTTCACAAACCGGGCCTTGAATTCCCGGAAGGGTGAATACGCAAGCGGTGCGGATTTTTCGTGTGATTTCAAGGCGTTTTCCTTGTGATTTCCCAGAGATAGACCTGCATGTGGTAGGTTTTATAGGCGATGTGTTCTGTGTCTTGCAGGGAGATCCGCCAGTCGTTTTGGGCCAGAATATTCCAGAAAGGCTCGCTGACCTTGCGCTGCGGGGTGCTGAGCCAGATGATTCCGCCGGGGGCCAGCAGTTCCTGAAAAATCCGCGCCAGAGGCTGGAAAAATCTGGCTTCATACAGGATGTCCGCACCCCAGATAAAAGCAAAACTTCCTGGTTTGAGGCCGGGCCGCCGCCAGTCCATAAGGGCCCAATTGGCTGCATCACAGCCGTTGAGTCCGGCATTTCGGCGGGCATAGGACAGGGCCGCGAATTCATAATCCAGCCCCAGGGCTCTGCCGGTGAATTCTGCAGCCACACAGGTACTCACCCCTAAACCGCAGCCAAGATCCAGACACCAGTCCATGCTGAGACGGTCTTTTTGCCGGGCGATCCATTGGGCCAGAAAAATCCCGGCCGGCCAAATTTCCACCCAGTAGGGCAGACGTTCGTCTGCACAAAAATCCTGTTCATCCAACTGCTCCCAGAGGGTTTCCAGGTCTGCGGGGCGCTGAAAGCGGTAGTCCCGGCCCTGGATGGCGATTCGTTCTTCCATGCAGGCTCGCTCAAGAAGAAAACTGCATTCAGGAGGCATCGGTCACTGAATCTTTTTCGCAGTATACGGCTTATGTTTCAAGGCCGGATTCCGGCCATAAGGGGTTCGTGCTGCAGGTGCGTGGCCTGCAGGACCTTCTTGCCGGCCGGGCAGACCTTTCTTTCGGGATGGAGGAAAATTTCCCGGCATCAGGCTGAAACCGGCCCGCCAGAATGACTTCCTCCTGAGATTGCATGTGTGGTAAAAGATTTTCCGTGCCCAAGATATAGCCCAAGGTGGTTCTGATGGCAAACTGTGCAGAGTGCCGGCAGGTTTTTGAATCCGTGACGAAGTCCACCCTTTGGAAAGTCCCGGGAGCCTTGACAAAAAAGGCGCCTCCCTCGATACTTTGCTGCAGGAGATTCAGTCGAAAAGGAGGATGCAGTTTTTGGTTTTTGAAACAAAGACTGATTGTCCTTTGATTTCAATGACAGAATCCTGAAAAAAGTAAGTTGGAGCAGTATATGTTCACAAAAGGGGCCTTACAAGGCATTACGGTTATCGATTTGAGCCGGCTTCTGCCGGGCCCTTACTGTTCCATGATTCTGGCGGATCATGGCGCGAGGGTCCTGGCCGTGGAGGATACGCGAACCCTAAGCGCTCTCTTTGCCAGACGGCTCTACCGGAATAAGGAGCATCTGTGCTTGAATCTGAAGTCTGCACAAGGGGTGGAGATTTTCTTCAGGCTGGTGGAAGAGGCCGATGTTGTCCTGGAGGGTTTTCGTCCGGGGGTGCTTCAAAGACTGGGGGTGGACTACGAACAGGTGGCTCAGGTCAATCCGGGCATTATTTACTGTTCGATCACCGGGTATGGCCAGACAGGCTCTTACCGGGATCGGGCCGGCCATGACGTCAATTATCTGGCCCAATCCGGGGTTCTGGATCTTATCGGCCCGGCCGGAGGGCCTCCTGTTATACCGGGTGTTCAGATAGCTGATCTGTTGGGAGGAGGGATGAATGCGGCCCTGGGGATACTGCTGGCTCTTTTTGAACGTAGCTCAACAGGAAAAGGGCAGTGCATCGATATCTCCATGACCGACGGGAGCTTCAGCCTGCTTCCCCTGGCGGCCTTTCTCCAGGAAGCAAGCGGGGGAGAGTTCGAGCGGGGGGAGCATCTGCTTGCCCATCGTTTTGCCTGCTACAACATCTATGCGACGAAGGACGGGCGGTATATGGCGGTTGGGGCCCTGGAGGAGAAATTCTGGAAAAACCTGTGCGTCTGTTTGGGCTGTTCCGAATATGTTCCGTATCAGTTCTGTGAAGACAGGCGACAGGAGATCAAAAATTTTTTCCGGGAAAAATTTTTGGAAAAGACCCAGGCTGAGTGGGTGGAGATTTTGAAAACTGTGGACGCCTGCTGCGAACCGGTACGGAGTCTGGCCGAGGCCTTTGCCTCGCCGTTATTGCAGGAACGGGACATGATTGCCTCGGAGAGAAAATGCGGCCAATTTCCGTCAATCGGGGTCCCGATCAAACTCGAGCAGACTCCGGGGACTCTGCGCACCCCGCCGCCGCAGTTCGGGGCGGACACCAGGAAGGTCCTGCAAGAGTTCGGCTACAGCGAAGCAGAAATCACCGGATTTCATGAACAGGGGGTCTGCTGATCAGCGGCGAAGCCATCACCTGGGGGGCAGTGGAGTTTCATACAGCCTTTACGAACATGATTTTGGGTATGTTCGTGCTGAGTTCTTGATTGTCTCGTATGCAGCAATATTCTATCTTCAATCTTCAATTATAGAAGGCCTTACTCCTGTTCCCGCCAAACCCGGGCTCCGAGCCGGGAAAGCTTGGTCTCCATATGTTCATATCCCCGGTCCAGGTGGTAGATGCGGCGGATGGTGGTGGTTCCCCGGGCCGCCAGTCCCGCCAGAACCAGCGAGGCGCTGGCTCGAAGGTCCGAGGCCATGACCGTGGCCCCGCTCAGATTTTGGCCGCCTCTGACCAAGGCCGAGTTTCCGGTTATTTTGATTTTGGCTCCAAGCCGCATGAGCTCTTGGGCGTGCATGAATCGATTTTCAAATATAGTCTCCGTGATCAGGCCGGACCCTTGGGCCACGCTCATCAAGGCCATGAACTGGGCCTGCATGTCTGTGGGAAATCCCGGATACGGCTGGGTGGAGATGTCGACTCCATGGATTTCTCCATTGGGCCGAATGGTCAGGCTGTCCGTGCCCGCATCGCCTGCAATGTCCACCCCCATTTCCCGAAGTTTGTAAATCACGGCGTCCATGGCCCACACCGGGCAGTTGCGAAGCGTCAGGTCGCCGTTGGTGATGGCCGCTGCAATGAGATAGGTGCCGGCTTCAATCCGGTCGGGCAGGACAGTGTAACGGCAGGCCTGCAGTCCGGGAACTCCTTGAATTCTCAGGATGCTGGTACCCTGGCCTTCGATTCTGGCCCCGCAGGCGTTTAAGAAATTGGCCAGGTCCTGGATTTCCGGCTCCTTGGCGGCATTTTCCAGGATGGTTTCTCCTTCGGCTAAAACGGCCGCCATGAGCAGGTTTTCCGTCCCCCCGACCGTCGGAAAGTCAAAGCTGATATGCGCGCCGCGGAGCCGGGGGCAGCTGCCTTTAATATCCCCCCCCTCAATGACGAAAGCGGCGCCCATTTTTTCCAGAGCGCTTAAATGAAGATCCACGGGCCGGCTGCCGATGGCGCATCCCCCGGGCAGGGCCACCGTGGCCCGGCCGATTCTTGCCAGCAGGGGGCCCAGGCAGAGCACCGAGGCGCGCATGGTGCGGACCAGGTCATAGGGGGCTTCATGGTGCAGTTCGTGCTCGGCCCGTATGGTGAGGGCAGAGCCGTTCTGTTCCACCTGGCAGCCCAGAAGCTGCAGTAAACGAACCGTGGTTTGGATGTCCAGCAGATCAGGAACTCCCTGCAGCTTCACTTCTTCTGAGTTGAGCATGCAGGCCAGAAGAATGGGCAGGGCAGCATTCTTGGAACCGCTGATGGTGACTTCGCCCTGAAGGGGGCATCCCCCTTCCAATATTAATTTGTCCATGAAACTTGACCTTGGTTGGCTTCTGGTTTATAAAAACTTTTCACACGGTGGGTGTAGCTCAGGTGGTAGAGCACTTGGTTGTGGCCCAAGTGGTCGCGTGTTCAAGTCACGTCACCCACCCCAAAAATTCAGGGGGCCTTCTTCGGCCCCCTTTTTTATTTCCGGGCTTCAGCAATTGATGCTGTCACTGGGTGCAAGCCTGGGCCCGGCCCCTGGAAGCAACGGGCTGAGCGCAATTGATGATTCCCGGAAATAGAGCCTGTAGTTTCATTATCCATTCGACCTTGAAAGTTCAATGTTCGACGTGCTTGCCCATTCCGGTATTTTCCCCTCTGTATCTTTATCCCGGCATCCCGGTATTCCCGGCTCATCTCTGCCGCAATTTTCTGACGTCGCCTACCCGCATGGTGATTTTTTGTTTGTCCAAGTATTCCAGTAGGGGAATGCTGTATTTCCGGGACAGGCCGCTCAGCTCCTTGAAATCAGTCGGGCTCAGGTCGCTTTTCTCTGCAAAGTGGTCCAGAACCAGTTCCTGGACCCGCTTGATGGCCCGCGAGCTGAAGTACAGATTGTCATTCAGCCTGATGATTTTGCCTTCATTGATCAGCAATTCCAGGACGGGAAGGGTTTGTTTTTTGTCGGTCTTGAGGGATTTAAGGACATCCTTCAGATTGGGAGGTTCAAGGCCGGCCTGATCGTAGGTCTTCCAAAGTTCTTCCTTGAGTTCAGTCTGATCCTTGGCCATGGATATGGTATGTTCCGGCAGGCGAAGGAGGTCGTTTTCCGAAGCCAGTTCACTGTTTTTCAAGCTTTTCTCCAGCAGGAAATGAATGAGCTTGGGGGGAATCTTCTTGCCCCATCCGGAGTAGAGCATTCCCTTGGCGATCCCGGCTTTCATGGGATTGTTTCGATGATAGTTCCGGATATGTTCGAGAAGGCTCAAGGTCAGTTCCTGCACCAGGGAGCCGTTGATGTAGCGCTGTTCTTCCCGGTCGAAGATAAAGGTCTTTTGGGCGGAGCCAAGCTCCTGCAGCGCCTTGAGGATTTTTTTGACCGAGCGGCCTGTCACGACTTGCAGGCGGGCTATGTCCAGTCCCTGGATGCCGGCGAGTTCCAATTGTGAGTGGATGATCTCAGTCAGATCTTCGGTTTTCAGCCCGTTGACGAGCTGCACCTTCTCGGAGAATCGCTTGATTTTGCGGCCGATAGGGTTGAGCAGAACCCCGCCGGCCACGGTCCGCAGCGGGGAATAGGACCGAATGACAAAACGATCTCCGTAGCAGCCGACCATCGGCAGGGAAAAACGGATCTGGGCCGGGCAGGTTTCACCTGGCTCCAGTTGATCGCGGTCCAGAAGATAGACCCGGGCCAGAATTTCTTTGGATCCATGGTGGAGATGGATCTCTTTCCGGTGTTTCAAAGCCCTGGGCGCCGTAGGCAGGGAGGTCAGCTCCACGTCCCAGACCTGCCATGGGAACAGGCTACCCGGACGGGCAAGGCACATGCCCCTTTCCAGATCTCCAACTTCCAGACCGCTGAGATTCATGGCGGTCCGTTGCCCGGTGAGGGCTGTCTCCACGCTTTGACTGTGCACCTGGAGACCCCGGACCTTGCTTTTTCGCTCCCCGGGATAGATCTGGACCGTTTCTCCGGTCTTGATTTCGCCGGAGACCAAGGTTCCGGTGATGACCGTCCCGTAGCCGCGCATGCTGAAAGCCCTGTCCACAGGGAGCCGGAACAGATCGGATTCGTGGGTGGAGCGTAAACCTGCGGCTTTCGCATCGATCGCCTTCAAGAGTTCAGGAATTCCTTCGCCTGAGTGGGCCGAAACCGGGAAGATGTCGGCTGCCTCCAGAAAGGTGCCGGCTGTGAATTCCTGGACTTCCTCCACTGCCAGCTCCAAGAGATCCGGATCCACCATATCGGTTTTGGTAATGGCCACCAGGCCTTCCTGAATGCCCAGAAGCGAACAAATTTCAACGTGTTCCCGGGTTTGGGGCATGATGCCTTCATCCGCCGCCACCGTGAGCAGGACAAAATCAATTCCGGCGGCCCCGGCCACCATGTTTTTGACAAATTTTTCATGCCCGGGAACATCTATGATCCCCAGCCGTTCTCCGGACAGCAGGTCCAGATAGGCAAAGCCGAGTTCAATGGTGATGCCCCGTTTTTTTTCATCTTTAAGCCGATCACAGTCTATACCGCTCAGGGCCTTGACCAGTGAGGTTTTGCCATGATCGATGTGCCCCGCCGTTCCCATAATGATAGACATATTTCCCCTCGGACATCCACAATATGCACTGCATTGCTGCGGCTCAGCCGCATCCGGCCACGAGGCAAGAGATTACCTTGAGATGAAAAGAAGTGCAATCCAGGAGCTTAAAGAGATTTGTCTCATTATATCAATTGCTTTTATTTTATACCGGCAAGCGGCCCCCCTGCAGCATTTCCAGTTGCATCTCATGCGGCGATATGCTATTCAGTCAGTTTAATTTTTTATTCGCCAGACCTGACTGCTCAATGGATTCAATCTTCAATTTTTTACAGGAGCGTTGCCATGCAGGATAACCTCGAAGCTCAACGAACGTATGCTCTGGCCGGAAGCAGCGGGACCGGCAAAACAACACTGTCTGAGATGATTCTCTATACCGCCGGTGCCACCAATCGCTTGGGCTCCATAGAAAGCGGGAACACGCTGCTGGATTATGAGCCGGAGGAAACCAAAAAGGGCGGCAGCATTCAGCCGGCTTATGCGACCTATATCTGGGAAAAGAGTAAACATTTTCTTGTTGACAATCCGGGTGATCCTGATTTTTTGGGAGAGATGCCTTTTCAGCTCAAGGCGGTTGACGGAGCGGTCTATGTCCTGGATGCGGTGGGCGGCGTCAAGCCTCAGGATAAAAAGATGTGGAAGGATATCCAAAAATTCGGACTGCCCACCGTGGTGGTGGTGAACAAGATGGACCGGGAACGGGCTGACTTTGATCAATGCTTCAAAGGCCTGACCGATGTTCTCGGGGCAAAGCCGGTTTTGCTCTACCTTCCCATCGGTTCGGAGGCCGATTTCAGCGGACTCGTGGATATCCTGGAGAATACGGCCTTGTTATTCAAAGAAGACGGCAGCGTGGAATCCGGTCCTGTCCCTGAGGGCCTCACGGAAAAAGTGGCAGAACTCTTTGAAACTACGATTGAAAATATTGCTGAAAGCGATGAAGCCCTCATGGAGAAATACCTGGAGGAAGGTGAGCTGACGCCGGCAGAAATCCAGCAAGGCTTGCGCAAGGGGATTCTTTCCGGAGAAGTGGTCCCGGTCTGTGCTGCAGCAGCTGCGGCCAATAAAGGGGGGCGCCAGATTTTATCCATTGTTCAGAATTTCCTGCCTTCACCCCTCGACCGCAGTCCCTGGGTTGCCGAAGATGGAAGCGAACGGCCTTCTGCCCCGGATGCGCCTATGTCCTGTTTTGTTTTCAAGACTACGACCACGCCCTTTGGGGGACAGTTGAGCATGCTCCGGGTGCTGTCCGGCTCTCTGGTTTCGGATATGGTGGTTCAGAATCCCCGCAAGCAGAGCAAGGAGAAGATGGGCCAATTGCAGTGGGTGACCGGCAAAAAACAGGAGCCCTGCAAGGAAGAAGTCGGTCCCGGAGCTATCGTGGCCGTGGCTAAAATGAAAAACACCTCCACTGGAAACACCCTGTGCGCAGAAAAGGATTCCTTTGTTCTGGCATTGCCGGAACTGGCCCCGCAGGCCATTGCATTTTCCTTGAAAGGTGCGAACAAAGATGACGAAGACAAGATGGTCACCGCGATTCAGAAGCTCCTGGAGGAGGACACAAGCCTGAAGCTGGAGCACAATGATGAGACCAAGGACATCCTGCTTTCCGGGATGGGACAGCTGCATATTGAAACCGCCGTGGAAAAAGTCCGGCGGCGGAACAAAGTTGAAGTCCAGCTCAAGACCCCTCGAGTCGCCTACAGGGAAGCGGTCAAGGGGACGGCTGAGGTCCAGGGCCGGTATAAAAAGCAGACCGGCGGCCGGGGGCAATTCGGTGACTGCTGGATCAAAATAGAACCTAATGCCCGCGGTGAGGGTTATGAATTTCAAAATAATATCGTGGGCGGGGTGATCCCCAAGACATTTATCCCGGCTGTTGATCAGGGGATTCGCGAAGCGGCCGGCAAGGGTGTCCTGGCCGGGTTTCCGGTGGTTGATTTTAAGGTCTCCCTTTTTGACGGATCTTATCACAGTGTGGATTCCTCGGAAATGGCCTTTAAAATCGCCGGTTCCATGGCCTTTAAAAAGGCGACGGAAAAAGCGGGCATCTCTCTCCTGGAGCCGGTGATGAAGATGCAGATTTTCGTCCCCGACGAGTTTATGGGGGATATTATCGGGGATCTCTCCAGCCGGAGGGGGAAGGTCCTGGGTTATGAGTCGAATCAGGGTATTACCGAAATCAATGCTCAGGTTCCCGTGGCCGAAGTCCTGCGCTACGCCCCGGATCTCAGAGCCATGACCGGTGGACAGGGCATTTTCACCATGGCCTTTGACCATTATGAGGAATGCCCCTCCAATATCCAGGAAAAAGTCCTGGAAGAGGCACAGGCGGAAGAAGAGAAATAATTTTCCTGCCGGCGCTTCAGAGGGGGCTAGCGTGTGGGAAAAAGCGGGTCTTGAAGTCTTTAGCTCCCAGGACTGCTGCAAAAGCCGCCTTCGGGCGGCTTTTGCGCGTGTAGGCGATGGGCCAAAATGTGAAATTTTCTAGTTGCTTGAAAATCCGAAGGGGAGCGTTGTAGAATCCTGTTGCAGGAGCAACTTTTTCTTTCTCTGACTGAATAAAGGCAAGCATGTTTCGCGCTGTTTTCACTACTCTGTTTTTTATACCGTTTTTCCTGCTGTTTACCCTGCTCATCATTGTGTGCGTCGGTCTTCTCGCTGTGCTGCCCGGCACCGGCAGATTGATGCGCGATGTGGAGCTGTTTTGGGCTAAGGGGGTGGTTTTTGCCGCGGGGATTCAGCTGGAGACCCAGGGACTGGAGTTAAAGCAGGACACACACTATCTCTTTGTCGGAAACCATCAGAGCTGGCTGGACATTCCGGTTTTTTTGAGCGTTCTGGCGCCTTTTCGTCCCAGGTTTGTGGCCAAGGAGTCTTTGTTCTCCATACCGCTTTTCGGCAGAACCATAAGGCGGGTTGGTCATTTGGCCATTAATAGGGACAACAACCGGAAAGGGATGCGGGATATTCAGGAAGTGGCTGAGCGGATCAAACAGGGCGATTCGATCCTTATCTTTCCAGAAGGCACGAGAAATCTCAGCAGTGGGCAGTTGCAGGATTTTCATATCGGGGCTTTTGTTCTGGCTTTGAAAACGGAGCAGCCGCTTGTCCCGATCATTGTTCAAGGGACCGGGAAGGTCCTTCAACGAGGCAGCCTGATGATTTGTCCCGGCAGAGTCAGGGTTCGGGCGGCTGCCCCGATCCGGGTCAGGGATGACTACACTGTGAAACAGAGAACACAATTAAAAAAAGATATCCGGGCAGTTATGCAGGATTTATTAACGGAGACGAAGGTATGAACCAAGAAAAACGATTGACAATCTCCCCCTTGGGCGGTTTGGGGGAAATCGGGCAGAACTGCCTGCTTTTGGAGACAGAAGAGACCCTGGTCCTTATTGACTGCGGACTGATGTTCCCCGACGATTTTCACTTCGGCGTCGATGTGGTCATCCCGAGGCTGGAATATGTGCATCAGAAGAAGGACAAGCTTCGCGGCATCGTGCTCACGCACGGGCATGAGGATCATATCGGAGCTCTGCCCTGGCTGCTTCCGGAGCTGGATCGGGTGCCACCGGTTTACAGTTCACAATTCACCCTGTCTCTGGTGGAAAACAAGCTCAGGGAACACGGGCTGCTGGAGAAGTATCAGCCAAATCCAGTGAAGCCGAGAGAACAGGTCAAGATTGGGGACATGACCTTTCATTTTTTCTCGGTCTGCCATTCCATTATCAATGGCTACGGCCTGGGGATTGAAACCCCGGTGGGCAAGATTGTCCATTCCGGAGACTTCAAGATCGACCGCAATCCGTTGGGCGGTCATACCACGGATATGGAGGCTTTTGCCGATTTTTCACGCTCCGGGGTCCAATTGCTGTTTTCCGACTCCACCAATATCGAACGGGAAGGGTATGCCCTGACGGAAAAAGAAGTCAAGGCCACCTTGAAGGACATCTTTCTCAAAGCCCAGGGCCGGATTTTGTTGACCCTGTTTGCGAGTCATATCCAGCGGATTCAGGAGATCTATGATCTCACCACACAGTTTGGGCGCAAGCTTGCCGTCAGCGGCAGAAGCCTGGCCAAGAATATCGAAGTCGCGAGGGAATTGGGATATCTGGAGGTGGATGAAGCCAATCTTTGCTCCCTGGAAGATCTGGGAACCATGCCGGACAATCAAATTGTGCTGCTGGTGACCGGTTCCCAGGGAGAGCCCATGTCCGCCATGACTCGTTTGGCAGAAGGCTTTCACCGGCAATTGCGGGTCCACGAGGGGGATACGGTGGTCATGTCCTCCAGATTTATCCCCGGCAACACCAAGGCCATCAATAAAGTCATCAACAACCTCTACAAGCGCGGCGCAGAGGTCCTGTATGAAAAAGTACAGGCTGTGCATGCTTCCGGACATGCCCACCGTGCAGAATTGAAGTATATGCTGGATACGGTCCGGCCGAAATACTTCATCCCGGTGCACGGGGAATATCGGCATTTGCTCAAGCATGTCCATCTGGCCCGGGAATGCGGGGTGACTCCGGAAAGGGCCATTGTGCTGGAGGACGGCCAGCCTCTCACGCTTCTTGAACAGGGCTTGCGGTATGAGGAGGATTTTTTTGCCGAGTCGGTTCTTGTGGATGGGAAAGGCGTTGGCGATGTCGGCAAAACAATACTTAAGGAGCGGCAGCTTTTAGCTGACGAAGGCATAGTGGTTGTGCTTTTGGTGGTGGATACGGAAAGCGGAACGATTATTCTCGGTCCCCGCCTGGAGTCAAAGGGCTTTGTCTTTGAACAGCTCTATCCCCACATCCTGGAAGAGGCCGAATCCATTGTGCTGGATGTTTACGAGAAAATACCGGCAGGGGCCTGGAAGAAGCTGCGTGATCGGATGAAATCGGCTTTGCGGCGCTATTTTCGGAAGTCCATCGGCAGGGACCCCGTGATTATTCCTCTGGTCATCAATATTTGAAGCGAATCAGGCAGACTGGTTCGCTTTAAATATTGATTTTTACGGAGGCTCAAACAGAAGGCCTGTGAGGAGGTCTCCGGAGTTTTGGCGGCCGATAAATTATCCTTGTCAGTTGTTTGTTTTTGATATATATTTTTCGACTTTCATTTAACAAGACCGCACATTTCGGAGCGGGCCGTGGTTCCCCCTCACTCATTTGCACAAGAGGCTAGTGAGTGAGGGGGTTGAGGCCTTGGCCGGAATGGAGGGGAAAAACCAAAGGAGTGTGTATGTCCTACATCAGCATGAAAGAAATGTTGGAGACCGGTGTCCATTTTGGACATCAAACCAGGCGCTGGAATCCTAAAATGCGGCCCTACATTTTCGGGGCCAGGAAAGGAATCCATATTATCGACCTGCAGCAGACCATCCCGCTGTTCAATGCTGCCTATGAATTTATTCAGGATGTGGTGGCCAAGAAAGGGAAGGTGCTCTTTGTGGGCACCAAGCGTCAAGCTCGCGACATCATCCAGGAGGAAGCCGAGCGCTGCGGTATGTTCCATGTGACGCAGCGCTGGATGGGGGGGACCCTGACCAATTTTCGAACGATCAAAGGCAGGATCGATCGTTTGAAAAAGCTGGAAGAAATGTTTGAAGACGGGAGCATCAATCGCTTCCCGAAAAAAGAAATTGTCGGCATGCAGCGTGAGCTTGTAAAATTGCAGGCTGCTTTGGGCGGGATCAAGAATATGGAAGGATACCCCCAGGCCGGTTTTTGTGTGGATCCAAGACGGGAAGATATCGCCGTGCAGGAGTTCCGCCGCCTCGGGATTCCCATTGTTGCAGTGACGGACACCAATTGCGATCCTGACCTGGTGGACTACGTCGTGCCGGGAAATGACGACGCCATCCGGGCGATCAAACTTTTTGCTGCAAAGATTGCAGATGCCTGCCTTGAAGGGCAAGCCCGGCAGGACGAAATCTCTGAAGAGCATTTTCAGGAGCCGTCTCCAAGTCAGGCCGATCCGCAAGAGCCTGAAGCAGTTCCGGAGCCGGACTCGGTGCCTGCCGCAGACAGTGCAGCCGAATCCCGGGCAGTAGAAGAAGCAGAAGCAGCAGATGCAGCAGAGGCAATACACGAAGCAAATGCGGAGGAAAAATAATGGAAATCACAGCCAAGCAAGTGAAAGAGTTGCGGGAGAAGACCGGCGCCGGCATGATGGACTGCAAAAAGGCCCTGCAGTCAGCCGCAGGCGATTCAAAAAAAGCCATGAACTGGCTCAGGGAAAAGGGACTTGCCAAAGCCGAAAAAAGGACCGGACGAGAAGCTTCCGAGGGCATGATCGGTTCCTATATCCATATGAACGGCAAGATTGGCGTTTTGGTGGAACTCAATTGTGAAACCGACTTTGTTGCCAAGAGTGATAAATTTCAAGAGTTCGCCAAAAATATTTCCATGCAGATCGCAGCAGCGAGCCCTGTTTGTGTTCAGCCTGAGGATTTACCCGAAAATCTGGTGGAACAGGAAAAAACAATTTATGCCAACCAGGCCAGAGAAGAAGGCAAGCCGGACCAGGTCGTCGAAAAAATAGTTGAAGGCCGACTCAAGAAATACTATAAAGAAGTCTGCCTCATGGAACAGCCTTTTATCAAAGATGATTCTCTGACCATTCAGGATTTAATGAATGAACTGATCGCGGTGCTGGGAGAGAAAATAAAGGTCAGGCGTTTCGTTCGAATGCAGGTTGGGGAAGCAACAGAGTGAACGCTGAACGGGCCGAAAGGCCCGTTTTTTTTTTAGAACAGGCCGGCAAAGACTTTGAATGTGAAATCCATTTTTGTGGATAAAGGCGCCTTCAGATTCCGGGAGCACAGAGGAGCACATGGCAAAAGTTCACTATCGCAGAGTAATGTTGAAGATCAGTGGCGAGGCCTTGGCGGGAGAGGGGAAGTACGGCATTGAGCCGACCACCATCGATGCGATCAGCCGGGATGTTGCCGAGGCGGTCAATTTGGGAGTGGAAGTCGCCCTGGTTATCGGAGGCGGCAATATTTTTCGTGGTCTTTCGGCGTCGGCCAAAGGAATGGACCGATCGTCAGCCGATTATATGGGGATGCTGGCCACGGTCATGAATGGTCTGGCCCTGCAAGACAGTCTTGAAAAACAAGGAATGACCACGAGGGTCATGAGTGCCATTACCATGCAGGAAGTGGCCGAGCCCTATATTCGCCGCCGAGCCATCAGACATCTGGAAAAAGGGCGGGTGGTCATTTGCGCGGCCGGCACCGGGAATCCCTATTTCACAACGGACACCGCCGCGGCTTTGCGGGCTATGGAACTGAAGGCCGAGGCCCTGCTCAAGGCTACTCGGGTGGACGGGGTCTATGACCGGGATCCGGAGAAATTTGTCGATGCAGAAAAAATTCATCGGCTAACATATTTGGATGTCCTGCAGAAAGGTTTGAAAGTTATGGATTCAGCGGCCATCTCCCTGTGCATGGATAATGAGCTGCCGGTGATTGTGTTTGATCTTATCAAAGCCGGAAATATTAAAAAGGCGGTATGTGGAGAGAGCATTGGAACGCTGGTCAAAGGAGGCTAATCATGGAAGATGTTTTTAAGAGCTGTGAACAGAATATGGACAAGGCGATTAAGAGCCTGGAGAAAAATTTCAGCAAACTCAGAACGGGTAGGGCCTCAACCTCCCTGGTGGATGATGTTGTTGTCCAGTACTACAATACCCCGACGCCCCTGAATCAGCTCGCTTCAATCTCGATACCCGACAGCAGGACGATTGCCATCCAACCCTGGGATCGGAACAGCTTCGGTGATGTTGAAAAGGCCATAATGAAATCCGATCTTGGCCTCAATCCGGTCAATGACGGTAAAGTCATTCGCATCAATATCCCCGCCCTGACCGAGGACCGGCGCAAGGATTTGGTCAAGATTGCCAAAAAAAATACCGAAGATGCTAAAATCGTGATCAGAAATGCCCGGCGAGAAGCCAATGAAACCTTAAAAAAAATGAAGAATGACAAAGCCGCCACCGAAGATGATTTGCACAAGGGACAGGAAAAAACCCAGGAACTTACCGATGCCTATGTAATGAAAGCAGACGCTCTGCTGGCTGAAAAGGAAAAAGAAATCATGGAGCTGTAAGTTTTCTTTTTTTGCTGCACCAGGCTTCTGCTTGGGCCGGCATTTATTTTGCCCGAACAGGCAATTTTTTATATTGGACACAGCATGTCTCATAAAATCAGGCACTTGGCGATCATAATGGACGGAAACGGTCGCTGGGCCGAAAAAAAAGGTCTGTCACGGAGCGCCGGGCATAAGGCAGGTGCGGATGCAGTCAAAAATATCGTTACCGCCTGCCGGAAGCGCGGACTTGAGTATTTGACTCTGTATGCCTTTTCCAGGGAAAATTGGTCCCGTCCCAAACACGAGGTTAATTTTTTATTCGATCTCTTGCTTAAGTTTCTGCGGCAGGAACTCAATGCCTTGATCGAGAATTCCATACGACTCAATATATTGGGAGACCCGCAGGAACTTCCCTTTCCAGTCAGACAGGCGCTCAGGCACGCCTGCAGCAAAAGCAGCGCCGGTCGGGAAATGGTTTTGAATATGGCCTTGAATTATTCCGGTCGGGATGAGATTCTCCGGGCCTGCAGGTCGCTGCTCCAGCAGGGGGCAGACCCGGAGAAAGTAGATGAGCAGCTGTTCAGAAGTGCGCTGTACACTGGCGCTCAGCCCGATCCGGATTTGATCGTCAGAACCAGCGGCGAGCAGAGACTGAGCAACTATCTTGTCTTTCAGGCTGCCTATGCAGAGTTCTATTTTACCCCCGTCCTCTGGCCGGATTTTGATGAAGCCGAGCTGGATCGGGCCTTTGAAGACTTTCAGCATCGGCAGCGGAGATTTGGAGGACTTTAGGCATTGAATATTGAAGATAGAAGATTGAATATTGCTGCAGGGAGAACTGGAGAGTGAATATACCAGCCTTTAAGGAAATGTTTTTGGGGTAGGGTCGTTCTAATTTTTTGATTTTTTTTTATATTCAGCAATCTTCACTGTTCGCTCTTCAATTCTATATGACAACTCATCAACAGCGACTCATCACCGGTCTTGTTCTGCTTTTGCTTCTGCTGCTGCTGCTCGTTTGGGGTTCGCGCGTCCTCTGGACCCTGACAGTGGCCGGTGTGAGCCTTCTTGGGCTGTGGGAGTTCTATTCCCTTTTCTGGCCGGGGCGCAGGATGCTGCTAAAGGCCGGAGGGCTCCTGCCCGGCGTGCTGATCGTCTTCAGTCCCGCTTTGGGAACGAGTCCGCTTGTTTTTCTTGTCGCAGGGTTCTGGGCCGCCAACCTGCTGCTTTTATTCGGTCGGAGCCGCACCCGGGAAGATTCATTCGGGCTCGTGCAGGTCCTGATTGCCGGATGGATGTACCTCCCCCTCGTCTTGCACTGGGTTCCTTTTTGGCAGCGGGTTGAAATTATACTGGTTTTGGGCGTGGCTTTTCTCTCCGACTCCGGGGCTTATTACTGCGGCCGTTCTTTTGGCAGGAAAAAGATCTGGCCTGCAGTCAGCCCGAATAAAACCTGGGCCGGGGCCTTCGGCGGCTTCGGTGCATCACTGTTGTTCGGCCTGCTGTTGGGCGCTATTTGGGGCCAGGGTCCCTGGTATCACTGGTTGTGGGTCCCTGTTGTCTTAAACATCGCCTCCCAGTTCGGCGATTTTTTTGAGTCCGGACTCAAAAGACAGCTCGGAGTCAAGGATTCAGGAAAACTTCTTCCCGGCCATGGCGGTTTGTTGGACAGGATCGACAGCCTGCTGCTGGTTCTGCCGGTGTATATGGGAATCCGCAGTCTGATTCCGCTTTTTTAACATGAGAAAAAACAGTCGCGCGTTTCCGTTATTATTTGTGGATGCTGCAGGAGAAAGCGCTTTATTGCTTTGATTTTCTTATATTCAGCAATGCTATATCTTCAATATTAAATCTGCAATTCTATAGTCGTGTTTTCCTACATTTCTTCTTTGAATAAGGCCCGAGATTTGGCCGTCGGGCAGAGAAAGCTGTCCGTGCTGGGAAGTACCGGGTCCATAGGACAAAACGTCCTCCGGGTAGTTTCCGGGCATCCTGAGGATTTTGCCCTTGTCGGTTTGGCCGGGGCCCGGAATCTGAAGGTTTTGGCCTCCCAGGCCGCAACCTGGAGGCCGCGCGTCATCGGGGTCAAATCAGAAGATCTGATTGCGGAATGCAAAGCCCTGCTGCCGAGGGACTATCGACCGGAAATAGTCAGCGGCGTCTCAGGCTACCAATATCTGGCCTCTCTTGCAGAGGCGGATATCGTGGTCTCAGCCCAGCTTGGCGCGGCGGGTTTGGCCCCGACGCTCAAGGCGGTGCAAAGCGGCAAGATTGTGGCTTTGGCCAATAAAGAGTCCCTGGTCCTGGCCGGTCCTTTGATTAAAAAAATGTGTGCGGCCTCGGAAGCTGCGATCCTGCCGGTTGATTCCGAACATAATGCCATGTTTCAGTGTTTGGCCGGTCATGAGGGCAGCGAGGCGAGCAAGCTGATCCTTACGGCATCCGGAGGTCCTTTTCGGGGAAAAGACAAGGACTTTCTCCGCAGGGTGACCCTGGAACAGGCTTTGAATCATCCCAGTTGGTCCATGGGCGCCAAGATTAGTATTGATTCCTCGACCCTTATGAACAAGGGCCTGGAATTGATCGAGGCCCATTATCTTTTCGGGCTTGGCCTTGATCGGATTCAGGTCATCATCCATCCCGAGAGCCTGATCCATTCCATGGTCGAGTACCAGGACGGCTCCATCCTGGCCCATATGGGGATTCCGGATATGCGCATCCCCATCGCCTTCTGCCTGAGCTATCCCCGGAGACTGTCTCTCGGTCTCAAGCCTCTGGACTTCATTGAACACGGGAGCTTGAGTTTTTTTGCGCCTCAGGATGAGGAGTTTCCCTGTTTGCGTCTGGCTCAGGAGGCCCTGCAGGCGGGTCCGAGCTACCCGGTTGTGCTCAATGCCGCGAATGAAGTGGCTGTTGCGCTTTTTCTAGAGAAAAAAATCGGTTTTCAGGATATCGCAGCCATGAACGCCGGAAGTCTGGACGCCCATCAGCCGGTCCCGGTGGAGAGTCTTGAGGATATCCTGGCCTTGGACCGGGAAACCCGGGCCAGGCTTGATCCTCAAAAGGCTGCAGGGGTTTTTGCCTGATGGGCGGAGAGTGAACTGCGTCTGTGTTTTGCTTCGGTTCTATCACTGTTTAATCTGTACTTTTCAATGTGAACGCTATGTCCATGAGTATTATTGCCATAGCCCTGGTCTTAGGGGGGCTCATTTTTTTTCACGAACTGGGCCATTTTCTTGTGGCCAAGGCCTTCCGGATCGGGGTCAAAACTTTTTCCCTGGGTTTTGGTCCCAGTTTGACGGGCTTTACCCTGGGGAAGACCGACTACCTTTTATCAGCGGTCCCTTTAGGCGGCTATGTGCAAATGGTTGGAGAGTCACC
Organism: Desulfohalobiaceae bacterium S24; assembly: GCA_011389765.1. Taxonomy (GTDB): domain Bacteria; phylum Desulfobacterota; class Desulfovibrionia; order Desulfovibrionales; family Desulfothermaceae; genus JAABTT01. The sequence continues at coordinate 5,700 of JAABTT010000004.1, read as the reverse complement.
TGATGCTGAGCTGCCCGAGGGTTTTTCCAGGTCGGACAGCTTCAGTTTGCGTCCTCCCTGGCAGAGGATGCTGGTGGTGGCCGCCGGTCCTGTGTTTAACCTCCTTCTGGCCTGGGCAATATATTTTTTGATCTTTCTGTTTGCCGGTCAGCAGGTCCTCATGCCGACGATCGGTGAAGTCGTGCCGGATTCACCGGCCCAGGAGGCCGGTGTTCAGGCGGGTGATCGGGTTTTGAAAATCAACGGTCAAAAAATCGAATACTGGAGCGACCTGGCCGCAAGGATTCAAAAAAACCAGGGTCAGACGCTTCGCTTCGAGGTGGTACGGGAGGACACACTCCACACTTTCAGCATCCGGCCGGAAATTGAAAAGTCCACCAATATATTTGGCGAAACCATCACGGTGCCCCGCATCGGCATCGTTGCCGCGGATGACTGGGTCGAACGCTCCATGGGACTGTTTGAATCGGCTTGGGGGGGCGTCGCGCAGACCTGGAAGCTTTTCTCTTTGACCTGGACCGGGATCATCAAGATGATCGAGCGGGTTGTTCCCATCGAATCCATCGGCGGGCCGATCATGATCGCCCAACTGGTCAGTCAGCAGGCCCAGCAAGGTTTGATAGACGTTTTGTCCCTGGCGGCCTTGATCAGCATCAACCTGGCCCTTTTGAACCTGTTGCCGATCCCGGTTCTGGATGGAGGGCATCTTTTGTTTTTCGGGCTTGAGATCATCTTCAGAAAACCCCTTGATCCCAAGTGGCAGTCAGTCGCCACCCGTATCGGGCTCAGTCTTTTGATTCTTCTGATGGCCCTGGCGGTGTACAATGATATCTATCGACTCATCAGCGTCCAATAAGCAGCTGTTGCTGGTCTGCAATGCTGCTGAAGACCGGGTGCAGCTGGTCCTGGGTCGTAACGCGGAAATTGTTTTCGCCAGGGAGACAGCCGGGAGCGGCAGAACCATGCAGATCCTGCCGCAAGCGATGGAGTCCTGTTTCCGCCGGACCGGGATCAGCCCACGGGATCTGGACGGCCTGGCCTATGTTCGCGGGCCTGGAACCTTCACCGGACTCAGGGTGTCCATAGCTTTGTGCACGGGCCTGGCCAAAGGGGCGGACATCCCGGTGGCCGGACTGGACTACCTGCCGCTAATCGCGGCCGGGGCGGCATCCTGTTCCTCGGAAATATGGGTTTGCACCTATGCCCGGAAAGGTCTGGTCTATGTACAGGGATTCAGCGCCGCCGGCTCCAGGCTGTCGGAAATTGCCGTCTGTTCTCTCGATGCTGCTCTGGAAGTGCTTGGCAGCCGGCAGCAAGCCCTGGTCCTCCTCGGGAGCGGGGTGCATTCGCAGGAAGACTTCTGGCGCCGGAATCTGCCTGAGGTTCGCCTCCTGGAGAGCCGCCTGAACCATCCCTCTCCGGCAGTATTGCTAAAGACCGCTCGACAGGCCTCGTATTCACAAAAACCGTCGCCGCCTCTCTATCTCCGGGCCTCCGACGCCGAGGTTAATATTCCGCAACTCGCTGCCGGCCGCGGGATCACAGTGGAAGATTTTAAAAAAAGCATACCGGATTTTTTAAGGAATCAAGCATGACGGACAATCACAAGGACAAAGCAGTATCCAATTTTATCCGGACCATTATTGATCAGGATTTGACCCAGGGGAAGCACTCCACGGTGATCACCAGGTTTCCTCCGGAACCCAACGGGTATCTGCATATCGGCCACGCCAAGTCCATCTGCCTCAACTTCGGACTGGCCCTGGATTATGGCGGACATTGCAATTTGCGCTTTGACGATACCAATCCCATCAAGGAAGAGGCGGAATATGTGGCTTCCATCCAGGAAGATGTTCAATGGCTCGGTTTCGACTGGGGGGAGCGCCTGTATTATGCCTCCGACTATTTTCAGGAACTGCACGATTTTGCCGTATGCTTGATCGATGCAGGCAAGGCCTATGTCTGCAGTCTTTCTCAGGAAGAGATCCGCGAGTTTCGGGGCACACTCAAGGAGCCGGGTCGGGAGAGTCCGTATCGCCGGCGTTCAATCCAGGAAAATCGCGATCTGTTTGCAGGGATGCGCCGGGGTGAATTTCCCGAAGGAAGCCATGTGCTCAGGGCCAAGATCGATATGACCCATCCCAATCTCAACATGCGTGATCCGGTTATTTACAGGATTTTGCATGCCGAACATCACCGCACCGGCAATGCCTGGCATGTCTATCCGACCTATGATTTTGCCCACGGTCTCTCCGACGCCCTGGAAGGGGTGACCCATTCCCTGTGTTCTCTTGAATTTGAAGACCATCGCCCGCTGTATGACTGGTTTCTGGATGAACTCCCGGTACCCAGCCGCCCGCGGCAGTATGAATTCGCCAGAATGAATCTCGGCTACACCGTGTTGAGCAAACGCAAGCTCATTCAGCTGGTGCAGGAGGGCTATGTCCAGGGTTGGGACGATCCCCGCCTGCCGACCATTTGCGGTTTGCGGCGACGCGGGTTTTCGCCGGCCTCCATCCGAAATTTCTGTGAACGTATCGGCGTGGGCAAGAGTTTTAGTCTGGTGGACATGTCCATGCTGGAGCATGCGGCCAGAGAGGATCTGAACAGGCATTCCCCGAGGGTCATGGGGGTTTTGGATCCCTTGAGGGTCGTGATCGTGAATTATCCCAAAGCAGATGAAGAATCCCTGGAGGCCGTCAACAATCCGGAAGATCCGGAGATGGGAGTCCGCGAGGTCCTGTTTTCCCGGGAGATCTATATTGAAAAGGAGGACTTCCGCACCGATCCGCCCCGGAAGTATTTCCGGCTGGCCCCGGGCCGGGAAGTCCGGCTGCGCTACGCGTATTATATCACCTGTGTGGGAATGGTCACTGAACAGGGGACCGGAAAAGTCCTGGAAGTATATTGCCGATATGATCCAAAGACCCGGGGCGGGTCGTCCCCGGACGGCCGAAAGGTCAAAGGGACTCTGCACTGGGTCTCGGCAGACCATTGCCGCCGGGCCGAAGTGCGCTTGTATGACCGTTTGTTTGTCACAGCCGATCCCACAGCGGATGCAAAAAAAAGGTCGGATTTCAAGGAATATTTGAACGAGAATTCTTTGGAGGTTCTGAGGGATTGCCCGGTGGAGGCGGAATTGGCCGCATTTGAGGCTGGATCCCGCATCCAGCTGGAGCGAAAAGGATATTTTTGCCTGGATTATGACTCAAGCCCGGACAAACTCATTCTGAACCGGACGGTGACCTTGCGGGATTCCTGGGCCAAACTGGAGAAGAAGCTCGCGCACTCCTGATTGGGAAAGCAATGCGTCCACATCCGCAGAGGCCTCGCTTAAGTTTATTTTAATAAATATCAAAAAGATATAAGTCAGGCCTGCCAGAGGCAGGGCTGACTTAAAAATGGAGCCTGCTTGGTTTCTTGCGACGGATGCGGCCGAACACAAAACCGATGAGAGCAGACCCGCCGACCACCCCGGCTCCATACAGAAACCACTTGCGCTGATCATTCTTTCGGGCCTGCTGAACCTCGTTCTGCAGGAAGGCAACCCTTTTTTTCAGACTGGAAAGCCGGGTGTCGGAATTTGCCGCGGTCTCCTTGAAGGCTTTGATTTCTTTTTTCAGTTGGGCCAGTTCGCTTTGATAAGCATTATTCTGGGCTTTCAGCTCATTGCGCTCCGCCTCGAGCTCCTGTATGCGGAGATCTTTGGGCGCCTGCTCCATGGTGTAATTTTTGATGACCCATCCGGTGGTCCCGTCTTCAGCGGCTACTTTCAGCCAGCCGGAGGCCTGGTCAATGATTTCGAGACGCGTCCCTGATGAGATCATTTTCAGGATCTTGTTCTTGGTGCTGGGACCGTTTCGCATGGTGATGGTGATGGAGTCGGTGACATACACGGTCTCGGCCTGAGCCGGAATACCCATGAGAAAGAAGAGGCTGAGCAGGAATATGGATAGCAGTGTTGTGTATTTCATGAGAGGACTCCTCTGATGGGCCAGAAAACTGTCTTTGCTGATGAATGATGCCTGTATATAGCATATATAAGGTCAGGGGTGCAACAGGTAAAAACAACGCTCAAAAGCGAGCCCGGGCACTGGCGGAAGAACTGTGCCTGCCGCTGGAGGCCGACTCCCGAGAAGCCTCCGGAGTTCTTGATGTTTGCCGGGACATGCTTTCGATTTCTCTCAAGGGGGATAGGCCTGGAGACCATACACTGCAGCTGGATTGGGGCCGGCTGGATATTGCTTCGCAAGCCGGCGGCAGCCGGCGGCAGCCTCTGCTCAAGGCGGTTCTTGCGAGAAAAAGATCTTGTTCCGGAACCGTCATTCTCGACTGCACAGCCGGACTGGGGCGGGATGCCTGGATTCTGGCCGCCTTGGGCTGCGCCGTGATTGCTGTTGAGCGTAATCCTCTGCTGTATGCTCTTTTGCGGGACGGGGTGGCCAGGGCGGGCATTCACCGGCCGGCTGCCGCTCGCCGGATGCGGCTCTGCCATGCTGAGGCCCGGGAGGTTCTTTCTGCATTGACCCCGCAGGAGAAGTACTCTGCAGGCTGCGCTCCTTCAGGCCTGCTGCCACGGCCGGATACGGTCTATCTGGATCCGATGTTTCCTGGGCATGGGAGGAGAAAAACAGCCGAGAAAAAATCCATGCGTCTCCTCCGAACCCTGCTCGCCGACACCCGCGATGAGTCCGAAGCGCTCCTCAACCCGGCCCTGCGCGTGGCAAAATCGAGAGTGGTCCTCAAGCGTCCGGAAAAGGCCCCGGTGCTGATGTCCGGGAAGGCCCGCCCGTCGCATCAGATCCGGGGCAGGGGGATGCGCTACGATATCTATCTCAGCACAAGACCTTCGACTCCAGATGATGATAGGTGATGTCCGGGTCGTGCCGGTAAAAGCCGTTGGTTCCGTCCCCGAAATGCAGATCGATGTCTATGATCAGGCCGAAGCCCGGTTTCCCGGAACAGGCGGTTTCGGCAGCCTTGACGGCCCCGCCGCCGGCCAGCAGGGCCAGGTCGTAGACCCGGTCTTTGCCCCTGATGCGCTGCAGATGCTCTTCGGAATGGACCAGGAGGATGTCCGAATCAGCGGCAGGGCTTGGCTCCAAGACTGGATAGACCCCGGATACGGTGTCAATGGCTGCATCAAGCCGCCCCCTGGCAGCGGCCGGGTCTGCGGCATAGACCTCTGTGAAACGCGGGTGATAAATGATCTGCATAAACAGCTCCCCATGTCCTGTCCAAATGGATGAAAGATCCCGGGAGGGATCATCTCAGTCTGATTTCAAAGATGAAATCATTCTATCCAAAGCCGGCTTTGACCGCAACCCAATGCATGCCGAAGAACAGGCTGCAGACCTCAGTGTTTGTGCCCATTGACCGCTTCCCGCCTTGACGTACGGGGGTGGACCGGAGTATACCCAGACAGCTTCTAAACGGCGTGTGGACTGGGCTTTTAAGAAAAAGTTTTTGCTTTTCTCTCAGGGAATCAGCTCTTATTCTTTGTCGTAACACTCGTAATTCGAGAATCGAAAATTCTTTATCTCCGGACAAGGAGAGGCAGCATGGAACTGCGGCCCATCGGACAGGTCAGGTCCCGGTATCGCAAACGCTCGGATTGCCCCAAGCAGGGGCATGAAGCAGGCCTGTCCGCAGAGATCGTGATTCACCCGGAATACCTGCCGGCCCTGCAGGGGCTGCAGC
>JAABTT010000039.1 GCA_011389765.1 Desulfohalobiaceae bacterium S24 | reverse complement strand
CCAAAGAAGCAAATCCAATCGCGCAAGAGAGGATTTCTATACAATCTCAAAAAAAATGTCAAACAAAATCTGAAAAAAAAAATCCGAAACCACTTACCTCAGATTTCATGGGACCTTTCAGTTTCCCTGACCGCCGTTTCAAGGACTGATTCCAGACCGAGAGCGTCCCGCGCCGAGACACAGTACAGCCCGAGTTGATTTTCAATGGACATCTCTTTCAATTGTTCGAGCTTGTCTTCAGGCCAGAGGTCGATTTTATTCACAACTCGAATCTGAGGCTTCTTGGCCAATTCCGGATCGAAACCCTGCAGCTCCGCATTCACCAGTTCGAAACCGGCCAAAGGGTCCTCCAAAGAAAGATCCTCAATACTCAAGAGATGAATAAGGACCTTGGTCCGTTGTACATGCTTGAGAAACTGAAACCCCAGGCCCTGTCCTGCGTGCGCCCCTTCAATCAATCCGGGGATATCGGCTATGACCAGCCGCCGCCACTTATCAAGGCTGACAACTCCCAGCTGGGGCGTCATGGTGGTAAAGGGGTAGGCGCCAATCTTTGGCCGGGCCGCGGAGACCTTGGAAAGAAAAGTTGATTTTCCGGCATTGGGCAGCCCGATCAAGCCCACATCAGCGATCAACTTCAATTCTAAGGCCAGGCGCTTTTCTTCCCCGGGTTCCCCGGGTTGGGCAAACCTGGGAGTGCGCATGGTGGAAGACTTAAAATGAGAATTCCCTTTGCCGCCCCGCCCGCCCTGAACCACCCGGTACTCTTGCCCTGGTTCCTTGAGATCCGCCAGGATCGTCTTTTGCTCCTGTTCATCCAGTTCCAGAACCAGCGTGCCGACAGGGACATCAATAATGCAGTCCTTTCCGGACCGGCCATGTTTTCCTTTTCCTTTGCCGGGAAAGCCGTTTTCTGCAAAATGATTTTTGGTCAAACGCAAATCGTACAGCGTCAGTTTATCGACCCGGGCCCGAAGCAGCACATCCCCACCCTTGCCGCCGTCTCCACCGTCAGGGCCTCCTTTGGGAATATACTTCTCCCTTCGAAAGGAAACACAGCCGCTTCCTCCTTTGCCCGAACGGACCTGAATCTGGGCTTCATCAACAAATCTCATGACCGTGTTCCAAAAAAAAGCGGGAGGGTGACCCTCCCGCCGGCAATTCGTGAACAAAGAGTGCGCTCATGACTGCTCCAAGCACCCCAAACCTCGGGAGCGCCTCGGGCAGCTAGCCATTCAGTCTCAAGCTGCTGCAACAATACGCACCTTGGTCTTCACCTTTCGTTTCCGGGTATATTTTTCATACTGCACGCAACCGTCCATTTTGGCGAAAAGGGTGTAGTCTTTGCCCATTCCGACATTTTCCCCGGGATGGATTTTGGTTCCAAGCTGCCTGACGAGGATATGTCCCGCTTGAACCCGCTGCCCGCCGAACTTCTTGACTCCTCTTCGCTGTCCCTGACTGTCCCGGCCGTTCCGGGAACTCCCGCCTGCTTTTTTATGTGCCATCTTTACCTCCTGTCAGCCTGCTTTGAGACTGTTTCTCAGGCCTATACAGATTTACCTCGAATCCCTCCTCGCACCAGCAACCGCCCGGCAGCATCAGCATTCGCAAAGGGCTGCCTGCTGAGAATATGCTTGGGCATGAACACGACGCCAAAACGGGCCTGTCTCCGCCCAAACAGACCTTAAATCTCAATTCCGGTCACTTTAAGCTTGGTGTACCACTGGCGATGCCCGGCTTTTTTTCGGTAATCCTTGCGTTTCTTGTGCTTGAAGACGATCACTTTTTTATCGCGCCCATGTTCAAGCACTTCGCAGGTCACTTTGCCCTCGATATACGGGGATCCAACACTCACTCCATCATCGCCGTGCACCAGCAGCACTTTATCCAGGGAAACTTCATTCCCGACCTCGACTGGAAGCTTTTCCACCCGAAGCGTTTTGCCTTGCTCTACTCTATATTGCCTGCCGGAATTTTCAACAATCGCATACATAGGTCCACCTCCAAAAAAGTCGAAACAAACTTTCTACCTCTTTTCCGGCGGTCTCGTCAAGCACTATTTTTGCGGTCGATTCAGACGCTTTAAAGCCGGCCGCGGTCCTCCTCCCTTGGATTAATGACTGCTGCAAGACGATGCAGCAGGCCGCTGACCACATGGAATTGAATGCACTTTATTATTGTTGAGTGAAAAAGGAGTCTTTTGGGCTGCGGCACCTCCTGCGTTTTGACATTTCGACCCGGCAAGGATAGCATGCATAAGTTTTTTCCAATCTGAAATGTTCAAATTTCAATCTCTACCGGTCCAATTGCATTGTATCGGCAAAGACGGCCCGCAGCTAAATTTCAACACCTGTTTGACAAAAAATAGCGCCTTGGAGCAGTAGAGAAAGGAGACACTTATGGCGAAAAGAAGCGACTTGATGACCAAAGGCCCCCAGAGAACTCCACATCGATCCTTGTTTCGAGCCGGTGGCTTCACTGATTGGGAGATGGAAAGGCCGATGATCGGCATTGCCAACTCCTTCACCGAAGTCATCCCCGGTCACATGCATCTGGACAAACTGGTTCAAGCCGTTAAAGCCGGCATTTACGCCGCGGGCGGGACCCCGATCGAATTCAACACCATCGGGGTCTGCGACGGTATCGCCATGAATCATGAAGGAATGAGGTATTCGCTGCCCAGCCGCGAACTCATCGCCGACTCCATTGAGATCATGGCCAATGCGCATCCCTTTGACGGACTGGTGCTTTTATCCTCCTGCGATAAAATCATCCCCGGCATGCTTATTGCCGCAGCCAGGCTGAATATCCCTTCTGTTTTCCTGTCTGGCGGCCCTATGCTGCCAGGCAGAGTGGAGGGGAAAGATACCGGACTGGATAAAGTTTTTGAGGCTGTGGGCCGCTTCCAGAGAGGGAGCATCACCCAGGAAGAGCTCAAGCTTTATGAATGTTATGCCTGCCCCGGGGCCGGGTCCTGTTCCGGCATGTTCACAGCCAACACCATGAGCCATCTGGCTGAAGCCCTGGGAATCGCCCTGCCCTTCAATGGGAGCATCCCCGCAACCTATGCCGAACGGTCCTGGTTGGCCAAGCAAACCGGTCAGTGCGCCGTCAATCTGGCGGTCCAGGGCCTCAAGCCAAGGGAGATCATGACCCGCGAAGCGTTTGAAAACGCCATGGCCGTAGACATGGCCCTGGGCGGATCAACCAACACCGCCCTGCATCTCCCGGCGCTGGCCTATTATGCCGGACTGGATATCAGCCTGAAAGATTTTTCCTCCTTTACCGAAAAGATCCCTCACTTGACATCAATCGCCCCGGCTGGTCCCCACCACGTCCAAGACCTCTTCTTTGCAGGAGGCATTCCCGCCATCATGGCCGAACTTGAAAAAGCAGCCTTGATTCATAGCCATTGCATGACTGTTTCATCCAAACCAATCAAGGAGTTGCTCACTGAAATCGGAGCAGGCATTACAGACACGGCCGTTATCAGAACCGTGGACAAACCGGTGCATCAAACCGGAGGGCTGGCCATTCTGAGCGGGAACCTGGCCCCGGACGGCGCGGTGGTCAAACAGGCCGCCGTGGCGGATGAAATGCTCACCCATGCCGGGCCGGCCAGGACATTTAGTTCAGAGGCCGAGGCTTTCCAAGCCATCAGCCAGGGCCGCATTGAAAAAGGGGACGTTATCCTTATCCGCTTTGAAGGCCCGAAAGGGGGACCGGGCATGCCGGAGATGCTCTCCCCGACTTCGGCCTTGGCCGGCATGGACATGGACAAGGAGGTGGCCCTGATCACTGACGGCCGTTTCTCAGGGGCCAGCCGCGGGGCGGCTATTGGCCATGCCTCGCCGGAAGCGGCGGCCGGCGGTCCCGTGGCCGCAGTTCAGGACGGCGATATCATCGAAATCGACATCCCCAACAAATCCTTGCACCTGAAAATCTCGGAGCAGGAGTTGCATACCCGTCTTCACGACAGAGCTCCTTTTGAGCCGAAGGTCACGACAGGTTATTTAGCCAGATACGCCTCCATGGTATCCAGCGCGGATAAAGGAGCGGTTTTCCCCAGATAGGAGTGTTTGGAAATTCGAAATGGAAATTGGCAAGAAAAGAATGCTGAAAAGCAGAGTGTTCTATTACGCCTCATCAAATTTCCAATTTCAAATTTCCAATTTCTTTGACAAGGACTCCAACTGCTTCGGGCAACACATTTTTTTGTTTTTTATGACAGAGATTAACTGATAAGTCTAAACATGGACACAGGCAACACCCTGCTCTCTATTCGGGATCTGCACATCTCCTTTATCTCTGATGACACCGTCTCCAGGGCAGTGGTCGGGCTGAATTTCAAGGTGAACACAGGAGAAACCGTCTGCCTGGTGGGCGAATCCGGCTGCGGCAAGACGGTTTCTTCCCTGGCCGTCCTTGGCCTCATTCCCCAACCCCCCGGCAGCATTGAACAGGGCGAAATCATATTTGCGGGCAGGGATCTTCTGGGACTCTCGGAGCCTGAATTGCGCCGCTTCCGGGGCAAAGCGATCAGCATGATCTTTCAGGATCCCCTGACCTCTCTGAACCCCGTGTTCACGGTCAAAGAACAGATCCGGGAAACCATCCTGGCCCATGAATCACCTGGCGCCGAGGCTTTGCAGCAACGGCTCTACAAGCTCATTTCCAGTGTGGGGCTTCCCTCTCCTGAGACCACGCTCGCCGCCTATCCGCACCAGCTCAGCGGCGGACAGCGGCAGCGGGTGATGATCGCCATGGCCATGTCCTGCAACCCGGCTCTGATCATCGCGGATGAACCAACCACTGCCCTGGATGTCACGGTCCAGGATCAAATCATCCAGCTCTTCAAATCCTCGGTCCAGGACGGCTCCCGATCCATCCTGTACATCACCCACGACCTCGGAGTAGTGGCCAATCTGGCCCAGCGGGTCTATGTCATGTACTCCGGCCTGATCGTGGAACAGGGACCGGCCGCAACCCTCTTTGCCAAACCGCTGCACCCGTATACCCGTGGCCTGCTAGCCTCCCTCCCCGGGACCGCGAAACGGGGCAGCCTGCTGCCCGGCATTCCGGGGTCTGTTCCGGACCCCTCCGACCGGCCGGCCGGGTGTCCCTTTCACCCCAGGTGCTCCCTGAGTCTGGAAGCCTGCAAACAGCGCCTGCCCCAACTAAAAGAATGCGGACAGAACCATTTCAGCCGCTGTCCAATCCTGATCCATTCAAAAAAGAGCTCATAACCTGTAATCAGGAGCCAGGCCCATGATTTCACATAGATTTTCAAACCTGCCAACCACCCCCGAAGCGGAGCTCAGCCGGCGCATCGAGTCCTTGCAGGATCATCTTGTGAATCAGGGAATCGACGGCGTCCTGATTCTCCAGAACACCGATCTGTTTTACTTTGCCGGGACCACCCAGCAGGCCCACCTGTATATCCCGAACCAGGGTGCACCCCTGCTCCTGGTCCGCAAAAGCCTGGAGCGCGCCGGAGCCGAATCTGCACTCGAGAACATCCGCAAACTGAACAGCCCCAAAGAACTGATCCAGCATCTTGCCGCTGCAGGACTGAAATTGCCGCAAAGCCTGGGGCTCGAACTCGACGTTCTTCCGGCTGCTCTGTACGAATCCTACCGGCGGATCTTTTCCGAGACACGCATTGTGGATGTCTCCACCCCCATCAGACGACTGCGGGCGGTCAAGTCCAGTTATGAAATCCAATGCATCCGCCAGGCCGCCGACTTGGCCGCTGCTGTCGCCGGCAGGGTGCAGGACCTGGTCCAGGAAGGCATGAGTGAAATCGAACTGGCCGGACGGATTGAAGCTGAGGCCAGAAAACAAGGGCACCAGGGACTGGTCAGAATGCGGGGCTGGGGCGGAGAAATGTTTTATGGACATCTCATGTCCGGAGCGGACGCGGCCCTGCCCAGCTGCCTGGCTTCACCCACCGGAGGGCCGGGGCTCAGTCCGGCCTTCCCCCAGGGTGCGGGATATTCCAGGATCAAAGCCTATGAGCCGATCATCATGGATTACGTCTTTGCCAAAAACGGATATCTGGCTGATCAGACCCGGATTTTTGCCTTAAAAGGACTGCCGGATGAACTGCTCGCAGGCCATCAGGCCATGCTTGAACTCCAGGAGGCCATCAGGCCATTGGCCACGCCGGGGACCCCGGTTCAAGAGCTGCATGCATTCGCTGTCCAATGGGTCCGGGAGCGGGGCTATGCCGAGTGCTTCATGGGGGCGGACGAGGAGCGGGTACGGTTCATCGGGCACGGACTCGGCCTTGAGCTCGATGAATTTCCCGTCCTGGCCAAAGGTCAGGACATGGCCCTCCGGGAAAATATGGTCATCGCCCTGGAGCCGAAACTCATCATTCCGGGCCGGGGGGTGGTGGGGATAGAAGATACCCACCGGGTGACCGCCAACGGCCTGGAACCCTTGACCTCCTTCGACCGCGCCGTACAGATTATTTCCTAGACGCTATACCAGAAGTTGGCATGAATTACGCATTTGTCTCTGCCACCAATAACCATCAGATTTCGTACCTCATCTGTGATGGCGCCGTTTAACACCCTAAAATAACAGCATATAGTTTTTTGACTTCAAAATTGGACATTCATGAGGTTTCAGGTGTCACGGTTCGGGTGTCAGCCTTGCCGCTGGCAGTCTGACACATAACTATCAGTAATAATATATTTTAGCTCACTGGAAAGAGCTCTGAATTTATGACGACCGTACGTATGGAACATAACGCCATTCTCCAGGCCAGAGGGCTCAGCAAACACTTCCCCATTCGCAAGGGTTTTCTGCAGCGCCCGGTGGGCTGGGTCCATGCCCTGGACGAAGTCAGTCTTGAAGTGCCCCGGGGCGGAACCCTGGGACTGGTCGGGGAGTCCGGCTGCGGGAAATCCACTTTAGCCAGGATCATTCTCAAGCTTCTGGAACCAGACGCAGGGGAGCTTGTGTATCAGGACCGGGAGATTTCCGGGTTGCCTGAGTCGCTATTCAAGCCCCTGCGCAAGGATATTCAGATCGTATTTCAAGATCCCTACGGGTCCCTGAATGCCAAAATGAGCATCGCCTCCACCCTGGAAGACGGCCTCCGGGTGCTGGGTCTGCCCAAGCATTTACGCCGGGAACGTATTGGCACCCTTTTGGAACAGGTGGGTTTGAGCCCGGACATCCGAAACCGCTATCCCCACGAATTCAGCGGGGGGCAGCGGCAGCGGATCGGCCTGGCCAGGGCCTTGAGCGTTGAGCCGAAACTTATCATCTGCGACGAACCGGTTTCGGCCCTGGACGTCTCCATCCAGGCCAAGATCATCAACCAGCTCTTGACCCTGCAAAAGCAACTGGAGTTGAGCTATCTGTTCATCTCCCACGACCTCAACGTGGTCGGGCATCTGAGCCACCGGGTGGCGGTCATGTATCTGGGACAGATCATGGAATACGCTTCCACAGAGGACATCTTTGCCGCGCCCCGGCATCCCTATACCCAGGCCCTGCTGGCGGCCACCCCCAGGGTGTATCCGGAACAGCAGAACAAGCAGCCCTTGTCCGGTGATGTGCCCAGTCCAATAGACCCGCCCAAGGGCTGCCGTTTCCATACCCGCTGCCCCTTCGGCGACGCCGAATGCCGGCAAGCGCCGGTTCCTCTGGAAGCAAAAGGTTCCGGCCATGTGGTCCGCTGCCTCAAAGCCGGCTGCGATAACCGGAATTTCCGGTAGTTCCTCGTGGAAATAACGCAGGGCCATCAGAGCATGGGGCGTAGCTTGTTTTTGATCACAAATGTTGATAATACAACCCCCAATTTGAGATAGCAAAAAGAGCTTTTGCCTGGACAGACTGAGAATGTTCGCGGTTGGAAAGCCTGGATCAGCAGGAGGAGACGTCCTTCCTTTGAAGGCTGAAAGTCCTGCTGAGAACACTGGTGATCATTTTTTTTCCTGCACAAGAAAATCCATGTAATTCTCTGCTGTTATGGTCTGTGTGCTATGATTTGGGTAGGCCTTGAGAAATGTTTTGGAGAAACGTGCTGTTTGTTTGGGATTCCATTTGAATTCAAAGGCCGACAGAATTCCATCAGCTTCTTCAATATAATCTATTTCCTGCTGTTGTTTTGTGCGCCAGAAAAATTGACCGGCCTGCTTTTGATTGGCGAACAGGAGCTTGGTCCGTTCGCACACAAGAAAATTTTCCCAAAGCGCACCGATGTCCACACGCGTCTCCGTTGGTGAAAAATTGGCAATGAGCGCATTGCGGATGCCGTTATCATAAAAATACACTTTCCTGCTTCTCTTAAGTTCGTTGCGGACATTCCGGCTGAAAGAACGTAGGCGGAACAGGACAAAGGATTTTTCCAGCAGATTCAAGTAGCGCTGCACGGTGGCAGAGTCCACCTGGATCATTTGGGCCAGCTCATTGTATGAGACTTCAGCTGTAACCTGAAGAGCCAGGGCTTCCAGCAGCTTTTCAATGATCTCTGGTTTGCGGATTTCTTGAAAGGTAAAGATATCCTTGTATAAATAGCTGCTGGTCAGGTTGTAGAGGATTTCGCGTTCTTCGCCAGGATTGACGACAACATCCGGATACATCCCGTAAACCAGGCGCTGTTCCAACAACCTGCGTTCTTCAAGCCATCCATGATACCCAGCCAATTCCTGTGTACTCAAAGGCAACAGGCGATATTCCCATTTTCGCCCAGTGAGGGGTTCGTTGATTTCATTGGCAAATTCAAGAGCTGAGGATCCAGTAGCAATAAGCTGAATATCCTTAAAATTGTCAATAATAAGTTTCATGGTGAGCCCAATATTCTTCACTCGCTGGGCTTCATCGATCATGATGATTTTCGCATTTCCTATCAGGTGCTTCAGTGCCGATGATGTCGCCTCTGTGAGCAGACTGCGGATATCCGGCTCATCGCAGTTCAGGAACAGAACCTTGTGTTCGGTCTCGCCTTCTATGGCTCGAAGCAGGGTTGTTTTGCCGGATTGCCTTGGACCGGTCACAAGAATTGCCTTGCCCCGGAATAATTTTTGGCCAAGCACTGTGTGCAGTTGTCTGGGTATCATATTCAAACGTCTATTCAGAGACTGTGTTCTTTTAAAGTAATAACTTTTACAGCATACAAACACAAAATGTCAAACAAACTGCTGCAAGAAAACTTGAACCGACCGCACTGGAACTGGTGGGTTTTTCAGGGAGAGGAGATGCTTGTCCCCGGAAATGATGGCTTCGGCCCTGCCTGACACAGCACACCAGAGAAGCCAGAGAAGTTTGTCATCGGCCGGATCGTCGACAACAAAGGCTTTGCCGGGTTTGACGGATACGACTTCGAGAAAGGGCAGGACCTCCTGGAAAAGAAGTCCATGGATTTCCTGCTTATACCAATTTGCGATCAAAGTGCCTTGATCAAAAATCCTGTAAAAAATATACATAGGGAGTCATCGCCAAATAATAACCACCTTGACTGCAAATTGGTCTCAGCCCAGCACCTCGGTCCCGATCCCGGCTGCGGTGAACAGCTCCAGCAGCAGGGAATTCTCCTGCCGGCCGTCGATGATGTGGGCTTTCTGTACACCGGCCTCAACCGCTTCCAGACAGCACTTCAACTTGGGGATCATGCCCCCGGAAGCCTTCCCGGCTTCGATCAGGGCTACGGCTTCCTTTCGGGTCAGGCTGGAGACCAGCTTCTCATCCACCATCACTCCGGGAACGTCGGTCAGCAGAATGAGCCTTTTGGCCCCCACGGCCTCGGCTACAGCTCCGGCCACGCTGTCGGCATTGATATTGTAAGTCTCGCCCTGCTCATCCACTCCCACCGGGGCAATGACCGGGATAAAGCCATCCCCGGCCAGGCTTTCAATGAGTCTCGTCCGGATATGCTGCACTTCTCCCACTTTCCCCAGGTCGATGATTTCCGGAGGGGCGTCCTGTTTGGAAATGACCATTTCCATTTGCCTGGCCTGGATGAGTCCGCCGTCCTTGCCGGACAGGCCCACGGCCCGGCCGCCGTTCAGATTAATGGAATTGACGATCTCCTTGTTCACCCGTCCTGCCAGAACCATTTCCACCACATCCATGGTGGCCTGGTCCGTGACCCGGAGGCCTTCCCGGAAGGTGCTTCCGATGCCCAGCCGCTCCAGCAACTGCCCGATCTGGGGACCGCCGCCGTGGACAATGACCGGATTGACTCCGATATACTTGAGCAGGACCACATTCAGGGCAAAACCCTGTTTGAGCTTGGCGTCCTGCATGGCGTGGCCGCCGTACTTGATGACGATGGTCTGCCCGTAAAACTCCCGGATATAGGGCAGCGACTCCAGGAGGAGATTGGCCTTGAGGGCTTCCTGTTCCATACTGATCCGCCTTATACTGATCCACCTTGCCTTTCTTCAAAAATAACTTTACAAGCGAGCAACCGTCTGTGTCGATACTATCTTAGTGGATCAGTATCTATTTATTTTTTTAATTATGATCTCTGATCTCTGATCTCTGATAGGGCCTTTTAATGGGTGACCTCTGTTTCACTCCTCCTTCAGTTCCCGCTGCATCAGCTCCAGCACGGCCTGTCCCGGTTCTTTGCCGGAAAAGAGCATGGAGTACACTTGATCCGTGAGGGGCGTTTCCACACCGAGGCGGCGTCCCAGACGATAGACCGCTTCCGCGGTCTTCACCCCTTCCGCGACCATCTGCATCCCATCCAGAATCTGATCCAGGGATTCGCCCCGGCCGATACGCAGGCCCACCTGCCGGTTGCGGCTCAGATCCCCGGTACAGGTCAGCACCAGGTCCCCCAGTCCGGACAAGCCCATAAAGGTCCGCTCCCTGGCCCCCAAACTGAGGCCCAGCTTGGAAATCTCGGCCAAGCCCCGGGTAATGAGGGCCGCTCTGGCATCGGAGCCGAATCCCAGGCCATCGGAAATGCCCACAGCGATAGCCATCACATTCTTGAGAGCTCCGCCCAGCTCCACCCCCCGGGAGTCCGGATTGAAGTACACTCGAAAACTCCTGGTGGACATGATTTCCTGTAGGCGAATCCCTGTTTCCTGTGAGGCGCATCCCAGGGCCACGGCTGTGGGCAGGCCACGGCTCACCTCTCCGGCGAATGAAGGCCCGGAGAGGACGGCAAACTCCGGATCAAGTGTCGTGAGCTCTTCCTGGACCACTTCGGACATCAATTTCAGACCCTCCAGCTCAACACCTTTACTGGCGCAGACAACCAGCGGTCTGTCCGGCAGGAATTCCAAAGCTTGTTTCAGGATATCCCGCAAGTATTGACAGGGGACCACGCAGAGAAACACCCCGGCCTCCCTGCAGACGGATTGGAGGTCGCTGGAGCATTCCAGTCCCGGGGCCAGGGAGATACCGGGTAAAAACCAGGTGTTTTCCCCTTTTGCCTTGATTTCTTCAGCCAGAGCCGCCTCCCGGACCCAAAGCCGGGTCGCATGGCCCTTGCCCGCCAGGAGGCTGGCCAGGGTCGTTCCCCAGGCTCCGCCTCCAATAACCGCTATTTTCATGACTTCTCCCTTTTGAACGAAGCCCCGGCCGGGATCAGTTCTGCCCAATCCAGCCCGGAATCAGGCTCCGGATGTTTGACTCGGCCGCGATTCCACAGTACAGCAGCTCTGTGAGCACCTTCGACATCCATCGCTTTCTCTCCATCTTACGAGCATTGTACCGGCAAAGCAAGGCTCCGGTGATCAGCTTTGTGGCCGCGCACGGCAGCAGCCCTTTTGAAATCCTGGTCTCGACCATCCTGTCCTTGCGCACCAAGGATGAAGTCACGACAGCGGCATCCGTACGCCTCTTGAAACAGGCCGATACCCCGGAAGCCTTGCTGCGGCTTGACAAAAAATCGCTGGAGCGCTTGATATACCCGGTGGGATTCTATCAGACCAAGGCCGGACGCCTCCTGGAGATCAGCCGAATACTCCTGGAGCGCTGCCAGGGCCGGGTTCCCGACACCCTGGAGGAACTGCTCGAACTGCCCGGAGTCGGACGCAAAACCGCCAATCTCGTTCTCATCGAAGGCTTCCGAAAACCGGCCATGTGTGTGGACACGCATGTCCACCGCATCAGCAACCGCATCGGATTCGTATTCAGCAAAACCCCCGAAGCCACTGAATTTGCTTTGCGCCGCAAGCTGGATCGCGGCTACTGGATGGAATACAACAAACTCCTGGTAGCCTTTGGCCAGACCGTATGCAAGCCGGTTTCCCCCTTTTGCAGCTCTTGCCCCGCTGTTGATATGTGCCCCCGAATCGGGGTCTCGACATCACGCTGAATTGAAAAATTCCTGTTTTCAGCCTGCGAATGTCTGACTCACTTCCTTTTCCATGACCGCCACCCCGGAATTCACAATCTCCAATTCCCCTACATGGCCCAGGAGGCGAATAATGGTATCGAGTCTCTCAGGGCTCTCGCTAAAGGTCAGCACAATCTTGTCCTGTTGATAGCTGATAATCTTGCCCTGAAAATGATCGCTGATTTTCAGGATCTCTGCATAATTCTCTTTTGTGCAGTTCATACGGATCAAAGACATTTCATATTCGATGAAGGCCGTGGTCAGAGAGGCCTTGACATCGATGATATTGATCAGTTTATTCACATGCTTGACAATTTTTTCCAACTCATTGGCCGTAGCCAGGCATTTGATGATCACCCGATAGACATGATGGTCTTCACTGCTCGCTCCAATCAATGAGGTGATATTCACCCCGATCCTGCTGAACAAATTGCTGATGTGAGAAGTCACTCCGGGAACGTTTTCACAATAAATCAGCAGAGTATGTTCTTTGGTTTCCTCTATCAAATCATCGTCATAATAATAGACTGCCATCGGCTTATCCTTTTCTCACAGTTAGAGCTTCATCTTTCTTTTTCTGACACCAAAAACCAAAAGAATGTCCAATTTTAACAACATCCCAGACATTGCTAATTATTTTATAGCTTTAAGGTTCAACGTCGTAATGTCGGTACGAAGTCTGTAAAGTCCAAGCCGTCCCTTCCACTCCTGACACGCTCTGAACGTTCTTCAGTCCGTGTTTTTACGGCCCTTGCAGGGTATTTCATAAGCCCGCTGCATGGCCCCTCAACGGGATGATAACGAGAAAAAGATGAATCCGATCTCCCAGGAGGGGGAAAAGGCCTCTGACGATCATGCCCCGACTTTTATGAAGCGTCAAGGATACGACCCGACCCAGGCCGGCGAGACCTTGTCCGAGGGACCGCTCCGGCGGACCTGAGGCCAGACGAGACCGACATTGACTTTCTTTCGAATTCTCCTATCCTGTGCCCAGGAATGGCTCACTCCGACCCCACGGGGACAATTTCCGCCCGGCATAGGGCGGCTGGCGGGAAAATTCGCAACCTGATGGCCCCGCCCCCCAAACGTTCAGCGCCCGAACCCAATTCCGCACAGGAGGTTTCATGAAATACCTTGTCTGCTTCGACGGATCGCAGGTGTCTAAAGACTGCTTGAAATGGACCATCAAGGGAGCCAACCCCGCGGAGGACACCATCTGTATCATGCACTCCATAATGGGCGGCCCCCATATGCCCCGCCACGACTTTGAAACAGCCGAGCGAAACCTGAAGCAGGCGAGACAACAGGTGGAAAAGGCAAAGATCTCTTGCGAATCCGATCTCTCTGTCCGCGGCATGGAGCCGGGGGAAGATATCGTGCGCTATGCCAGGGAAAACGATATCGATGAAATCGTCATCGGGGTCAAGCGGCGCTCCAAGGTCGGGAAGATGTTCTTCGGCTCCACGGCCCAGTTCGTCATCCTGGAGGCCCACTGTCCGGTATTGACCCTGAAGTAGATGGACGAGATCAGCTTGCTGCACCTGGGCGCTGCCGTCCTGACCCTTCTGCTTGGCGGGGTGATTAAGGGAACAATTGGCTTTGGCCTGCCCTTGTTTGCCGTCTCTCTGCTGTCCAGCTTCCTGCCGATCAAACTGGCCCTGGCCATCGTGACCCTGCCCATCGTTGTCAGTAATCTCTGGCTCGGTCTGCAAGGCGGTTACTTTCTGCAGGTTCTGAAGCGCTTCTGGCCGGTGATCGCTGCTGCCGGGCTGGGTGTTTTCGCAGGATCCCGGATCGTGGTCAGCCTGAGTCAGACCCATCTGCTGCTCACCCTGGGCCTCGTGGTCATTGGCTTTTCCGGCCTGGAAGCCCTCAGGCCGGGCGGAACAGCCATCGTTCCCCAAGAGCTGGAGCGGCCGTTCGGCCTGATCATGGGGTTTTTTGGCGGAGTCCTCGGCGGGTTGTCAACCATCTTCGGCCCACCCCTGGTCATCTATCTCAACCTCCTCCGACTGCCCAAGGATCTCTTTGTGGCCGCAATCGGGGTCACTTTTTTTGTCACCTCCCTGTTCCTGTTCCTTGCTTTCGGGTCGGTGGGCATCCTGAGCCGGCAGACGATCATCTGGTCGGCCCTGGCCATCTTGCCGGTTGTTCTGGGTCAATCCGCCGGAACCAGGCTGCGCTCCCGGCTGCCCCAGCAGCCCTTTCAACGGGTGGTTCTCATCTTCCTCCTCCTGCTGGGCCTGAATCTGGTGCGCCGAGCCCTCGTTTGAAGGAACAAGTTTTCCCTGGGCATGTTCTGTCCCGTTTAGTCAGACTGGCCTGAGGATCAAGGGCAACATTCACAAATCTTTGGTGGTCTTGAGCTTCCCGGCGATCTCCGCAGCCACCTTTTCAGCGGACAGGAACATCCCGCCGAACACCGGTCCCATCCGGTAGGAGCCCATGGCCGCGTTGGCCGCCATACCCGTAACATACACTCCGGGAAAGATTTCTCCGGAGTTCTTCAGGGTGTCGGTTTCAGCTCGTTCGGCCCACATGGACTGTTCGCCTTCCACTCCCCCGGACGGCGTGTTCAAGCGGACATCGTTCTTTCGGACCAGGGTCTGAAGAACCTCCAGGGGATGACCGGTGGCCTCGATGATGTACCTGGCCTTGAGCACCAAGGGATCGATATGCAGGCCTGCGGCCTCCACCGGGCTGGAATTGATGACCAGTCCGGTCACCCGCTTCCGCCCCTCGACTTCCCGGAGCATGAGATCCTCCACCGTAATGCAGTTGAAGACCTTGACTCCGCTTAATACGGCCTTTGCAGCCAGGACGGTGGTCGCGGCCACGGCATCGGCCGTGAAATAGCCCGGTTGGAACTCTTTTAGCGGGACGCCGGCCTCTTCCAGGATATGCCTGCTTTCCGACTGCACCACTATGGTGTTCCAGGTCATGCCCCCGCCCCAGAGGCCGCCGCCGATGGACAGTTTCCTTTCGAAAATCGCAACGTCGGCCCCCTGTTCGGCCAGCCTCCAGGCCGCGGTCAGACCTGATGGCCCGGCCCCGACCACAGCCACGTCCAATTCCAGGCTGGACATAAACTTGTTGTAGTATTCCGTCATGATCGCCCGGGTAATAACCACTTCTTCCAATGCCATACAGGCCTCCTTATTGAAGTTCATTCAAAAAAGCCGCAGCAAGCTGCAGTTGCCTCAGAAAAAAATGTTCCGGAGTTCTGTCGAAGGGAATGGACGGCTTGTCAAGAAGAGATCTCTCACGGGCAGGCCGATTCCCTACGACAGTACGAACTGTATCAGGTTCTATGGGTCTGATCTCAGTTCCGCCTCGAGCAGAACACCCCAATCGAGGAGACACTACCTATTTCTCAGCAATCAATCAAGTTATGTGTGAGTCCTTTTCAGCCCGAAAGGCGGACAGGCAGGTGCGGAAACGTCGAGCCGCCTGCTCAGGGGAAAAAGCCGAACAGATGGCCGAGACCACCGCAACCCCGTCTACGCCGGTTTGGAGTATGTCCGGGCAGGTATCCAAAGAGACCGATCCAATGGCTATAAGGGGCTTGTCGGCAGCTTTGCCCATTGCCGCCAGGCCCTCCAGGCCAAGAGGACTCTTGTGATCTTTCTTGGTTGAAGTGGGGAACACCGGACCGGCCCCAAAATAATCCACCTCCAGGCGCTCGCCCTCCCGCACCTGTTCCAGGGTGTTCACGGACAGGCCGATGACCGGATCAAAGCCCAATAACCGCCTGGCGTCCCGGGGGTGGAGATCGTCCTGTCCGAGATGCACCCCATCCGCACCTGCAGACAAGGCCACATCCACCCGATCATTGATAATCAGCGGCACCGGGGTTTCTTCCAGCAGGGTCTTGACCCGCCGGGCCAGATCCACAAACTCCCGGGCTCCCAACTGTTTTTCCCGAAGTTGGACCGCACTCACGCCGCCGCGGACCGACTCCCGGATAACCTCGAGCAAATTCCGGCCCTGACAGGCAGGCTGATCAGTGACGAGATACAGGCTGAAATCAAAAATTTTTTTCATGATTTACTCCTTGACTTCGGTTAAAATCTGATTATATTTATGAATTGGTTCAATGGGAACCATTTTTTTCTTTTTTTATAGGAGTAGAGAGTTTATGACCAAGAAGATGTATGTAGGAAACCTGGCCTTTCAATCAACAGAAGACGACATTCAACAACTGTTCGGCGAATTTGGGGAAGTCTTGTCCGTCAACCTGATCACTGATCGGGAGACCGGGCGCTCCAGGGGCTTTGCCTTTGTGGAAATGCCTGCTGACAACGCTAAAACCGCCATGGACAGCCTGAATGGAACAGAACTCGACGGGCGCAGCCTGCGGGTCAATGAGGCCACGCCAAAAAGATAGATCATGCCGGGGAGTTGAAGTGACTTCATCTCCTGGATACCTGTCTGATTGCAAAACCGTCCCTTTCCCGGGGCGGTTTTTTTTATTTCAGAACACGCAGCCCGTTATCCAAAACAATGCCCTGAAACCGGTACCGGAAATCCGGCCAAGCGGGAGAATTCCAGCCTTTTCTGAACTTCCCGGCTGTCTGCCGCGAATACTTTGATAATTTTTCGGAAAGGAGATCCCATGCGAACCGCCTGCACCAAAGACTGCCCTGATGCCTGTTCCCTGCTGGTGACTCAGAGCGAAAAAGGGCTTTCCATATCCGGTAACCCGGAGCACCCCATTACCCGAGGGATGACCTGCGGAAAAATCCACCAGCATCTCCGCCGGCTGAACAGCAAAAACCGCATCACCGCCCCCTTGCGCAAGGAAGACGGCCAGTGGCGGGAAATCTGCTGGGACGAAGCCCTGGATTTCTGTGCTGAACGTCTCCGCCGGGTCCTGGATCAGGACCCGGACCGCTTGCTCTTCATCCGGGACGGCGGGGCCAGAGGGGTCAGCAAGGAGGTTGCGGCCTGGTTTTTCAAAAGCCTGGGCTGCACCGCCACCCACGGCTCCTTGTGCGATGAGACCGGAATCCGGGCCTTTGTCCAGGACTTTGGATCACTCAAGCATAATGACATTCGCGATCTGGCCCAAGCCTCCTGGATCGTGAACTGGGGTAAGGATATCCCCGCCTCCTCCACTCATCTCGGGGCTTTGATCCACACTGCCCGCAAAAACGGAACCCGGGTCGTCTCCATCTGCCCGGGCGGCCGATCCTACCGAAACTTTTCGGACCGCATCATCACCCTGGCCCCGGGCCGGGACCGCTTTCTGGCCCTGGCCGTGCTCAAAATCCTCCAGGAAAACAATCAGCTGGATCCAGCCCGCCAGGAGCAGGCCTGGAACATCCGGGAACACCGGGACATCGTAGAACGCTACTCCCTCCAGGAACTCCAGGAGCAGAGCGGGGTGGGGCTCGAAGACATTCAAGGGCTGGCCGACATCTACGCGCGTTCCTCCCCGGCGAGTCTTATTGGCTGGGGGGTGCAGCGTCACTACTTCGGAGGGGAGAACATCCGCTGGATCAACTCCCTGGCCTGGCTCAGCGGCGCTGTCGGACGCAGCGGCAGCGGGGTGTACTTCAACATTTCCTCCAACCACCTCCTGGACTTCTCCTGGCTGGCCCCTACACACAACCGCTCCTTCTGTCTCCCGGTGATAGGACAGGAGATCGAAAAGGCTGATCCAGGAATTGATCTGGCCTGGATCAGCTGCAGCAATGTGGTCAACCAGGCCCCGGACAGCAGATATCTGGCTAAAGTATTCAGAGGCATCGATATGCTCGTGGTGGTGGACGCCTTTCTGACCGACACCGCGGCCTGCGCCGATCTGATCCTGCCTCCGGCCTTGATGTGGGAAGAGGAGGATCTCGTGGGCTCCTGCATGCACCACGGCCTGCAGTATGCCGCCCCGGTTTTGGCGCCCCCTCCCGGGGTGCGCAGCGATCTCCGGATGGTCAAGGAGCTGAACCATCGACTCGGCGAACCGGTCCGCCTGCCCCCCAGGGACAGATGTTTTGAAAACAGCCTGCCGCCCGACGCCCCGGACCTCAAGACACTCAAGGCCCAAGGATTCACCTGGATCGAACAGGAGGCCGTAGTCTACGCAAACAAAACCGACCATCCGGACGGCCGATTCCACTTGATCGGCGGGATCAGCCCCGAGCCGCCGTCTGACCCGGCCTACCCCTTGCGCCTGCTCAGCCTGATCAACAAGAACTTTATTCATTCCCAGATACTGCCGGCGGAACACGCCCTCCCGCCCCGGGTCGAGGTCAATCCCAGGGCTCCGGGCGTAGCGGAACTGGAGTGGGATGAAAAGATCTTTCTGGTGTCCCCCCTGGGCCGACTTGAAGTGGACCTGGTCCTGGATCCCAGTCTGGATCCCGGAGTTCTGGTCTATCGGCGCGGGGACTGGATGCGCCTGGGCGGCGGGGTGAACCAGCTCATCAAGGCCGGACTCACCGACCTCGGCGTCGGGGCCGCTTATTACCAGCAGCAGGTCCGGCTGGAAAACGTCAAAACCACAGATCCTTAAGCAGCTGCTGTTCGAGCCTTTCGATATCGAAAGATACCGGAAGGGTCCCGACAAGTTGCCGGACATAGCCCCTCTTTAGATATTCCTTTCTGGTATGCCGGAAATTGAGGTCGTAGACCCAGCTCAGGAGCAGAAGCTTGAAATCATTCAAGCAGCGCATCTGCTCGTAGCGGACCATCTGTCCGGATCGGACCTGCGCCAGGGCCGCCGGGCTGATTGTGGCGGGATCATCAGGCAGCCCCAGGGTGACAATGGCATTGGAAGGCTGCTCCGGGTCAAAATGCTTGAGAAGCACGGCGATCACATCGAGCTTGTCCGCGTCCCTGACAATCCTGAGCATGCGGTCCAGCCCCGGCGGCAGGCCCGGGACCGTTTGGGCCCGGTTATGCATGAGCACGGTCAAAAGAATCCGCTTTGTGTTTGCCCGGGAAAGCTTCGGCAGCAGCTGGTTTTTGCGCAGCTCCTTGTAGCCCAGCAGGCCGTGATTGACGCTCATGCGGTCCTGGAAGGTGCCGTAGCGGGCAAACTGGGGGAAGCGGCCGATGTCGTGGAACAGGGCGGCCATCTCCACCGGCCGGGCCTCATCAGGTTCCAGCCCGAGATCGGCAATAATGTTTTGGGCCTCTGCCAATACGCGGAGGGTATGCGCTTTTTTAAGCTCGATATTGGCCTGGATTTCCGGGGCTGTCTGCTCGAACCGACTCACGTAGTCTTCAAAGCGCTCAAGCGCTGCGGTTTCCGCCATGCTTCATTCCTCGAGCAGCTTTTTCTTTTGAACATAGTCTTCGTCAGTGATCTCTCCGCTAGCCAGGCGGCGGTCCAGAATACGCAAGGCTTCCAACCGGCCGGCCCGAGCCGCCTCCGCCTCCCGGTCCAGGCCTTCGTCTCGGAGCGGTCCGCCCGGTCCGAACACTTTCCGCAAGAGCCAGATGATCAGGGTCAGGACCAGACCAATGAACACAAATTTACAGACAGCGAGCAACCAGCTGCCGGTGAATCCCGGTCCAAAGGGAAAAGCGGACCAATCTCCCGGATTGCCGGCCGCAAAGAGAACATCAATCACAGGCACTCCTCGTCGAACCCCGCTCCACAATCGAGGTTTTCCTCTTCCTGAAAAAAGTCGGTCTCGGGCTTGAGCGTGGTCAGGACCTTGTTGACCAGTTCATCCACCGGCTTGTCAGCCTGAAGGATGTAGTCCAGGCATTCGAAATACAAGGGCTCCCGTTCCCTGAGGGTGCGGGCCAGTTCCTCTTCAAGGTCCAGATCGCTCAAGGACGGCCGCTGAAGCTCTTGCGGGTCTTGCCGCAATCTCTGCGCCAAAAGCCTGACATCTGCCTGCAGGTACGCAACCCGGCCTGTAGCTTTGAGCAGTTCCCTGTTCGCCGGCCACAGAACACAGCCGCCGCCTGTGGCCACGATCTGTCCCTGATGCCGGCAGACCTCCTGCAGGCAGTCGTGTTCCAGGCTTCGAAATCCGTCCCAGCCCCGGGACCGGACCAAATCAGCGATGGAGCATCCGGCCCGCTCTATGATCCGCCCGTCCAGGTCGACAAAGGTCCCCCCCAGGGCCTGGGCAGCTTTTTCCGCCAAAGTGGACTTTCCGCTGCCCCTGAGACCGATGAAAAACAGATTGGACTGCTCAAGTCGAAACTCGGGGACATGCCCACTCCCCGGGGTATAGATCTCGGTGTACCCCGGATCTTCCACTTCTACCTTGCGTTTGATAAACCGGCTCATAGATTTCCCTGTCGCAAAAAAAAAAGACGGCTGATAACACCAGCCGCCTCTTCCCTCAAATGGTGGGCAATGCAGGATTCGAACCTGCGGCCTCCAGCTCCGGAGGCTGGCGCTCTATCCAACTGAGCTAATTGCCCGATGTGCTTTTCTGTGTAAGCTGCAATCCAGGCCTTGTCAAGCCGCAATCATGGCTTGTCAGCCATGAATTCGACAGACGACTCCGGATTGTGACCATCACCGGAGAGCTCAGGGTCGCGGATATCCTGCCGCACATCCGCTCCCAGTCCCCGGAAGCTCCCGCGATGACCCTCTGGGATTTTGCCTTTGGAACCCTGGGCTTCGGACCTGACGAGCTCGGAGATTTGCCAGGCCGGCCTCAGCAGAAGAAGCTAAACTGCCCCAAGATCTCAGCATGGGCGGTATAGGGATTGGGGAAGGCATGAAGGGCATCCGAACAGGGCTCGGAATCGAAGGGACAGACGGACCGTTTGAGGTTGTAGGCCCGGCTCATGAGGAATTCCAGGTTGATCACATCTTCAGCATTGTAGGCCAGTAGAGTTTCCAGATACCGCTCATTACCCGTGCTCCGGTACCGGTCCCAGAGCAGTACGGCCAGATAGCCGTCGGCATTCTTCAAAAGCCCCCGGTCCAGGCCGAACACTTGTTCCACTGACTTCAAGCCCCCGGCATACCCGAGGCCTTTGAGCAGAAAGCGAAGATCGATATGGGCTGCCGGCAGTCGGATCTGCAGTTCCCGTTCGATAAACGGGAGATCGAAGCAGGAGCCGTTGAAGGTGACCAGCAGCTTGTAATCCAGTATCCGGTCGGCAAAGGCCTCCAGATTACGGCCGTGGACAAAGGTCTGGACCTCGCGGCCGTCAAAAAGGCCGATGCAGGTGATGTGATCCAAGCCCGGCCCCATTCCGGTGGTTTCGATATCCAGATAAGCGGTCTGACCCTGGAAAGCTCCAAACAGACGCCACATCTCAGGTTTCGGAAGAAGGGCGGCAAAGTATTCGGCGTTTTGCTGCCCGAGCTGCTGGAGGGAGTCGCGAATCCGCTTTTGCTGTTCTTGAACTTTTCCAGCCACAAAAGGTTCATTGCCGGATTCGAGGAAATCCTCCCAGGTCAGGATCCCCCTTTCCCAAAGCCTGTGTTCCTTTTTGGGTCCGATACCCGGCAGATGACAGAAACTGTGCTTGAGCATACAATACCAAAGCAGGCCCAGCCCGCAACCCAAAGGTTCCAGGTTCACGGTTAAGACAAGAAGGGAGCTTTGAGAACGCCACAGAAGGATAAGGTACCGGTCTAACGGCTTTCAGCCGTGCCGTATTCCTCGACCTTGGCTGCGTCATAGGGCGCCTTCCGGGATTCGCAGTTCTTTCTGGGACACAGCTGGCAGCTGAAAAAACTGATCTCCGTCGGAAAATAAAATCCGGAGATCGACTTGCGCGGGATCATCAGCAGGCTCTCGTTCAGGCGCACCCCCAGGCGGCCCGGCACGTCCCCGAGCAGGGCAAAGAGCTTTTCCTGCTCATAGATGGGCCAATCCGGCAGAGAACCGGGACTCATACTCGATAATTTGGTAATCCCAAACCGCGTTTGCAGGTGCTCCTGCAGCTGACGGCTGATCCGGCGCAAAATCAAGTCCCCGATTTTATCCAGCAGATAGCGGTCAAGAAGATCCTCCAGCCCGGACTCCTCTTCCTCAAGGGCCGGACCCAGGGTGATGACAAAGGGGAAGACCCGCCCCACCCCATCCAGATTTTTCCTGAGCACGCCGCTCTGAAATTCCTGTCCGGAGATGCGCACGGAGGCTTCCTGCATGGACTCCGGATATTCCGAACTGTAAACCGCCTTGGGGTCCATGACTTGCAGGGCCCTGTCCACGAGGGGCTGCACCTTGTCCGGATTGTTGAAACGGACCTGCTTTTGGACCCGGTCAAGCTGGAGATCGATGTGAATTTTGTCAAATATTTCCATAATTTTCCCTATAGAAAGCGCTCTTTCTGATGTGCCGGTATCCTGTACAGAAAATGCTTTCTTGTCAAGCGCAAACAGGAATCCTCAGACAGGGGAATCTCTTGAAACAGATCAGCTTGACAGGCAGGTCGAAATCAGAGACGATCCCTCGAAAGATACGGTAAAAATTAAAAGAAAGAGATTCACATCCAATCAGCCTGGACATGAAAAGCATGCATTTTTCCGAGTCCCTGTACACGGATATTTTTTTTCATAACCCGGAAAACATGTTCCTGACCGATGTCCAGGGGACCATTTTCCTGGTCAATCATCAGTGTCTGGAGTCTCTCCGCTTTCAAGACGCGGATATGCTTGGCAAGGACATGCGGTATTTTTTGAGCCTCCCGGATAAGAGCGCAGCCGATTTTGAAACCATCTGGAAGACTGTGCAGCGCGATGCCGTTTGGCACGGTGATGTGTTTGTAAAAGGCAAAGAAGACCTTCACCTGTTCAAAATATCGATCAAACGAATCAATACCAGCGCTTTTGAATCGGATGCTGTCTATCTTTTTATGACCCGGGGGAAATTGTCCGCAAAAGAGTCGGATGACAAGCAGGTGTCCCCGGAAGTCTTCGACCGATTGACCGGCCTGCCCAATCGTTATTTATTCAAGAAAAAGCTGGAACACGCTCTGGAACAGGCCAAGCGCTTTCAATTCAACATCGGCTTTTTATATATCGACCTGGACAACTTCAAATACATCAACAAAACCTATGGCTATCTGTCCGGGGACGAACTCCTGACCATGGTCGCCCGCCGCCTGGAAGCAACCGCACGAAAAGCCGACCTGCTGGGATATTTTGGCGGGGACGAATTCGGCATCGCTCTTGTCAACATTTCTCTCCCCAGATTGGCGGCCACTGTCGCCAATCGATTCCTGGTCCAGATATCGCTTCCCTTTCTCATCAATAATGAAAAGCATAATCTTGGCGCAAGCATCGGGATCAGTGTCTTTCCTGCAGACGGGGATGACTACGAAACACTGGTCAACAGGGCGGAAACCGCCATGTACAGCTTGAAGGACCAGCCGGAGCCGGAAAAAAGTTATCGATTTTTCCAGCAGGCAATGAACTCCGATTCCTCAATCCGGCTTCGCTTGGAATCTGATCTCCGCCAGGCTCTGGACAAAGACGAATTCGAGGTATTTTACCAACCGATTTGCAACCTCCAATCCGGGAACATCACCGGAATGGAGGCCCTGATCCGATGGAGGCATCCCCAGCGGGGTCTGGTGGCGCCGAATCAATTTATCCCCATCGCCGAAGATTTGGGGCTGATCATCCCCATCGGGAGATGGGTCTTGTACACGGCCTGCCTTCAGGCCAAAGCCTGGCAGAGCCTCACCCCTGAACCTCTGTTCATGTCCGTGAACCTGTCCCCGATTCAATTCCGGGATCAGGAACTTCTGAACAAAATCAAGGAAACGCTGAAGCAGACCGCATTTGATCCTCGATTCCTGCAGATGGAGATCACGGAATCGAGCATCACGGACAATGCCCAAGTCGCTTTAGACGTACTCAAGGGCCTGAAAGACCTGAACATCCTCATCGCCATCGACGATTTTGGAGTCGGCAACTCTTCCTTGTGCACCTTGAAAAATCTGCCGGTGGACACTCTCAAACTCGACAAAAGCTTTATCCGGTCCTTGCCGGAAAATAGCAATGATCAGGCCATCGTAAAGACCATCCTTTCCTTGGGGAAGATCATGGATCTGAAAATCATTGCCGAAGGCATCGAAACCAGAGAACAGCTTGAGTTTATGCGGCAAACGAACTGCGATGCCTATCAGGGGTATTATTTCAGCCCGCCTCGTCCTGAGGCGGAGATCACGGAACTGCTCAAAAAACAATCTTGAAGCGCTCAAGAGCACGAATATGATCATCAGCGCGGGGTCGGTTATGGCTGTTCTCCAGTGTGCGGCTCATTCCAACCCCCAAGCCTATCCGCCAGGCTGATGGACTCCAATTGCTCATACATGGATTGCGAGGCCTGAAGCCAGACATCCCGGGTCGGGCAATGCTTTGACTTATGGCAAGCATCCGGGTCCTCCACACAATCGGTCATGCTGCTCGTGCCTTCCAAGACACGAACAATGGCTGCAAAAGTGATCTTATCCGGCGCCCGGCTCAGGATATATCCGCCTTTGGGTCCACGGATGCTTTGGATCAAGCCCTGTCGCTTCAAGGGTATGATCAACTGCTCAAGATACTTTACTGATATATCCTGGCGGGCCGCTACTTCGCTCAGATGAATCGGCCCCTGGCCGAAATTTTTGGCCAGTTCGAGCATCAGGCGCGTTCCGTATCGACTTCGAGTAGACAATTTCATAATGAGACTTCGGAGTTGTTTTCCTGTATCTTTTCCCTGTTTTCTATTCTATATAAGTCTATTATATTTAAGGACGACCTTCTGTTTTGTCA
This sequence comes from Desulfohalobiaceae bacterium S24, assembly GCA_011389765.1. GTDB lineage: Bacteria > Desulfobacterota > Desulfovibrionia > Desulfovibrionales > Desulfothermaceae > JAABTT01. The sequence continues at coordinate 5,887 of JAABTT010000039.1, read as the reverse complement.
AGCATGAAGCATCGAACCGGGTCCGATCAAAACAATTGCCTTTGGGCCGCAAAAATTCAAAGATGGATCTGAAAAGAAAATCCCTCTACTCTGCCGTATCTCTCTGGGCCTGGCTGCTGCTCCTCTCTGCTCAAGGCTGTCTGCCACAAACCGGCGATCAACAGGCGCTTTTGCCCGATCTCAGGACGTATCCGCAAACAGCCTCATTTTATGCACCGCAGGCAGCCGATTACACAGACAGCCCCATTGAACGCTCCCGCCGCAAGCATATTTTTTTAAACAAATATTTTCGACCCTGGCATATCGAAGATGCAATCCACTCCAGGGCCAAACTCTTCTGGCCCCTGCAAACCGAACAGCAGCAGTTCTTTGCCGAAAACACCCTGCCCCGTTCAGGGCAGTGGCTGGCCTCACTGGCAGAAAAAGCCGACCTGGAGACATTTCCCTGTCTGAACCAGCCCGGCGTCACCCTGACCAACACAAACCTCCGGGCATTGCCCACCCGCAAACCGGCCTTTCACGACTTTCGGCAAGCCGGAGAAGGCTTCCCTTTTGACTATTTTCAGAACTCCGCGCTCTGGGCCGGCACCCCGGTGCACATCCTCCACGCCACCACCAGCCGGGACTGGCTCCTGGTGGAAACCGACTGGGTCTTCGGCTGGGTCCCCAGTCGGGACATCGCCTTGGTGGATGCCGATTTCATACAGTCCTATCAGTCCAAAAACCTGGCCGCTTTTATTCAGGATCGGACCCCGGTGATTGATCGGCAGGCTGTATTTCGTTTCCCAGGCCATATCGGAGGGCTGCTCCCCCTGGTCCAAAGCCACAACCAAAGCGCCGAAGTCCTGGTGCCTGTGGCTGATGCCGACCGGCGGGCGAAACTCAGAACAGCCCGGCTGGAACCCGGCTCCTGGACGGCGTTTCCCATGCCCGCCACCGGAAGCAATCTTGCCCGGGTGGCTGATGAGCTGCTCGGACAGACCTACGGCTGGGGAGGACTGTATGAAAACCGGGACTGCTCGGCCCTTACCCGGGATTTTTATACCCCTTTTGCGATCTGGCTCCCGAGAAACTCTTCCCAACAGGCCCGGGTGCCACTCAGCATTCCTCTTAATCACCTTCAGTCCAAAGAAAAGGAACGGCGTATTCTAAAGCAGGGTCTTCCCTTTATGACCCTTATCTGGATGCCGGGGCATGTCATGATCTATATCGGTTCCTTGAACAACCGCCCCCTGGTCATGCATGCCATGTGGGGGCTGAAGACCTGGACCCCTTTTAAAGGCGAGGGACGCTATGTGGTGGGTCGAAGCGTGATCACCTCCCTCAGACCCGGCCGGGGGCTTCCGGCTCGCCTCCAACCCAAAACCGCACTCATTGAACGGGTTCAAGGCATGAGCCTGCTGCTGTACTGATCCATTTGAGCATTTCAACTCAGGATGGGAATCTTCTCAGTATAGGATCAAAATCCGGCGTGAGCCGTGCGCTGAATGATCTCCTCCTGGAGCTCCGGGCCCAGGTCCACAAAATAGTCACTGTACCCTGCCACCCGGACAATCAGGTCCCGGTGCTCATCCGGAAACTCTTGAGCCCGGCGCAGGGTGACGGCGTCAACCACGTTAAATTGGATATGGTGACCGTCCATGCGGAAGTAGGAGCGAATAAAGTGCACCAGTTTGCTTATACCCTCGGCATCTCCCAGGATCTGGGGCAAAAATTTCTGGTTGAGCAGGGTCCCCCCGGTCCGGAGGTGGTCGATCTTGGAGGCTGATTTGGCCACGGCGGTCGGGCCCTGCCGGTCCGCACCCTGGACCGGAGATATGCCTTCGGACAGCGGAGTGCCTCTTTTGCGGCCATCGGGCAGAGCCCCAATGACACTGCCGAAATAAACATGACTGGTGGTGGGCAGGAGGTTGATGCGGTGCGCCCCCCCCTTGGCATTGGGCCGCCCATTCACCGAACGGTAAAAGGCCTCGAAGAGTCCCTGCAGGACCTCGTCGGCATACTCGTCGTCGTTGCCGTACTTCGGCGTCGCCTGCAACAGCACATCCCTGAACTCTTCGTGCCCGATAAAGTCAACGTCAAGGACCGAGAGCAGCTCCTGCAGGGTCAGGGTCTGCCGGTCAAAAACATGGTATTTGAGAGCGGTCAGGGCGTCCGTGGTTGATCCCAGTCCGACCCCCTGGATGTAGCTGGTGTTGTAGCGGGCTCCGCCCTGATTATAATCCAAGCCCCTGGCGATACAATCGTCGATGAGCAGGGACAAAAAGGGCACGGGCATGTATTTGGCGTTGATGCGCTCGATGATGTTGTTGCCCAGGATCTTGATGTCTACAAAATGCTTGAGCTGGGTGGCGTAGGCCTGGAAGAGCTCGTCAAAGGCATGGAAGGTGAGCGGATCGCCTGTTCGGATACCGATTTCCTTCCCTGTTCCGGGATCAATCCCATTGTGCAGGGTGATCTCCAGGATCTTGGCCAGGTTGAAGTATCCAGTCAGGATGTAGCATTCCCGGCCAAAGGCCCCGGCCTCGACACAGCCGCTGGCCCCTCCCTGACGGGCATCTTCTATGGACTTCCCCTGCCGGGTCAGTTCCTGGACGATGGCCTCGGCATTGAAAATGGACGGCTGGCCATAGCCTGTTTTGACAATCTCCAGCGCTTTTTTCAAAATGCGGTCCGGGTTCTTCTTGCTCAGCTGGACCATGGAGCTCGGCTGCAGAAGCCGCATTTCCTCGATGACCTCCAGGATGAGGAAACTTAAGTCATTGACCGCATCTTTGTTATCCACGCTCACCCCGCCCAGGTTGATCAGGGCGAAATCAACGTAGGTATTGCTCTCCTGGGAGGTGATCCCGACTTTGGGGGGGGCCGGGTGGTTGTTAAACTTGATCCAGAAGGCCTGTAAAAGCTCTCTGGCCTGCTCCCGGCTCAATGTCCCGGCTTCCAGTTCCCGGGCGTAAAAGGGATAGAGATGCTGATCAAGACGGCCGGGGTTGAAGGCATCCCAGGGATTGAGCTCGGTGATCACCCCGAGATGGACAAACCAGTATGCCTGCAGGGCCTCCCAAAAGGTTCGGGGGGCGTGGGCCGGTACACGGTGGCAGATATCAGCCATGCCAAGGAGTTCGCGCCTGCGTTCGGGATCGTTTGCATCCGCGGCCATGGAACGCAGGGCCTGGGCATGGCGCCGGGCAAAACTGATCATGGCCTCGGCTGCGATATGCATGGCCCGGAGCTGTTCCCGTTTGTCCAGGGCTTCGGGATCGGTGTAAAAATCAAGGGACTGAAGGGATTTTTGTATTTCCGACTGGAAGTCCCGCATTCCTTTTTTGTAGATCTTTTCGTCCAAGGCGGTGTGTCCGGGTGAGCGCTGCTCTTGAAACTCGGTGAAGACTCCGGCTTCGTAAACGTCGATCCAGGCCTGCGGCAATTCGGCGAAAATTCGTTCCCGGATAGATTTGCCCTGCCAGAAAGGAATCACGGAATCTTGAAAAAGACCTCGGGTTTCGGCGTCCACGGCGTAGGGAATTTTTTCCCGGGAGTTCAAAATATCCATATCCTGCAGGCTGTGCAGGCATATTTCCGGGTAGCTCGGGGTGGCTTTGGGCCCGGGGCCGCGTTCCCCGACGATGAGTTCATCCTGATCAATGAACAGAGATTTGTTTTCCAGGATATACTGAAAACACAAGGCCCGCTGGACCGAAACGGATTCCTTCTGGGCAATCCCGCTTTGATAGTACCGGGTCACCAGGGAGGCACGTTCACCCGAAAGTGTCGTCGCCGCCTGAAGGCTTCTTTCTCTGAGACCTTGGATACGTTCATTCATGGTTGTCCTCCAGTGGTTCTGAGACCGTATTGTCTGAAGCGAGCGGAAATGGCCTCCAGATGCTGCAAAGATGGCGGTTGAAGACCCTGCAGGCGATACTCAAGCCCAAGCCGTTTGTATTTGGCTTCGGCAGAGGAATGGTAGGGCAAAAGATCGATCTCGGGCTTTCTTTGTAAACCGGCCAGCCTCGATCCGATTCCATCCAGGGAGGCAGGCGTGTCCGTGATGCCAGGGATGACCGGAAAGCGGATTCTGTAAGGTGTATCCTGGGCATCGACCCGGTGCAGATTGTTCAGGATCCGGTCGTTCTCCCTGCCGGTGTACTGCTTATGCCGGGCAGTGTCCGCGAATTTGAGATCAAAAAGAACCAGATCAACCTGTTTCAGGAGTTGTCCCAGTAGGTTGCCAGATCCATGGCCCGAGGTATCCAGGGTCACATGAAGGTCTCTTTCTGCACAGGCTGTGGCCAAGGCAAGCGAAAATTCAGGCTGCATCAGCGGTTCTCCACCGGAGAGGGTCACTCCACCGCCGGACTCCTCATAAAAAATTCGGTCTTGTTCCACTTCCATGAGGACCTGATCCACACTCACTTCCCGAGCGAACCAATTTGCAGGTTCAACTGAACCCCGGGCCTCATCAGGTTTGGCCCTCTCCAGTCCAGGGGAGATGGACTCTGGATTATGGCACCACCAGCACTCAAGGGGGCAGCCCTTGAAAAAAACCGTTGTTCTGATTCCCGGTCCATCGTGGATTGAGTACTTTTGGATTCTGAAGATAACCCCGGAAGTTTGTCTGAGGTCTTGTCTGATCATGATGGGAACGCACCGCCAAGGTCAAAACGAGCAAAACTTTAAGTTACTGAACACTAGTAATTCATTTTCAGCACCAGTCAACAATGTATTTGCGGTTTGAACCATTGGCCGCAGGGACAAACGACTATGTTGCACCCTTGTTGTCTTGCAATCGCTTTTGAATTTTTTTTGAAGTCCTGGTGATTGATAAGCCACCCAGGGCGGTGCATCTGAGTTCAGGAGGAATGCTTTTGCCCACCGTATCCATGGTCTGAATAACCTCATCCAGGGGGATGACGGGATCAAAGCCGGCCAGGGCCATGTTTGCGCAAGAGACGGCATTGCTCGCGGCCATGACGTTTTTCCCAAGGCATGGCACCTCTACCCGATTCGCGACCGGGTCGCAAATCATACCCAGGCTGTTTTGCAGAGCCATGGAAGCGGCCGCCACCGAGGTTTCCGCGTCCCCGCCCATGAGGGTCACCAGCGCCGCAGCCGCCATTCCTGAACCGGCCCCGCACTCAGCCTGACAGCCGGCCACTTCTGCCGCAAACGTTGAATATTTCGAAATAAAAACACCGATCATCCCGGCGGCCAGGAAACTTTCGGCGATTTTCTCGAGATCCGATCCCATTGCATCTCCGGCTCCGAGGGCTGCTCCGGGCATGGCAGCGCAGGCCCCTGCAGTGGGAGCGGCAACAATGACCCCCATTGAACTCTTGACTTCCATCAGGGCCGTAACGAACAGAATAACTCGGTTCAAGAGTCCGAGATCGAGCAGCCGCCCTGATTGCAACCTTTCACGGAAACCAATGGATTGACACTTGAGAATTCGATTTTCATAGTTGGTTCCGGACAGTCCCCGCTGCAGAGAATCGTTGATGCAGGTCACGAGCTGAATCATGTTCTCCAGGACTTCATCCCGGCCCATCCCCGCCCGGGCGCTTTCGTACATGAGAGCCAACCGGGCGAGGCTGCCCTGCCTGCTCCCGGGGATGGCCAGCATTTCCTCGCAGGAGAGAAATGGAATGTCCATGCTGTCCGGGGTCAAAACGGGCAGGACCGGGGGCAGGATCTTCACGGCAGTCGTTGTGTCCTCTTCAAAGGCAGCATCAATGAGCTCTGTACTCACAGGAAGATAACTCGACAGACGAACAAAACCCTCTTCCGTGCCTGGTCTTTGCAATACCTGTACCTGAGACTCTGTTCCAAACAGATCCTCGAGTTTTCGGAGAACAGCCGTTTTCCTGTTCTCAAAAAAAACAAGCAATTC
>JAABTT010000038.1 GCA_011389765.1 Desulfohalobiaceae bacterium S24 | reverse complement strand
ACAAGACTGGTCGCCACGAGCCCTACCCAAAGCAAAATTTTTTGTAATCTGATCTGCGCTCTCACTTTCTCTTCCTCTTGTCTCGCATGATTTTTTATTGCAATCATGCATTCTCAAATGCAAAACCAAGGCCAAAAGGAGGGAAAAGGAAAAAATTTTGGTTTTTTTAATAATAAGTATTTGAAATATAGTACTTAATCAGATTACAAAAACATATTTTCTGTTGTTCGTTTATTAAACCTCCCCGCCAAAAATGTTTTCTTATTACGAAATATGTAATTCAATGTAATACAATCTCTTTGCCGACGGATCAATCCGCACCTCCTGTCCGTCATTCCGGCGGAGGCCGGAATCCAGTCAGGCGATGCTGCGATATAAGGCCTCCCAAGCAGGGTTAGCACTTTCAATCATTTGCAGTTTCCAGACCCTCTTTCGAAAATCTGAGGTGACGCTTACGTAGTGCCTGAACGGAGAGGGTGACATTTCTATTACTCGCCAAAATGTATACGGCAGGCTCCTAACCCACTTTCTGTATCCCTTCTCCTGGATTCCGGCTAAGCCCGTCCCGGACCCCGATCCGGGAGCCGGAATGTCTGAATCGTACCCCTTCTCCTGGACTTGATTTTTTGCTATATACTGATCCAATTTTGGTTTTTGAAACAAAGACTGATTGTCCTTTGATTTCAACGACAGAATCCTGAAAAAGGTAAGTTGGAGCAGTATACACGTCCCGTTTGCCCGTCAGGGCGGCTTCCGGCTCGGAGAGAGCCCTTTTGGCCGTGGCCTGCCTTTCTCCGACACGGCCAAAAAGAAACTCTCTTCTCCTTCCCCCCTCTCTGCGAACTCTGTGGCTTCCTAGCTCAAGCGAGTCCTCGATCGGGCTCGGACCCGAATCTTTTTCTTCCTCTTCCCGGCATCCTTTTTGCCTCCAGGTACGCAAAAACCGGAACAGGCTGTCGACCTCACCCGTCAATGCGAGGCGTCTTCGCCGCAAAGCAATCTCACTTTTTGACCTTTTTTCCGGCTTTTGATAGTGTTCTTAATTGATTTATGAAGAGCAACTGATCCAGTTTTGGATGGATAGACAGAGCCGTATAAAAAGGGGATAGAACCATGCCTGCTGGCTTGTATATCGGGGGGACGACGGGGTTTGCCGGAAAAAACCTGCTCGCCCTGGCCTTGGCCATGAGCTTTCAAGAAGAGGGCTACCGGGTGGGATTCATGAAGCCGGTGGGATTCATGCCGCGGGAATTGGAACAACAGATGGGGGACGAGGACGCTGTCTTTATCCAGGACGCCTTGGGGTTCAATGCTGAACCCGATCTGGTCACCCCGGTTTTGTTCGACGAAAAATTCAAGACCAAATCTCTCACCCAAGGCTGTTCCGGGCTGATGGCAAGCATCCGGGAGGCCTATCACACCTTGAGCCAGGGAAAAGACCTCATGCTCATCTGCGGCTCGGGCAGTTTTCTGCACGCCGGGAAGTACTGTGATGTGGCAGGCCTGGAGGTCGCGCAAACCCTGCAAGCCAAGGTGATTTTAGTGGATCGCTTTTTTAAGGAATTCTATTATGACTATCTGGTCCACAGCAAAGAACTGCTGGGCGAAGACATGATCGGAGCGGTCTTCAACTGTGTTCCCGAGGCCAGGCAGGACGAAATCCGGGAACTGATCGTCCCGCTTTTTCAGAGACGGAATATCCGGCTCTTGGGGAGCATCCCCGACGATCAGCGGCTCAATTCCCTGAAGATCAAGGACCTGGCCGGAAGACTGCAGGGCAAAATCATCTCGGCCCCGCAGAAAACCGACCATCTGGTGGACGATTTCCTGATCGGGACCATGCAGGTGGAAAATTTCATGACCCATTTCAGGAAGAGACGCAACTCGGCGGTCATTGTGGGCGGCGACCGGTCCGATCTCCAACTGGTGGCCCTGGAAGGCAGATGTCCCTGCCTGATTTTAACCGGGAACCTCTATCCCAACGACCTCATTCTCAGCCGGTCCGATGCCCTGCAGATACCGCTCATCGTGGTCCGGGAAGACACCTATACCGTGGCCAAGGAAATGGAAAAAGTGCTGGACAGCAGCAAATTCAGAGAACCCAGCCTCATCGATTACGGTGTAAAACTGGTCAAATCCAACCTGGATCTCGCCGCTCTGAAAACGGGATTGGGGCTCGAAGCCTGAATTCCGCCAGAGCTGAATTCAGGCTTTCCTTATTTCAAAAAATCCAAGTGCATGCCCTGTTCGCCTTTCTGGACGGTGATATGTCCGATCCAGTCCAAGCTCGAGTCCGGAAAGTCGGCCCGGAAGTGAGCCCCGCGGCTCTCCCGGCGCGTCCGGGCCGATTTGACGATCATCTCGGCCACCAGCAGCCTGTTACAGTTTTCGCAATACTGAAACAGATTTTTGGGTCCAAGCTCGACCTGTGCAAGATCGTGTTTGAGTCCCTCGATTTCAGATTCAGCCGCTTTTAAGCCTGTTTCCGAACGGATCAAACCGACCTGCTCCCACATAAGCTTTTGAAGCCTGCCTTTGATTGCGGAGCCACTCAAAATCTGTCTTTTGGGAGCGAGGCTTTCCTGCTGAAGGGACATGTTGGATTCCGCCCAGTTCAGGGCGGCGCTCTCATCGCGCATAAGATAGAATGAAGCATCTTCCGCGGCCTGAATAGCCCGGCCGGCAGCGATCCCGGCAAAAACAACAGCCTCGGTCAAGGCGTTGCCGCCGTAACGATTGGCCCCGTGCAGACCGCCCACAATTTCACCCGCGGCCGAAAGTCCTTTGAGCTTGGTCCGGCAGTGCTCGTCAATGATCACCCCGCCCATACAGAAATGAGCACCGGGACGGACAAGAAGCGATCCTGTCTCCCGGCTGATCTTGAGGATCCAGGATCTGATCTGTTCGATACCGCCGACTCCGAAGGCATCCCCCGCTTGCCGCCAGACTGTTTTATCCTCCGGAATGTGGAGTTCAAGGGCCCCCTGAACATCCAAGCCCGCCTCCAGCTCTCTGGCCATGGCCAGAGAAAGCTGATCCCTGGCAGCCACAGCCAGAGGACGCCGGGTGATATTGTATTTTTCCACCACATTTTCCTGCCTGGCGTTGTAGAGCGTCCCGATTTCTGCAGCCATAGGCGGAACCAAACGGCTCGTCCTGGATGGACCGGCCAGGGTAAAAGGGAAAAACTGCACGAACTCCATATCCATCAGAGGCAGACCGGCGCGGTAGGCCAGAGCATAACCGTCCCCGGTCATCCCCTGGGGATTGTCCGAGTATTGATACAGAGCCCCGGCGCCCCCGGCGGCCAGAATCACCGAACGGGCCAGAATCAGGCTCGGTTCTGCCTCAGACCGGAAAAAACCGCAAATACCCGCGGCCCGCCCCTCCAGCTCCACCACCTTCCAGGCGAAAAAGGGATAGCAAAACCGCACCCCCTGGGACTCGGCCCAATCAGTCAGAGGCTTGGTAATACTCCGTCCTTCCAGACCGATTCTCTCCGGCTCGGACTCAAAACCCCGAACCCGCTCCCCAAGCCCTACTCCGAAGTCCTTCAGGCGAAGGACGGCATCCTGGGCATGCTCCACCAGAATATCCACCATTTCTTCCCGGTTCAAGGCCTGGCCCGCCTCCAGGGTCAGCTGCCGGTGTTCGGCTTTGGAGAACCGCCGGGTCTTGCTTCTGAAGTGGCCCTGACTTAGTGCGGAACAGCTTCCGATCCCGGGCCTCGATTTCGAACAGACCATAACCCGCAGTCCGGCCTGTTTGCAGCAGATCGCGGCATACACCCCGGCGATCCCGGACCCGACCACAAGGACATCAGTATTGAGACAGCGCATGTATTTCCTTCATTGCGTGCATTTGAAATTCTCTAACTCAGTCATCTCTCGGCAAATTTTTTGTACTGCCACAAGAAAACAGCCATCCTGGCGGCCTGTTCCGGTGTGGGCAGATTGCAGATCGCGCCCTGCTCCACCCAAAGGGCCAGGGGTCCGGTTCAAACATGGACCGCAAACGGGTTTGAAAAATCCGAGAGCAGGATGACTGCATGCATTCCCCTTTTCAACAAATCCGGGGCATTTGTTCGCCTTCGAGCATCCTCAGGAAGCGCTCGCCTCCGAATTCGGTTTGCAGGACCACTCGACCGGGATGTCCGGATCTGACCTCGCCGATGCATTGCGCCGACCGCCCCAGGGGATGGGCCTGCAAAACGTCTAAGGCCTGCCGGGCTTTTGATTGCGGAAGGATACACAAAAATTTCCCTTCATTGGCCAGATACAAAGGGTCCAGGCCCAAAAAGGAACAGCCCTCGGCTACGGCCCCTTGAATCGGAATCGCCTCCTCCCGGATCACAAATTCCTGGGCGGACTGCTGCGCGATTTCATTGAGAGTCGTGGCCAGGCCGCCCCTGGTTGGATCTCTGAGGACATTAATATCGGGCACGGCCTGCAGCAGGCTGAGGACAAGCGGATGGAGCATGGCCGAATCACTGATGATCGGTGAATCAAACTGCATTCCTTCCCGTTTGGACAAAACAGCCAATCCATGATCTCCGACTGTTCCGCTGATCAGAATCGCATCGCCGGCTTCAGCCCTGCGGCCTCGGGGCGGATTCTCCACAAGCAGCCTGCCGATCCCGGTGGTATTGATGAACAGCTTGTCCACAGCTCCCTTGGGCACCACTTTGGTATCTCCGGTTACAATCCTGAGGGAGGTCTCTTTCAGACTCCGGCCCATAGAAGCCACCACTGCCTCAAGGGTGGCCAGCGGGAGCCCCTCTTCCAGGACGAAAGCGCAGCTTAAATACAGCGGTTCGGCTCCAAGCATGGACACGTCGTTGCTGGTGCCGTGCACGGCCAGGGAGCCGATATCCCCGCCCGGGAAAAAAGGGGGATCCACGGTAAAAGTATCCGTACTCATGGCCAGCCGGCCCTCGATTTCCAGGACGGCGGCATCGTCCAGGGAATCCAGAATGCTGTTGCCGAAACAGGAGAGAAATATATTCTGAATGAGCCGCAGGGAGGCCCGGCCGCCGCTGCCGTGGTCCAGAAGAACCCGCGCTTCATGCTTCATATACTGCTCCAACTTAACTTTTTCAGTATCGAGAATAGATATGTATCAGCTTTGCCCTGGGCAAAGCTGATACTGAAAATAGGCTGCACAGCTGCCCTCTGTGGACACCATGCAAGGACCGACCGGATGGGCGGGCGTGCACTGTTTCTGAAACAGCGGGCAGGCATCAGGCCTGATGAGGCCCTGCAGGACCTGACCGCAGGCACACCCTTTGGGTTCCGGCATGTGCCTCGCCTGCAGCCCAAAGATGTTCAAGGCATCGAAGACTGCATACCTGTCCGACAGGCCGAAGCCGCTTTGGGGGATACGGCCCAGGCCCCGCCACTCCGCATCCTGCACCGTGAAAACCTCTTCCATCACATTTAGGGCCTTGCGGTTGCCCTGTTTTTTTACCGCCCGGGCATACTGATTTTCAACCGCAGCCCGATGCTCCCGGCGCTGCCGGACCATCATGGCCAAGCCCATAAGCATATCCAGGGGGTCAAATCCGGAGATGACCGCGGGAAGCTGGAATTCATCCGCCAAAAAAGCATAGGGGCGAACCCCGATCACCGTGGACACATGACCGGGAAGAAGAAAGCCGTCCACAGCGGTCTTCCCGGTACTCAGGAGATGCCTCAAAGCCGGAGGCACCAGTTTGTGGAAACTCAGCACACTGAAATTGTAAAGCTGCAGGGCCTCGGCCTGTTGGATCGTAGCCGCCACCGCCGGCGCCGTAGTCTCAAACCCCACCCCCAGAAAAACAACCCTGGCCTCGGGATGTCTCCGGGCGACGGCCAGGGCGTCAAAAGGAGCGTAGCACACTTCCACCCGCGCACCAAGCGCCTTGGCCTCTTTCAGATTCAGGCCGTCCGGTCCGGGAACCCTGAGCATATCGCCAAAGGTGGCCACAATGACATCGTCTTTTTGAGCCAGCTCCAGACACAGGGCCATCTCTCCGCTTGAGGTCACGCAGACTGGACAGCCCGGTCCGGAGAGGTGCTCCAGGCCTTCGGGAAGCAGGGATCGCAAACCGCTTTGAAACAGAGCCACGGTATGGGTCCCGCAGACCTCCATGAAGCGAAGCGGCGCTTCAAGGTCCTGCTCGAGTTTTTGCAGCAGCTTCCGGCCTAAAACCGGATCCTTGAATGAAAAAAATTTCTCCATAATGAATCGCAATATCCTTCTCTCGACAGAAGAAAAAGGTATTGCTTGTATCTCAGATAACCAGAACCCAGTCTTTGTCGCAGCAATCGAAAATCCATAATTTAGATTGCAGGAGCCATCCCGAAAGGGTCTCTACTGCGCTTTACTTTTTACATATTCTCCTGTTAAAGTCTACACCGAACAGAGCATCCACAAAGCCGGGGTAGTATGCCGAAGGCTCACCAGAAGTTTGTTCCCTTTCCGGCCGATGAAGTCGGCAACATCCCTTCCCGGGACGAATGTTTCCTGTATTGGGATCAGTCTGCAATGCTGCCGCAGATACAGGATCACAGCCTGACGGTTGCTGCGGTCTCGCTGCAGCTGGCGGAAATGGCCTGTTACCAAGGCTTGTCCATCGACAGCCGCCTAGTTGATGCCGCGGCGCTTCTCCATGATCTGGCCAAGACGTACACTATCCGGCATGGCGGCAGCCACAGCCAAATCGGCGGGGCCTGGGTTGTACGGCTTACCGGGAACCCGGCCATCGCCCAGGCCGTCATCCACCATGTGCATTGGCCCGGCGAAATATGCTTTCAAAACTATTTGCTGCCTTTGATCATTATTTACGCCGACAAGCGCGTCAAGCACGACCGGATCGTCTCGATTGAAGACCGTTTCCATGATCTTTTCCAACGCTATGGCATCAATGAACAACGCAAACACAGCATACACACATCCCTGCAACAGACCCGGCTCATCGAATCCCGGCTGAGCCGGGAATTGGAGGTCTCACTTGATGCGTATCCTTTTGATCGCCGGGGGCTGGTCCAATGAACGGGAGGTATCGCTCTCCGGCGCCGGGATCATCCATCAGACCCTGAATGATCTGGGGCACCAGGTTGTTTTTTTCGATCCGGCGGAAGACTTGCAGAAACTGTCGGTGCAGGCGGCCTGTTCCGATTTCGCCTTTATCAACCTGCACGGCAGTCCAGGCGAAGACGGCATCATACAAGCCCTTCTGGAGCAGCTAGGGCTCCCCTACCAGGGCTCCGGGCCGGCGGCCTCCATGCTCGCTTTGAATAAGGCCGCCACAAAATCGCTGTTTCTGGAGGCAGACATCCGGACCCCGGCCTGGGAATTCCTGCCGTTTCCGCCTGCTGTTTCCTGGAAGACAGGCCTGAAGCTTCCGGCTGTCTTGAAACCGAACACCGGCGGCTCCAGTCTGAAGGTCCAACTGATCAATACCCGGGATGAGCTGGAGAAGGCGCTCAGGGCCGCCTTTTCCCGGGGAGAGGAAATGCTCCTGGAGGAGCGGATCATCGGTCCGGAACTGACCTGCGGGGTGCTGACCTCTGAAGCGCTGCCCCCCATTCTCATTGAACCGGCTGATTCCTCGAATTTTTTCGATTATTACAGCAAGTACACCCCCCAGGCGGCGATCGAGACCTGTCCGGCACCCATTTCTGCAGATCTCACGCACACAATTCAAGAACTGGCTCTCAAGGTCCATAGGCTCCTTGGATTACACGGCTACAGCCGCACGGACTTCATCCTGGAAAACAACAAGCGCCCTGTGGTCCTCGAAGTCAACACCCTGCCGGGAATGACCCCAACCAGTCTTTTCCCTCAGGAAGCTGCCGCCCGGGGCTATTCTTTTCAGGATTTGATCCGGATTCTCATTCAATCGGGATGCGAGCGCAATGCAAGAAATCACGATTCAAGAAACATATCACTTGAAAACAGAACATGAAACACGACCCGATGCCTTTGAAGCTCAAAACGGCCCATAAAGCGCTCCTGAGCGCCTACAACCTGGCCTGGCTGCTGGTTCCGTCCCTCTTGTCGCGATTGCCCAGGATCGGACCGGGCCTGAAAAAACGAAAAGCCCAATCCCTGAGCCCGAGGCCCGTGGATATCTGGATTCAAGCGGCTTCAAGCGGTGAAGCCGCCCTGACCGCCCAAATCATAGCAGATTGTCCCCAGGACAAACCTTTGAAGTTCCTGGCCACCACCAACACGCCCCAGGGAATGGATATCTTAAAACAGATCAATCCCTTGGGGAAAATCGAACTGCATGTCGCTTTTTGTCCTTTTGACCGGGTCGGACGCATCGAACAGCATCTCCAGGCCTCGAGACCAAACCTGGTGGTACTTCTGGAGACCGAACTCTGGCCGGGGCTCCTTGCCGCCTGTAAAAAACATGCAATCCCGGTCCTTTTGCTCAATGGACGGATGACCCCCAAAAGCCTGGCCCGGTATCTGGCCCTGAAGACCTTCTGGCAGGCCCTGGCGCCGGCGCGGATTATGGCCGTGGATGATCGCGAGGCCCTGCGTTTTCAAACCCTGTTTGAGCATCAAGAAATCCGGGTGGTTCCCAATATCAAATTCGACCGCTGCAAACCGGAACAATTTGTCAATTACACCCACAACCCCCTGGCTTCCATCATCAAGCCCCACACCAAGCTGATTGTTCTGGGCTCAATCCGCCGGCAGGAAGAAAAACCCGTCTTGTCGGTTGTCTGTGAACTCTTGAACCAACGACCGAGTTCAATCATCGCCCTGTTTCCCAGGCACATGAACCGCATCACAGCCTGGCAGCACCTGTTGAACAGGAAAGGAGTGCCCTGGACTCTGCGCTCAACAGTCGCCCAGCCGGTCAAGCAAGGCGCAGTAATCCTCTGGGATACTTTCGGCGAACTGGTACCTGCCTATGCCCTGGCCGGATGTGCCTTTATCGGGGGCAGCCTGGCCCCCTTGGGCGGACAAAACTTTTTGGAACCTCTGTCCCAGGGAGTCATCCCCTGCATCGGCCCCTCCTGGAGTAATTTTTACTGGGTTGGCCGGGATATTTTCAAGCAGGAACTCGTCACGCAAATTCAGACAGCTGAAGAACTTCCAGAGGCCATGCTCCAGATCATGAAGTCTGCGCCGTCCAGAGAGCAGATCAGGGAACGATTCCAGGACTACATCGCGAACCGTCAGGGAGGAACCCGGGTGAGCATTGAGACCATGCTCTCCTGTTTTTCCGAGCCCTGAAGGCGCTCGGAAAAATACATCGCGTCATACGAAAAAAATTCTTCAGTTGCAGACCCACTCTCAACCGGATACAACAAAAAACTTAATTCAATACGGTCTTCATATGTTTCGTTACGCACTGATCATCATCGCCTTTCTTATTCTCATGGCCTATGTGATTTACATGGGGTCCAGGGGAGCCATTTCCGGAACATTCAGGACCATCAGCCTGGTTCTGCTCGCCCTTCTGCTGATCCTGGTGGGTACGGCCCTCTACTATAACTCCGCCAATTATTCCGTTCAGACCGTGCAGGAAGAGTTTGCCGCCAACGAAAATGCAATCCTGGACTCCATCCGCCGGAATCTAGAGGAAAAAAAATACAAGCAGGCCGGCGATATGGCCGAACGCTACCTTGAGGTCAACGATCCTGAACTCAAGCGCCTGTATGAACAAAGCCGGGAATTAGAGCTCCTGCAAAACCTTGAACAGCTGCCCGGGGACGATCACCTGCAGCGGCTGCGGCTCTGGAAAAATCTCTTTGAATTGACCGGCAAAACACGTTACAAACAAAGTCTTTCAGCTGAAAAGCAGCGCCTGAACAAGGCGCGGGAACAATCGATCCTGGCCTTCCTGAAGACCATTCCGGAAACGCATATCGGGCAGCGGGCCCTGGGCTTCAGCCTGCTCCAGGACCTCAATCCGGACAACCCCCGCTACAAAAGCCAAGTGAACGCCTATCAGCAAAGGATTAAAGAGCGCATCCAGGAGACACCCTGGTCCGACTTCTGCTCCAGGACCTCGCATCCTGCCTGTGAACATTTCGGATACCAGGCGTTCAAGTCCCGGTCCGGAAACGAAAACGAGCCACAGACCGCTTTCGGAGAAATTCTGGGCCTCAGCTACCGACCCAGAGGCGCCCTGATTTCCCGGGACGGCCGGACAGCCCCGGAAAACGGTCATTATTATATCGTCCATGACTTCAATACTCAGGACCTGGCCCTCTATTCCATTGACTATCTCCAAGCACACGACCCCTATGAAAATATTCGCTGAAATACTGGCCACCGGGGATGAAATCAGAACCGGAGCCCTGGTGGACAGCAATTCCGCCTGGATTGCTGAAAGACTCGAAGAAACCGGCATTCAAGTCTCCCGCCACTCCTGCGTGGGTGACGATCTCCAACAACTGGTGGCCGTATTTCAGGAAATCAGCCGGCGTTCGGACCTGGCTGTGGTCACCGGAGGCCTGGGGCCCACCTCGGATGATCTGACCGCAGAGGCGGCCGCCCTGACTCTCGGCAGAAAAACCAAGCTCTATCCGGAAGCTTTGGCTGCCGTGGAGAAATTTTTTGCCAAGCGCCGGCGGACCATGCCCGAATCCAACACAAAGCAGGCCATGCTCCCGGAGGGGGCTGCAATTCTAGACAATCCCGTGGGCACGGCCCCTGGATTTTCCCTGCAGATCAATGCCTGTCTCTTTTTCTTTCTGCCCGGGGTTCCCTGGGAAATGAAAAAGATGTGCCGCATATCCGTCCTCCCGGCGGTACAAAAATTACTCGGCCCCCAATCAGGAAGCATAAAAACCAGAACCCTTTCCAGCTTCGGCCTCACTGAATCCCAGGCTGCGGACGCCCTGCAGGACTTTACACAGGAATTTCCTTCCATCAAGCTGGGCTTTCGAGCCCTGTTCCCGGAAATACAGATCAAGCTCTATCTGAGCGGAGAGAGCCGTGCTGAACTCGAAGTCCAGGAACACAGGGCCGTGCAATGGGTCAGGCAAAAAATCGGCCGGACCCTGATTTCGGACAGCGGAGCCTCTCTTCAGGTCACAATCGGCGAACTGCTCAGAAAACAGCAGGCCACCCTGGCTCTGGCTGAAAGCTGCACCGGCGGTCTTGTAGCCCATTGGCTGACCAGTCAAGCCGGAAGCTCCGATTATTTTCTGCTTTCAGCCGTGACCTATGCCAACAACGCCAAACATCAGGTCCTGCAGGTCTCCCGGGAGACCCTCCGGGAACACGGAGCGGTTTCTGAAGCCGCCGCCCTGGAGATGGCCCGGGGCGTTCAGCGTTTGGCCGCATCCGATTACAGCCTGTCCATTACCGGCATTGCCGGACCGTCCGGAGGCACCTCCGCAAAACCTGTGGGAACCGTCTGCTTTGGCCTGGCCGGACCGAAGACGCTCACGGTCCGGACCAAACATTTCCAGTTCCAAAACCGGAAGATGAATCAAACCATGTCTGCGGCCTACAGCCTGAACCTACTGCGGGAACTGCTTCTCGCTGCTGAAGACTGAAAACCGCCGTACACCTTGACAGCTTGACAGGCAATTGCTATTTCTTTAGCACTCGACATAACAGAGTGCTAAAGAAGGATGTCATTATGGATTTAGAAGCTAGAGAAATTGAGGTCTTGAACATCATCGTTCAGGCCTATATTGACTATGCGACGCCGGTGGGTTCCAGACATGTGGCCAAAAAATCCACACTCAAACTCAGTCCGGCCAGTATGCGCAATATTATGACGGATTTGACTGAAAAAGGCTATTTGACACAGCCCCATACATCCGCAGGCCGAATCCCTACGCAAAAAGCTTTCCGCCTTTTTGTCAATTCCATGCTGGAACCGATCGCCTTGAGCGACAAGAACAGAGAGAGTATCAAAAACGTTCTGGTCCAAACCGATCTGGATTTCTCCGAATTGTTGGAAACAACCTCAAAGCTGATTTCCTCCCAGGTCAGTCAGGTCGGTATGGCCCTTGCGCCTCAGACAAAACTCGCCCGCTGGCATCAGCTGGATTTCTCCCTGGTTCGTCCCGGCCTGGCGGTTGCCATTCTGGTTTTTCATGGCGGGATCGTTCAAAACAAATTGATCACGCTTGATGAAAAAATCACGGCCGATGACCTGAAAAAGTACAGCAACTACCTCAATGACACCTTCAAGGGACAGACCTTTCTGGAAGTCAGGCTGAACCTGATCAAAGAGATGAAAGAAGCCAGAGATCAATTCAACGCGCTGTATATCAAAGCCCTGAGTCTGATCCAAACGGCTTTTTCAGAAAAGGAAAATCGGGAAATATACGTTGACGGGACCCTGTATGTCTTCAACCAGATCGATCAGCACGATCTCTCCAGCATGCGTGAACTGCTTGAATTTCTTGAGCAGCGTTCCGATCTTTTAGAGTTGCTGGATAAAGTCTCCGAAAGCAGCGGTCTGCTCATCTCCTTCGGCAACGAATTTTACGGCCCGAAACTGGAAAACTGGACCCTCATTTCCACCCCCTATCAGGTTAAAGGCGAAACCATGGGCATGATCGGAACCCTCGGCCCCATCAATATGAACTATTCCAAGGTGGTTCCGCTGGTTGACTACATAGCAAAAATGCTTACAGATGTTCTCGACGCTCGATTTTAAAAGGAATGCAAAGGAGACCACCTGTTTTGAGGAGGAAAACCATGTCTGATCCCAAAAAGCAATCAGGCTCAAAAAAAAATGCGCAAGCCGCATATGAGAAAAACAGCAAGCAGGAAGCGCATCGGGAATCTGAAGAAAATATCCCTTTTGATGCCGACCAAGAGAGCGCCTTGAGTGATGAAGAACTCATCGCTCTCTGCAAGGAAAGACTCTGTTCCAGTTGTCCGATCAAGGAAGAAAAGGACCAGGAAGTCATGCTGGTCAAGGCCGATGCCGACAATTACAGAAAACGGCTTGCCAGAGAGAAGGAGCAGATCTGCAAATTTGCCGGGCAGGATATCCTCGAGGATATCATCCCGATTCTTGACAATCTTGATCTGGCTTTGGAACATGGCCGCGATGTTCAGGCCTGCCAAGACCTGGTCCAAGGCGTGGACATGACCAGGAAAATTTTACTGGAAAGCATTCAGAAACATGGTTTCCAGGCGATTGAAAGTGAAAAAGGTCAGGTCTTTGATCCGGCCTGGCACGAAGCCATGGGCGAGGCGGAAGACCCGGAACTCGACTCCGGACATATCTGCCAGGTCCTTCAGAAAGGCTACGCCTTAAAGGACCGCGTCCTCAGGCCGGCCAAAGTCATGATCTGTAAGTGAAAAAAATTTGACTTACCCCCTTTACTAATCAGAAAGAGGATTTATTCTTTCAGATAAACGCAATGTGCGGATTTGAAAGAAACTTTTGAGGAGGATGCTCATATGGGTAAAATTATCGGTATTGATTTAGGCACCACCAATTCCTGTGTCTATGTCATGGAAGGCAAAGAATCGAAATGTGTGACAAATCCCGAAGGCGGCAGGACGACTCCCTCCATTGTCGCTTTTACTGATAAAGAGCGACTGGCCGGTGAAATGGCCAAGAGGCAGTCAGTGACCAACCCCGAACGTACCGTTTTTTCCATCAAGCGACTCATGGGCCGCAATCATAATGCTCCGGAAATAGGCAAATGGAAGGAGCAGAGCCCGTACAAGATCGTTGCCGGCTCCAATGACGATGCGTATGTGGAAGTCCAGGGGAAAAAATACAGTCCCCCGGAGATCTCGGCCATGATCCTGCAGAAGCTCAAGCAGGACGCCGAGAGTTACCTTGGGGAAAACGTCACTGAAGCGGTGATCACGGTCCCGGCCTACTTCAACGACAGCCAGCGTCAGGCCACCAAAGACGCCGGTCGGATCGCCGGATTGGATGTAAAAAGAATCATCAACGAACCGACTGCCGCCTCCCTGGCCTATGGCCTGGACAAAAAGACCAACGAAAAGATTGCCGTGTATGACCTCGGCGGAGGGACCTTCGACATCTCCATTCTGGAAGTCGGCGACAGCGTGGTGGAGGTCATGGCCACAAACGGGGACACTTTTCTGGGCGGCGAAGACTTCGACCATGTCCTGCTGAACCACCTGATTGATGAATTCAAGAAAGAAAACGGCATCGACCTCGGTCAGGACCGCATGGCCTTGCAGCGTCTCAAAGAAGCTGCGGAAAAAGCCAAAAAAGAACTCTCCACCTCTATGGAGACGGAAGTCAACCTGCCCTTTATCACTGCCGACCAGACCGGCCCCAAGCACATGAACATGAAAATAGGCCGGGACAAGCTTGAATCTTTGACCGGGGATCTGGTGGAAAGAACCATGGCCCCCTGCAAAAAAGCCATGTCCGACGCCGGCTTGAAAAACGCCGACATCGACGAGGTCATTCTGGTGGGCGGCATGACCCGGATGCCCCTGGTGCAGCAGAAGGTGAAGGACTTCTTCGGCAAAGAGCCACACAAAGGCGTGAACCCGGACGAGGTTGTGGCCATGGGCGCGGCTATCCAGGGCGGCATTCTGGCCGGGGACGTCAAGGACGTGCTACTTCTGGACGTCACTCCCCTGTCCCTGGGCATTGAAACCATGGGCGGCGTCTCCACCAAGCTCATTGAAAAAAATACGACCATCCCCACAAAAAAGAGCCAGATATTCACTACGGCTGCGGATAATCAGCCTTCGGTCTCCATCAATGTCCTGCAGGGCGAGCGCCCCATGTCCTCTGACAACAAGAGCCTCGGGCGCTTCGACCTGGAGGGGATTCCACCGGCGCCCCGGGGAGTCCCGCAGATCGAAGTCACCTTTGACATCGACGCCAACGGAATCGTTCATGTCAGCGCTAAAGACAAAGGCACGGGCAAGGAACAGTCCATTCGCATCCAGGCCTCCAGTGGGCTGACTGAAGATGAAATCGAAAAAATGGTCAAGGACGCGGAAGCCCATTCCAGCGAAGACGAGAAAAAACGAAAACTCATCGAGGCCAGGAATCAGGCTGATACGCTCATCTACAGCACCGAAAAATCCATGCGCGATCTCGGGGACAAAGTGGAACCCGACCTGCGCGGCGACATTGAAAGCAAAATCGAAGAGCTGAAAAAGGTCATGGAAGGCGAGGACGAAGAAGCGATTAAAAAAGCCACGGACGAACTGTCCCAGGCTTCGCATAAATTGGCGGAAAAACTCTATCAGGAGCAGGCCCAGGGCGGAGGTGCCGGAGAGGGCGCGGGAGCCCAGGAAGGCGCCGAACAAGCCCAGGCCCAATCCCAGGATGAAGATGTTGTGGATGCCGAATACACCGAACAGAAATAAGGGACCTGCCTCCATGTCCTCTCTGCCGGCAACACGCACGGCAGAAGGCGCGGAGCAAAACACTCTTTCTTGACAGAAAGCAGTCCCCTCTCTATTCTAAACCCGGTTTCAGATCATGGTCTGAAACCGGGTTTTTTCTCGTTGCTCTGTCAAGACCCTGTGCCGCCTCTTTTTCTTCATTCAGCAAACAGAGGCCGTAGGCCGGCAGAGAAAATGGACGAAATACATTGGAGTCCGGATGCTGAAGCACCTGCTTTGCTTGTTCGCCTGGGTCATTCTCCTGTTCCTTGCCGGCTGCGTACCCCCGCAGCCCGGGGGACGGCTCAGCCCTGAACAGCAAGGAACAGACGCTCTTCTGAAAAATGCCGATGCCGCCTGGCAGAATGAAGAGTATTCTCGGGCTGAAGAACTCTACAGCACTCTGCTGGAAGCCTCCGGATTGAACCGGAAGCAGAAAGTCCTGATACGAAAACGGGCTGCCGGATCTGCTGTGGAAAACGGCCATTACAGGCCTGCCGAAGAATACCTTGAGCAATGGAGAGCTATCCAGCCTGAAGCCGGTAATACCTGGGAATGGCAAGCCCTGTTTATGGAAACCCTGCTCGGACTACGGCAAACCGACAGATTGCTCGATTATGCCCGCCGGCTCACCGCCCGGCCGGACCTTCCCCTTGACCGTAAACTGAAGACCACGCTCCTGATATGCCCTCTTCTCCTGGAAAACAAACGCTTCCAGGATCTACACGGACTCTTGCAAACGCTCTATCAAGAGCATGCAGACAGGGATTCGCGCCGACAGATTCTCCGCTCCCTGAACCCCTTCTTTCAAAATCAGGAGCTCAAGATCCTGAGGGAAGCGGCCAAGGCCTGTCCTGAGGAGCCGTCCCCTTCCTTTCCCTGCCTGCTCCTGCGCTGGAATGCAGTCAAAAAGCGCTTTGGCCAAAAAGATATCGACCGCTTTCAGGCCCTGCAGCGCTTCAGGACCTTGTTCCATGCTTCGGATAGAGCCTTGCAGGCTGAATTCAACCGGGATCTCAAAAATATGGGCCTGGAGCGGATCCCTTCCGACCTGAAGCTGCACATCGCCCTCCTGCTTCCCTTGACCGGGTCCTATGCCGAAATCGGCTGGGATATTCTTACAGGAGTGGATGCGGCCCAATGGCAGATACTGCAAAAAGGGATCGAACTTCAGCTCAGCGTCATCAATACGGCTCAGGCAACATGGGAAGAGGAGCTCTCCTCACTCCCGGAGGACTGCTTCCTGGTCGGAGGGCCCCTGAGGGAGGCCGTCTGGAAAAATATTCATGCAAGCGGCCTGCACAAGGACAGGAGTTTTTTTACCTTTCGCTCCAGCCTCGCGCCTGGCCGAGAAGGCTTGGACGGCTATCGCTTTTTCCCGTCCAGGACCGATCAGGCTCGTGCTCTGATCCAGTTCCTGACCCAGAAAATGGGGGTGTATCGATACGGAATTCTCTACCCCAAAAGCTCGTATGGCCGAAAAATGAGTCAGGCTTTTTTCCAGGAAGTCGATGCCTCCGGCGGAGAGATCACCGCCATGCAAGGCTACAGTGCTGCAGCTCAAAGCGATTATCGAGGTCTCATCGCCGAATTCCTCAGAGTCCCGCAACAAAGACTTCCTGTCCAGGCTGATGCGGGCGGCTCTGCTGCTGGCAGGCCCAAGCCTGATTTCAGGGCTGTTTTTCTATCGGACGGTTTTTCCGTTGCCCGCCGCATCATTCCTGAATTTTTCTTTTTTGATGAATACCGCCTGATATTTCTCGGGCCGACTCCCTGGAGTCAGCAGATTCAGAATGTCTCCGATCTTGACCCCAACTATTATAAACTGGTCCTGATACCCGGGGCCTGGTGGTCTGAGAATCCGTCCCCGGCGGTACACCGGCTCAAACAGGGCCTCGCTTCGAGCGCCCAGGGCGAGCCGGATTTCTGGAGCGCCCTCGGGTATGACCTGGTTCGCTTTTTCCAGCGCTTGTCCGTGAATCAGTCCCAAAATCAAGGCAATCTGCAGAAGGCCCTGAACGACTTTAAAGACTTTTCCTGGAGCATGGCCCCTCTTGAGTGGGACGAAAACGGAAAGGCCCGGCAGGAAATGTTCGTCTTTCAAATGATCAACACCACACTGCAGCCGGCCGATCCGTCCAGGATGAAATAGAGAGTCCTGTCCATACAGCAGAAATAGGAATATGTTCTTTTTAATTGACAGGAGCCATGAGCGCCATGAAAAAAATCGAGACCCAGGAAGTGGCGAAAATCGCCTCTCTGGCCCGGTTGGAAGCAGACCGGGCAACCCTTGAACGCTTTGCCGGGCAATTGGACAATATCCTTGAGTACATGGAAACACTCCACGAATTGGACACCACCGGGGTCGATCCCCTCTACTCTCCGGTGCAGCACCCCGCCCCTTTTCGCGAGGACTCCGTCCACCAGGCCTATACCCAGCAAGACGTTCTGGGTAATGCCCCGGAAAGCGATGAGCTGTATTTCATTGTCCCCAAAATCATTTGAAGGATGTCTTGCATGTCGACCCTCACAGCTGATCTCAACCTGACAGAGCTGCGCCAAGGGCTTCTGAGCAGAGATATATCCGTTCTGGAAGCAGTAGAGCATGCCAGCCGGCGCATCCAGGAAACCGAACCGCTGATCAACGCGCTTCTGCATGTCAACCAGGAGCAGGCCCTGCGTCAGGCCGAAGAGTTAGATCGGCAGGGACCGAACCCGGCCCGGACGCTTTGGGGCATTCCGGTCATCATCAAGGATGTTCTGGCCACGAAAGGGCTGCCCACAAGCTGTGCCTCGAAAATGCTGCAGGATTTCATTCCCTTTTACGACAGTGAAGCCGTCCACAGGCTGAAACAGGCCGGGGCCATTATCCTGGGCAAAGCCAACATGGATGAATTCGCCATGGGTTCTTCCAATGAGAACTCCGCTTTCGGACCAAGCAGAAATCCCTGGGATCTGGAACGAGTGCCCGGAGGATCAAGCGGCGGGCCGGCCGCCAGCACCGCTGCCGGGCAAACTCCGTTTTCTCTGGGCACGGACACCGGCGGCTCCATCCGCCAGCCGGCCGGTTTTTGCGGTCTGGTGGGCCTGAAGCCGACCTATGGCCGGGTTTCCCGCTTTGGCCTGGTAGCCTATGGTTCGTCTCTGGATCAGATCGGTCCCTTGACCCGCACGGTGGAGGACGCAGCCAGAGTTCTCCGGGTGATCGCCGGACATGACCCCAAAGACTCCACCTCGGCCCCGGTGGAAGTCCCGGACTATCCGGCCCGGCTGGCTGAACGCCCGGATCTCAAAGGTCTCACCCTGGGCATTCCTGAAGAATACTGGGACGCGGAAGGTCTGAGCCCGGAAGTAAACCAGGGCTGTACTGCAGCTTTGGAAGCCGCTCGGGGCTTGGGCGCAACAACCGTCCCCCTGTCCCTTCCCTCGTCCAAATACGCCATTGCCGCGTATTATATAATTGTCATGGCCGAAGCCAGCTCCAACCTGGCCAGGTACGACGGCGTTCGCTACGGCTACCGGGATCGGGAAGCCAAAGACCTCATTGAAATGTACGCCCGGAGCCGGAGTGCGGGGTTTGGTCCGGAGGTGCAGCGGCGGATTATTCTCGGGACCTATGTTTTGTCTTCAGGATATTATGATGCCTATTACCGAAAGGCGGCCCAGGTCAGAAGACTCATTCGGGATGAATACGACCAGGCCCTCAGGCACTGCGATGTGATCTGCGCGCCCGTGGCCCCGACCAGCGCTTTTCGTCTCGGAGAAAAAACCGATGATCCCCTGCAGATGTACTTAACCGACGTCTTCACAAACCCCTTGAATCTCACCGGCCTTCCCGGGCTCAGCCTTCCCTGCGGTTTGGGGGAACAGACAGGAATGCCCATCGGAATACAGCTCTTTGCCCCGGCCTTTGCGGAAACCCGTCTCCTGCAAATCGCTTGGACCTTGGAGCAAGAGCTGCCTCGCCTGCCCCGGCCCAGCGGACTGGCAAGCCGATAAAATGTCAATTGCCGTTGCCGTGAGCGGAGGCGCCGACAGTCTCCTGTCCCTCTTGCTGCTCAAAGAGCAGGGCCTCGATCCCATAGCCCTGCACGGCAGCTTTCTCCAGTCCGGGCCCGGGGAACGCGCACTCCAGGAAAACCTGCAGCATCTCTGCGCAGCAATCGAAATTCCTTTGCACATTTGCCGCTTGAGGAATCAGTTTCACAAACTGGTGATCGAACCCTTTATCCGGAGCTATTGCCGCGGATTTACTCCGAACCCCTGTGCCTGGTGCAATCGAGCCGTAAAATTCGGCCTGCTCCTGGATCGAGCCCTTGCCCTGGGCGCCGCCGGACTGGCCACCGGCCATTACGTCCGGAAAACGGATGATGCACCCCGGCTGTACCGGGGCCTGGACCCGGAGAAGGAACAGAGTTATTTCCTGGCCCTGCTGACCCGGGAGCAGATCTCCAGAGCCTGCTTCCCCCTTGGCGCCTGGCACAAGGACGAGGTACTGCAGGCCCTTCAGGATAGGGGGCGTAAAGCCCCGCTCAAACAGGAAAGTCAGGAAGTCTGCTTTATCCCGGGCAATGATTACCGCACTTTTTTGCAGGCCTCGGGACAGGAGCTCCCCGCCCCCGGGCCGATCAAGGAGCGTTCCGGCGCTGTGCTGGGCCGGCATCAGGGGCTGCATCGCTATACCATCGGTCAGAGACGGGGCTTGGGCATCGCCTCTGCCCATCCCCTGTATGTGCTGGAAAAAATTGTGCACAGCAACACGCTGCTGGTGGGAGCAAAAAGCGAACTGCAGGCCTCAAGCTGTCTGATCGGTGAGTTGAACTGCATGACCGAGCCTGGCCAGTGGCCCAAACACCTTTTGGTGCAGACCCTGTACCGCCAAAAGGCCAAACCGGCCCGCATCGAATTTCAAACCTCCCGATCCTTGAAAGCTGTCTTCGAGGAGCCGGTCACCCCGCCTGCCCCCGGCCAGGTGGCGGCCTTCTATCTGCCCACGGGACAACTTTTAGGCGGCGGCATTATCCATCAGGGATGAGGCCGGACCTTATTTCTGATGCTGTATTGAAGTGAAATCCTGCCCTGGAAATAGTATGCAGAACTTCTACATCTTCACCCTGGGCTGCAAGATCAACCAGTACGAATCCCAGGCTATCCGGGAATCCTGGCTCGGACATGCGGGCCTGGCTGAAGCCGAAACGCCCGATCAGGCCGATATTTTTCTGATCAACAGCTGCGCGGTTACCGACCGGGCCATTCAGGACCTGCGCAAGGCTGTCCGGCGATTCCACCGGATCCGGCCCAAGGCCGAAATCATGGTCACCGGCTGCGCGGCCAAAATATTTGAAGATCAAATCCGGGACCTCCCCGGGGTGAGCGCCGTGCCGTACCAAGCCCGGAAACCCGAGCTGTGCCGCCTGGGTCCGGAGCAGTGGCCCAGCCTGTCTGCAAGCCGGCCGTCATCGGCACAGCAAGACCTCTTTCCCCGGGCCTTTCCAGATCTGCACATCAGCGCTTATCCAAGAGCCCGGCCGATTCTCAAAATCCAGGACGGCTGCTCCCAGGGCTGTACCTACTGCATCGTCCCCCTGACCAGAGGCCCGGCCAGGAGCAGGCAGCCGCGGGAAATCCTCCATGAAGCCAGGGTGTTGCTGCAATCCGGATACAAAGAATTGGTGATCAGCGGCATCAATCTGGCCCAATACCGGGATCGCTCCAAAGGGGGTATGGATTTCTGGGATCTGATCCAGTGGCTGGACAAAAACTTGCAAAAAGATTATCAAGATGGGTCACGAATGCGCTTGAGTTCATTGGATCCCGGCCTGCTCTCCGACAGAGGGCTTGCAGTATTGCAAGAAGCCGGACTGATCTGTCCGCACCTGCATCTTTCCATTCAAAGCGCAAGCCCTGCTGTTTTGCGGTCCATGGGCCGGAGCCATTATACGCCGGAAGGGCTGTCCGAATTCATCCATCGGCTCAAAGCCTTCTGGCCGGCATTCGGTCTTGGCGCCGATTTTCTGCTCGGCTTCCCCGGGGAAACAGAATCCAATTTTCAGGAAACCTTGGATTTTTGCCGCAGGCAACCTTTTTCATACGCCCATATTTTTAGCTATTCACCGCGGCCGCAAACCCGGGCCGCGGCATATCCCAATCGGGTGGATGAACAGGAGAAGAAACAGCGCAGTTCCAAATTACGCGCCTTGATGGCGGAAAAAAGAAGCGGATTTCTCCACTCGCTCCTGAATGTCCGCGAAATGGACATTGTGCTGGAACAAACAGACCCGAATCTGGGTCTGAACGAATATTACGCCCTGTGTTGCGTACAGGGGACTGACAGGGCCACCTGTTCCGGACAGCTGATCCGGACCTCGCCTGCTGGTGTGAATGACCGAGGCCTGCTGGTGGAAGCCATGGCAATTTCTTGATTTTCTCGTATATAGCAATATTCGATCTTCAATACTTCTGGAATAAATCCTACATGAGTATTCCGAAAACCCCTTTGCCGGCCCAGCTCATTCTCTCTGTTTTGAGCAGCACCTGGCAGGATTTCCAGACCCGGCTTTTGGACGAATTGATCCGGGAGCTCGGCCGGATCGACTTCCAATCCGAGACCCTTGCTTTCACGGAGACCAGCTATTATGATCAAGAGCTCGGCACACCGATCACCAGGAAGATCTTCGGATTCGAGGCTCTGCTCCCGCCCGAGAAACTGGCGGACATCAAACTGAGCACCAATGCCCTAGAACAGCGTTTTCAACAGCAGGACGGCCGGAGGATCTTCAACCTGGACCCGGGGCTTGTCTTTCAGGAACGTCTGGTGCTGGCCACCGGCAAGAATTTTTCGCACCGCATCTATTTGGGCAAAGGCATTTGGGCCGATTTGACCCTGCTCTACCAAAAAGGGAAATGGCAGAGTCTGCCCTGGTCCTTTCCGGATTACGCCGGGCACGAGGTGCAGGAAGTTTTGACCCGGCTTCGAAACCGCTATACAAGCAAAATCAATGGATGACGAACGGAAGTATATGATCAAAAGCATGACCGGATATGGCGCCTTTACCCAGGAAAATGATTTTTGCGTGCAGTCCTGGGAAATCAAAAGCGTGAACGGAAAGCAGCTCGGGCTGCGCTGGCGTTTGCCCGGTTTTCTGAAAGCCCGGGAACTGGCCTGGGAAAAGAAGGTCCGCGAGTGGGCCCTCAGGGGTCGTGTGGATATTGAGCTCAATCTTCAATTCACGGATCAGGAGATGAGCCCGCTGTCCTTCAATCATCATCTGGCCCACTCCATGCTCCGCCAGCTGCAGACAGCGGCCCATTCCGGAAATCAGTATTTTCAGGCGGATTACAGCCGCTTTCTCAATATTCCCAGCCTCTGGCAGGAATCAGCCCTTCCCGGGGATGATCGCCTGGAGCAAAGCCTGGAGTATGGCCTGTTGCAGGTTTTGAAACAATGGGATCAATCCAGAAGCGCCGAAGGTCAAGCCTTGAAACAGGATCTCCGGCGCAGAGTCCATCGCCTGAGCTCCTGGCTCACTGAATTGGAGGCATCCACCCGGAACACTGCCCAACAGAAATTCGAGACCCTCAAGAGCAGAGTGGAAACTTTACTTGAGGACTCTTCCCTTGATACAAACCGGCTGTATCAAGAACTGGCCCTGATCGCCGACAAGATCGATGTTTCAGAGGAATTGACTCGTCTGAAAACCCACATCCAAACCCTGGCCCACGGACTTGAAAATGAAACAAAGGGGGGCCGGGAACTCGATTTTCTCCTCCAGGAATGCTTCCGGGAAATCAACACCTGCGGAAACAAGGCCCAGGACGCCGAAGTCAGTCAGTTCGTTGTCAAATGGAAAAATGAATTGGAAAAATGCCGGGAACAGGTTCAAAATCTGGAGTGACTATGCCTGTGAACAACTTGCTCAGTATCGGATTCGGCAATTATGTCGTGGTGGCCAGAGTGGTGGGCATCGTCAATCCGGGGTCTTCCCCCATGCGGCGCCTCAGGGAAGAAGCCAAGCAGGGCGGCCGTCTCGTGGACGCAACCCAGGGACGAAAGACTCGCTCTATTGTCATCACCGACTCCAATCACATTTTTCTTTCCGCTCTCCAGGCCGACACCGTCGGACAACGCTTTGCTGAAAAAAGAAAAACCAATGAAAGTTGATTCTCCAGGTGTCGCCCTGATCATCTGTTCGCCTTCAGGCGGCGGGAAAAGTACGCTGATCTCCAAACTGATCAGGGACTTTCCCAATTTTAGCTTTTCAGTTTCCTATACCACGCGGCATGCACGGCCCGAAGAGCAGCACGGCCGGGACTACTGTTTTGTGGAGCCGAGCGAATTCGAACGATTGGTCCAGAACGGCTTCTTTGCGGAATGGGCCACAGTCCACGGAAAATCCTACGGCACCCCGCTGCAGCCGGTTTTGGACACCCTGGCCTCCGGCAGGGATATGATCTTCGATATCGACGTCCAGGGGGCTGCCCAGCTGCAGAGCAGCATCAAGTCACAGGTGTCTATATTTCTTTTTCCGCCCTCCAGACAGATCCTGGAGCAGCGTCTGAGCAAACGGGGCAGCGAAGATCCACAGAAACGTAAGGCAAGACTCCAGGCGGCCTATGCTGAAATCGAAGCTGCTCCGATGTTCACCTACTGGGTGCTCAATCAGGACCTCCATACAGCCTATGAGCGCTTGAAATCCATTTACCTGGCTGAAAAATGCCGCAGCAAACGCAACCAGGCATTGCTTCACGCCGTGCTTGCAACCTGGAAGGCCTGAGGCAAGCTTGAATCGGCTATCCTTTTGTGAAACTTCAGCGTGAAAGAAATTTGATATTGGAAATTGGAAATTGGCAAGAAAAGAATGCAGCAATGCAGAGTATTGGAGAAAGCCTCATCAAATTTCGAATTTCAAATTTCGATATGAACCTGGAACCTTTGGGTTGCGGGCGTAGCCAACTTTGGTATTATATTGTAATAAATATTAAATAATTATATGTCAGCCCTGCCGGCGGCAGGGCTGACATCAGAGTGATCACTTGACCTTGAACTGGCGACAAAGAAAATCACTCGGGGGGCCGGAACCGAAAACCCTGGCCGTCTGGGCTGATAATCTGCATATCTCCAACTTTTTGGCCGGACTTCTCTGGCATCGGGGACTGACCTCGCCCGAGGCGATGGAGATCTTCCTCAGCCCGGGGCTTCGCCATCTGCCCCCCCTGGAACAATGGCCGGAGCTGATAAACTGCGCCGAACTCCTGGCCAGGGAATTGACCCGGAACAGGACTGTAGCCGTCTGGGGGGATTACGATGCCGATGGGATCACCGCCACTGCCATCCTAATCGAATTTTTCAGAAAACGCGGCATCCAGACCCTGTACCATATCCCGGAAAGACTGCAACAAGGCTATGGGCTGAACACGGAAGGTCTGCACGAGCTCAAATCACAGGGCGCGGACCTGGTGATCACCGTGGACTGCGGCATTTCCAACATCGAAGAAGTAGACGCCGCCAAAGAAATCGGACTGCAGATATTTATTACGGATCACCATCTCCCCGCACAGGAGCTTCCCAGGGCCCGGGCCATTGTAAATCCCTGCCTGGGCGACTGTCCCTACCCCCAGACCTCAGGGGCTGCAGTGGCCTTTCTCCTGGCCGCGGCCCTGAACCGGCTGCTGCCAGGCGAGCCGGTCGACATTCGTGAATATCTGGATCTTGCCGCTCTGGGAACCATTGCCGATATTGTCGAACTGAACATCACCAATCGCATCCTGGTTAAAAACGGCCTTCTCTGCCTGGGAGAAGCCAAGCGTCCCGGCATTTTTGCGCTGAAGGAAATCAGCAAACTCCCGCCGACGGCCCCCATGGGCAGCGGGCAGGTCAGCTTCGGTCTGGCCCCGCGCATTAACGCCGCCGGCAGAATGGGTTCGCCCGAACAAGCCCTGAAACTCCTTCTGGCCCCGGATCTGAGCACCGCCAGACCGCTTGCCGCCGCACTCGAAAAACACAACCTGGAACGCCGCCGGGTTGAGAAAAAGACCATTGAAGAAGCAGCGGAACAGGCGGGATCCATGCCGGATACCCTGGGCCTGGTCTT
Organism: Desulfohalobiaceae bacterium S24; assembly: GCA_011389765.1. Classification (GTDB taxonomy): domain Bacteria; phylum Desulfobacterota; class Desulfovibrionia; order Desulfovibrionales; family Desulfothermaceae; genus JAABTT01. Next base: position 5,867 of record JAABTT010000038.1, on the reverse strand, counting down.
GTACCATCAGGACTGGCACAAGGGCATCGTGGGGATCGCCGCGTCCAGGGTGGTGGAACAATTCAACCGGCCCGCCCTGCTCTTGACCAAAGACGGAAACCGACTCACCGGCTCAGGCAGGAGCATTCCGGATTTTGATCTTTATCAAGGGCTCCGGGACTGCTCTCATCTCCTGCTGAACTACGGGGGGCATCGCATGGCCGCCGGTCTCAGCATTCAGGAGGCCGAACTTGAACAACTCCGAGAAATCTTCAATCAAAGCGTTCAAAACTGCTTTGGCGAATGTCTGCCCCCGCCTGCCGTGGACCTGGACGCTGAATTGAATCTCGGGCAGGTCGATCTGACCCTGGTTCAGGAGCTGGATCTGCTGCAGCCTTTTGGACAGGGCAATCCCCAGCCTGTATTCCGGTCCGCCCCCTTGTCGGTCAAAAAACATCGCTTTTTTGGGCAAAACCATGTTTCCATCGAAGTTTGGGACCGAAAAGCAGGGGTCAATATGCTGGGAAAAGCCTGGCGTCAGGCCCGGTCAATGGGGCCTGAAATCAAGGGGGAGGAAGTCCGGCTGGCCTTCACGCCGCGGCTCAACAATTACAACGGCCTGACCAGCATCGATCTCCAGATCAAGGATTGGAAAAGGACAGAGAGCTAAAGACGTCCGACGTCCGGCCTCCGACGTCCGATGTCCGATGTCCGCCTTCCGACGTCCGACGTCCGATATCCGATATCCCTCCCCCTCAGCCCTCCATTTCCAGATAATCCTCCAGGATTTGTTTCAAACCGAATCCCGGAAAGTTCACCTGATAGCGATTGGGGGGAATGAACTGCACCACCTTGCCCCGTCCGAAGATCTTATGCCGGCAATGCCCGAAATTCCCGTTTTTTTTCCTGCCTGAATCACTTTCGGCCCGGTCCGTTGCAGCCTTTTCCCGCTTGACTGAGCCCTGGGCCTTCAGGGCGCCGCTCATATCCTCTCGAAATTCGTCGAACCCCTCGGGAGACAATTCCTGGACAAAAGGGCTGGGCAGCGCAGCCTCATGATAGCGCTGATACCGGTTGTACAAGGAGTCAGGCATGGACAGTCCCAAATATTCTCTGGCCCGGGTGCAGGCCACGTAAAACAGCCGCCGCTCCTCTTCCATCCCCGGCTGATCCATGAGGGCGTGTTTTGAGGGGAAGCGTTCTTCCACAAGATCAAGGACGATCACGGCCTCCCATTCCAACCCCTTGGCCGAGTGGACTGTGGACAGTACAAGATTGTCCTCCAGGGGGTCCCGCTGACCAAGTTGATCCGGATGTTCCAGGCTGAGGTCCGACAAAAAGAGGTCCAGTTCTTCGTAGGCCGAAGCGATCTGGGACAGCTGTTCCAGCCCGGCCTGACGCCTGGGATAGTCATCCGGGAAACGCTCTTTGAGAATGGGCTTATAAAACTCCAGGACCTGTTCCAGCAGGACAAACACCCGCTCCGATTTCTGTTTTTGAAGATTGGTGATGAACTCAAGAACCGCCTTGAGATCTGCATTTTGACGGCAGCTTTTTTCCAAAGCCGCGGTTTCCCCGGCGGCCATCTGATCATACAGCCGCTGGCAGGTCTTGGGTCCCACCTTGGGGACCAGGGTCATGACCCGCTGCCAGGCCGGGAGATCTATGGAATTGAGCACCAGACGCAGATAGGCCAGGACGTCCTTGATATGAGCCGCCTCTGTAAAACGCTGGCCGCCGTATTTCTTGAAAGGAAGCCCGGCCTTGTTCAAAGCCACTTCCAGGCTGTAGGACTGGAAACCGGAACGAAACAAGACGGCGATTTCATGCAGAGAATACTCCTGGGCCAGATCTTCGATCTTGCTCAAGACAACCCTGGCCTGACTGTGATCGCTGATCGGACGAAGCAGCTCCGGCTTCCGGCCTTCCCTGCGCTCGGTGAACAGTTTTTTCTCATACTTCTCCTCCGCCATGTCCAGAATCTGGTTGCTCAGATTGAGAATCGGCTGCACCGAACGGTAATTCTGCTCCAGTTTGATGAGTCGGACCCCTGGGAAAGATTCGGCAAATTGCAGTATATTGTTCACGGTGGCCCCGCGGAAGGAATAGATGGACTGGGCGTCGTCTCCCACGGCCATAACATTGCCCTGGGGACCAACCAGGGAGGTGACGATCCTGCCCTGAACCAGATTCGTGTCCTGGTACTCATCCACCAGCACATGCTGGTATTTCATGCGCAAAAAATCCCTGATTTCCTCTTGTTCCGTCAACAACTCTTCAAAGCGGAACAAGAGGTCGTCATAATCCAGAAGCCCGTATTCTTTTTTAAACCGGGCATAGGCATCGGCAATGGCCTGCAGATCCTCCCCATACATCGTCAAATGTCTGGCTTCCCGCTCCAGAAGCGGCTCCAGGCCGATTTCCTTGTTTCGGCTCTTGCTGATCAAGGCGGCGATAGTGCCTTTCCTGGGAAAGGAGCGGTCCCCTTTTCCAATGGACTGATTTTCCTTGGCCTGTTTGATCACCTGCTCGGCATCCCCCCGATCCAGAATAGTCATATCATCGGGCAGACCCAAAGCCCGGCCGTAGCGCCTGAGCATGGCATAGGCAAAGGCGTGAAACGTCCCGCCCACAACCTCATTGAGCCCCTGGCCCAAAAGTTTTCCCGCCCGATGGAGCATCTCCTGGGAGGCCTTTCTGGTAAAAGTCAGAAGCAAAATGGAACGGGGGTCCATGCCTTCCCGGACCAGATAGGCCATGCGGTAGACAATGGTCCTGGTTTTGCCGCTCCCGGCCCCGGCAATCACCAGCACCGGACCGTCCGTGGCTCTAGCCGCCTCCAGCTGGGCCGGGTTCAAATCTGCCTGCATATCAAAACGCATCAAATACTCCTTCTCAACCGGGAAGCCTCTTTGCTCAAGTTCTAGCCTTTAAGAAAATGTTTTTGGGTATTTTCGTGGCAAGTCATTGATTTTCTTATATTCAGCAATGTTATATTTTCAATCTTAAATCATCAATACTATCGACCCGGCCGGGCGTGGGGCTCAAAAAAGGCCTCCACCGCCTGGCCCGCCTCCCGGACCCTTTCCACCTGCGCCCCGGCGCTGTCATAAAAAAAGGCATCCCCTGAAAGATGGGTGCCTCTGCGTCCGAAAAATCCAAAAACCGAGTTCCGATCAAATTTGGCCTTCAAGTCAAAACCCGCCCGGGGGACACAGACCAAATCCGGACACTGTGCATCCTGAGACCCGGGATAGAGGTCTTCACCCTTAAAAATTTCCTGCATCACCGGCCGGCCGTCATAGCGCAGGGCCAGCAATCCGGCACATATCGTGTCCCGGAGGGAGGCCGCAGTCATAGAATCCAGGCGCCCCCGGGCAAAGCGCTCCCGAGTATGCAGATATATCCGGCCTGGATCCAGGGCAAAAGCCCTGGTTTCGGGGCTGATCACCGTACTGTCCAGTTCGTGCCGCGCCTCTGATTCCAGGGTCAAAAGCCCCTGTTCTTTGAGCCAGGCATTGAGATCGACTTCAATCTCGAGCGTGGTGAATCCGTGATCGGCCAAAACCAGAAGGCGCTTGGGCTCGGGCAGGGCCTGCCACCTCTCCAGGACATCGCCGATCACCCGGTCCCAATCCTGAAGCAGCTCCAGACAGGGCTCGTGCCAGGGATCGCTCTCATCGATGAGGGCCGGAAACAAAAAATGGCCCAAGCGATCGGTCTCGGTCAAAACCAGAACAAACAGGTCCCAGGCCAGATCCGGCCAGAAAAGCTCCAGGACCCTGGATCGTGCTTCCAGGGTGGAGCGGAGTTCTGCCAGGAGATATTCAGGATCGGAGCCGCCCCTGCACGTATCCGCCTCCAGTATATAGCCCTCCGCCTCCAGCCGGGGCAGCAGAAATCGCGGATAGACCGCCCGGCTGAGATCCTGGGCCGGAAAACCCGAGATGAGCATCCCTTTGAGCGGCCGGGCCGGATAGGTATTCGGCAGATTGATCACCTTACTGATCAAGCCCTGCTCGCCAAGCCGGTCAAAAATGGCGGTGCTTTGGACATGCGTCGCGTCGCTCAGGCTGATGGCATAGCTGCTGGGGTCAATGCGGGTGAATCCGAAAATTCCGTGTTTTTCCGGGCCAAACCCTGTATAAAAAGACGTCCAGTTGACCGGAGAGAGCTCCGGCAGTTCGGCCAGGATGGGACGGCAGTTTCCGGATCGAACCAGGCGGTCCAGGTTGGGATAGCGTCCGCTGCCGGCGAGGGAGCAGGCCAGAGAGTATGGAAGTCCGTTCAAGCCGAGGACGGCGCAGCGTGGACGATCGGTCGCGGGCATAGGGAAGGTATATCAAAAAGACGGCCGATTGACCAGGGCCGCTGCAACCGGCTGCAGCGGAAAAAAAGATTGACGGAGCAATCCTCTTTGGCTACGTTCGAGGAATTGCCCGGGTGGCGGAACCTGGTAGACGCAAGGGACTTAAAATCCCTCGGTGCAAAGCACTGTGCCGGTTCGAGTCCGGCCCCGGGCACCAGGAATGACAAGGGTTTTCAAAAGTCAAAGGCGACATGAGAAAGCCCTTATTTTTTTACCGACTCTTCCTGTTTGACATCGCCCTTGGTGCTCAGAATGATATTTTTGAGCGAAACCTCCACTCCAGCCATTTCCACGGCTTTCTTGACAATGCCCAGCAGACCCGAACAGCAGGGAACCTCCATGGACAGGACTGTCACGCTTTTGACGCCTGCCTGGGTGAAAATATCCTTGAATTTCTGGAGATACTCCTGGGCATCGTCGAACTTGGGGCAGCCCATGAGGGCCACTTTCCCGGGCAGAAAACGGGAATGGTACTCGGCCGTGGCCACCGGGGCGCAATCCGCCGTGACCAGGAGATCCGCGTCTTTCAAAAACGGGGCCTGGGGCGGCACGAGCTTGATCTGCACCGGCCAGTGGGACAGGGCCGAACCGGTCTGCTCTTGGGGAAGATTGGCCCGGTCACAGGAAGCAAACTGCTGCAGACCGGCCGAGGGGCAGCCCCCTGAAGCCGGAGACTGTCCGCTTTTCTGACGGTCCAGCAGTTCCTGAACCGCCTCTTCGTCAAATGGCTCGGCTTCACGCTCAACAACCTGCAAAGCCCCGGTGGGGCATTCCCCGAGGCAATTGCCCAGACCGTCGCAGTATTTCTCCGCGATCAAACGGGCCTTGCCGTTTACGATCTGAATGGCGCCCTCCTCGCAGGCCGGCACACATTCCCCGCAACCGTCACATAATTCTTCATCAATTTCAATTATTTTGCGTGTCATGCTCATTTTTCTGCTCCTTGGAATGAAAATTTCAAATTATTCGGCCTGCGCAGGAGAGACGCAAGGATCTCTCTTTAAGCAGGTGACAGTTCCTTGTATAATGGATGCTTAAAAACTTTACTTTGATCAAAATCAAAAAAAAGGCTGCGGTGTGAACCGCAGCCTTTTAAGAATCTGGAAAGCCGCATGCGATCAGCTCTGAATCTCGATTTTTTTCGACTTGGCTGTTTCGGCTTTGGGCATTGTGATGTTCAAAACGCCGTTTTTAAACTTGGCCTCGATCTTGTCCGGATCGATTTCCGCGGGAAGCGGAATAGCCCGGTGCACGGAGCCGTAACTGCACTCCAGACGATGGAAGCTGCCCTCTTTCTTCTCGTCCTCGAACTTTTTCTCCCCCTTCAAAAGCAAAGTCCCGTTTTGGAAAGAGATATCGATATCCTTGGGCTCCATGCCCGGAAGCTCGGCCTGAACCTTCACGTCCTTCTCGTTTTCACTGACATTGACCTTCGGATAGGCGATATCCCCTCGGGGGAAGGATTCAAAAAAATCGTTGAAAAAACTGTCCATAAAATCGTACATTCTCTGCGGCCGCT
>JAABTT010000037.1 GCA_011389765.1 Desulfohalobiaceae bacterium S24 | reverse complement strand
GTTTCCCTTTCTCCCTTCCGCGTTCATCTTTCCGCGTTCCGCGTTTCCCTTTCTCCCTTCCGCGTTCATCTTTCCGCGTTCCGCGTTTCCCTTTCTCCCTTCCGAGTTCATCGTTCCGCGTTCCGCGTTTCCCTCTCACCCTTCCGCCCCCCTCTCCTCAATCAAATCCTGCACCACCAGAGCGGTCGGGGTTTGAGGATCCGGGGACCGCACAAGGTCTTGAGCCTGCAGATACATAAATCCTTGACTGACGAAATCCCTGTGTTCAACATCAGGATTGATCCCCGGACAGACATCCTGGGCCATCTTCCAACTCATTACATCCAGGAGGTTGCCGCGAAAAAAAGGCCAGGCCCGGCAGATGTCCGGTTTGGACGCATGAACTGAGCAACCCTGCCCGGTCTCGAAAAAAACACATACATTGGCCTGGTTGGTGATCAGACAGACCTTTTCGCCCTGCTGCTCGGTATACCGAGCCAGAAACTCTGCAAGAGGAAGGCCCAAACAAGTCCGCAACCGCTCCTGATCCCGGGAGGTCAACACAATCCCGCCTTGACCGAGACAACAACAGCCGCACATCCGGCAGGAAAAGGCCTGTCTGCTGAGCTGTTCAACCATGCCCGCTTCCCGATATCTTTTTGTGAAACTTCAACAAACAGTGATCCTCAACAATAGTCACCGGCGTGTCTTCCAGGATGACCTGCACCTCTTGATTGGCAATGCCTTCCTGCATCCAGAAAAGAAGCGGCCAGGTCCTGAGCTGCAAGACCTCTCTGGCGTGCCCGGGGCAATACTCTGGGGCCCTGAAGAGGTCGACGATATCCACAGGCTCGGAAATCGCCGTGAGGGTGGGATAGGCCCTGAGGCCCCAAACCGTTTGGCGTTTGGGATGGACCGGTATGACCGTAAACCCGGCCTGAATCAGGTACCGGCCCACCCCGTCCACCGGGTGGCCCTGTTTATCCTTGGCTCCGACCACGGCAATGGTCCTGGCCTTGGTCAGCAGTTTTTCGACATGGGCTGCATCTTTCATGGCAATTTCTCCGTTCAAGCACGAGCGATATTCAATTACACCGGTCTCAGCCGTTTCCCGGAAATTCATCCTTGACAATTTCCCGGAAAAAAAATTAAAAGATTAGCTCACGGGCCACTAGCTCAACTGGCAGAGCAGCGGACTCTTAATCCGAAGGTTCAAGGTTCGATTCCTTGGTGGCCCACCAAAGATTTTCAGGCTTTGGGAGCACTCCCCAACCCTCTTTTCTGTTTATTCGGATGTCTGGTCCCTCATTTGTCCCCCCACTTTGAAGAGCAACCCTTGTACAACCGAATTTACCCGAATGGATGCCGACAACTGGTCTGACACTGTCATATTCCGTGATGCAAGGCAACCTCTTCCGCTTCCCCGGCCTGGGGACACGCATGAAATTTCATTGATTATAACTCGTCATTGCGAGGAGTCTTCGACGAAGCAATCCCAAAGGAGGCGCTCAGATGAAAGCGGTTTTACTCCAAGCTCCCGGCGGCAGTGACAACCTGAAATTTAGGGAAGCCCCTGATCCTGAGCTGACCGATCCGGAGTGTATCCGGATCCGGCTCCGGGCTGCGGGGATCAATCCCATCGATTTCAAGATGCGTAAGGCCGGAACGTTTTTTCCGGAATCCCTGCCGGCCATTCTCGGATGCGACGGGGCCGGTGTGGTGGAAGCGGTCGGAAAGCGGGTCACCCGCTTCAAGGTCGGCGACGAGGTCTGTTTTTTCAACGGCGGCATCGGCGGGCCGGATCAGGGCAATTATGCCGAATACACCGTCATCCACCAGGATTTTGCTTCCCGCAAGCCCGGCAATCTGTCCATGGCCGAGGCCGCGGCTGTTCCCCTCGTCTGGATCGTGGCCTATGAGGCCCTGGTCAAGCGGATCGGACTGCACAAAGGCCAGGCAACGCTCATCCATGCCGGAGCCGGCGGGGTCGGACACACCGCCATCCAGATCGCCGCAATCCTCGGCGCCCGCATCGCCACCACCGTCAGCAGTCAGGACAAGGCTGAATTCGTTCAGTCTCTCGGAGCCCACCGCGTGATCAACTATCGGGAGAGTGACTTTGTGGCCTCGGTCCTGGACTGGACCGAGGGTACAGGCGTGGATGCAGTCTTCGACACCGTGGGCGGTGAAACCTTTTGCCGTTCCTTTGCCGCGGCCCGGATCTACGGCACGGTGCTCACCCTGCTGGAAGCGGTCTGCGATGCCCAGGCGATAAAGACCGCCAAATTCCGCAATCTGTCCATCGCCTATGAACTGATGCTGACGCCCATGCACTTGGGCCTGCACAAGGCCAGGACGGCCCAGCGAATGATCCTGGATGAAGCCACCAGGCACATCGAGGCCGGGCAGGTCCGGATCCAGCTCGCAGGGACCTTTCCGCTTCATGAGGTCGCCACCGCCCACCACTTGATCGAAACGGGCCATATGCAAGGCAAGATCGTCCTGGAGATGCCCTGATCCTCTTCAGACAGCAACCCAATTGACCGCTGCTTCACCAAAGCCGGCCAGGAAATGTGGAACAGGCCGGGGCCTTCAACCGGATGCTCCTGAATTTCCTGGGAGCGGCCGAAGCCTGATTCACCTGAGGGGGTTCACCCGAGTTCGGCCAGGCTCTGCCTGAGGATTCCTGCCTTCATTAGGCGAAACCTCCTTTCCTGATTGCCAGGGAATGATCAGCGGCTGCCTCGGCCCGGGCTCCAGAGGAAGCGCTCCAAATCGATCCGCCCCCCGGCACCGAAGACCACCCCTTCCGCCTCCAGAAGTCCTTTTTGCTCCTCGAAGCCCCGGCCGCGCGGCAGGACGATTCGTCCTTCCCGGTTCACCACCCGGTGCCAGGGCAGGCCGTCTTTGGCCGAAGCCGCGTGCAGGATACGGACCACCTGCCTGGCCCCTCTACGATTCCCGGCACATCCGGCGATCAAACCGTAGGTGCTCACCCTGCCGGCAGGGATCTGCCGAATGAGCGCTTTGGCCTTGATGCTGAAAGGATTGGACACGATACCTCTCACGTGAATGCTTGATTGAGTTGGAAGCTGGTTCAGGCCCTCCTCCATGCTGCTAAGCGGGGCCGTTGATCCTTGCCTTTGTTACAGACTATGCTACTTTCGGCGGCGGCTTCTGTCCACCCAAAGTTTCTTTCCGATTGCGAGGTTTGCACATGACCAAGACAGTGTTTTACCGTTCACAGCCAGGGCCGCATGGGCCATGCCTTTTGCAGACTCTTTTCGAAGATGCCTGTCTGCTTTTTCAGGACCGGGACGGGGATGGTTTTTTCGACGGCCTGAACCTGACGGTTTTCTGTGAGCCCGGATTTCACGATGCACAGGAATGGGCCGAGCTGCTCAACCTGAACGCGGTCCTGGCCCTGCAAAGCCTGCGCCTGGAGCGGCCGCTGCTCGTGTTTCCGGACCCGCCCGGAGATTGGGACGGGCCAGTCCTGAGGCTCATGGCCTGCAGCCAAGATGTGGAATACCCGGCCGAACTGGTCCGAACCAAACCTTGCAGCCTGGAGCTGCGGGGATTTTCCAGCCCTCTTCGGGCTGAACTCCTGCGTTTGCTGCGCCGCCCTCTGTTTTTCCCTCAACAACCGAAAACCTGGAGCCGAATCTGCTTGCCCCAACCCGAGGCCGAAGCCTTCAGCCTCCTGGATCAGACCGGATCGATTTGTTCCGAACTCAGGCGTTCCCTGGCCCGGGACATCGGTCACAAGACTTCCGCTTCTTCCTGTCCGACTGCAGATTTCGACCTGCTCGACCCCGGTCCCGCCTTGTTCCGGGACAGCCCGGACCAGGGCCGGGAAAAGGCGCTGAACCTCTTCATTCAACTCGATTCCGCCAGTCTGTCTCCGCAGCTCGGCCTGGCCCTCAATGACCTCGTGCTGAGCTGCGTTATGCAGGCCACCGAAATCCGGCTGCCCCTGGCCGGGGTGCACGCTGCCTCTGCGCGCGAAGGCCTGCAGATCCGGGTCCGGGAACAGGATGCTGATCACGGCAATCTCCCCCTGCTGCTGAAGACCGACCCGGGATCAGGCAGGACCACTCTTCTGGCCCGGGGACGCGAAGAAACCCTTGCTTCGGCCCTTCAGGGCTGGACCGCCCTGATCCTGGGTCAGTCCGATCCTGGAGATTTCTCAAGCCGCCAAAGGCTGCAGGAGGTTAAGGACATCCTGCAAGGCCGGGGCCGCTGGGGCCTGTGGGCCCATTACCTGAGCGCCGCCTTCCTGCATGGTCGCCCCCTGCCCCCGGCGCCAAGAATCGAGATGGCCAGACTCGAGCACACCGCGAATGTATCGGGTTTGTCCGGAATCCGGCCGGAGAGTCCGGCCCCCATTGCCAGGCAGATCACCTGGCAGGGGGAAACGCAGCAGATCAGAGATCTGATAGAAACGCTGCATCCCGGCCGGGGCGAGCTTCAGGGACTGGTCTTGGTCAGCAAACCCCTTGCCCTGAGGCAGTCCCTGAAAGCAGAGCTCGAAGACCTGCTCCGCTCCAAAGGATACGCCCCGGCCCTCCAGGTTCTCAACGCTTACAAGGCCGGCCTGTCCTGGCTTCTGGAAGTGGTTTTACCTGCTCTGCAGATCGGCCGGCCCCTCAAATCCCTGGTCCTGAGCTATCAGCCCTTTTCCGGACCGGACAAGGCTCTGGAGATGCGCAGCCGCTGGCTGCAGGAGATCTTTCCCGGACCGGACCTTTTGGCCGCAGAACTCGGCTGGCCTCCGGAGCGGATCAGCCTGCAGGAAGACCCGGAGCAAACAGCTGTGTATCGCCTGAGTGCCCGGGATGTTCAGGGGAAGCTTCGGCAGTGGGAATTCAGCCCCAGGTGGCGCCGGAGGCCCTATCTGGCAAGCAGCCCTGAACTGGGCACTGTTCATCCCTGTTGCGCCGGGCTGATCCTCTCCCGGGAGGGACGCACTCTTGTGAACAGCGGCCTGCCCACGGACCGGGACCGCTTCTGGAGCCGCTTTCAAGACGACTGGCTCCCCGAGTTGGAAGCGCACATGCAGACCCGCCTGGAAACCCTCCCCCAGTCCGAGCTGAGCCGTCCCTTCTGGGAAGAAATTCGCATTGAGGTCTGCCTCCGGGAGACGGATCTTCGGCTGGGCCTGGATGAAGAACGGATCGCTCCCATGGAGGCCCTGCACGAAGACCTCTATTTTGTCCTCCTGGATTTTTTTCAGGATTTTGCCAAAATAAACAAGCTGTCCGAGACCCTCCACCTCGGGAGGATCCTGCCCCGGGTCCGGGCCGACGGGTCTGGAGACCAGCCTTGGGCCCGGCTCCAGGCCCAACCCATGCCCTGGTTCGACTCCCCGCCGGAAACCACGATCAAAGCATCGCCAGCGACCGGTTTCCGATCCGGGCAGAACGAATTCGAGTTCTTCTTCGGCTCAGAGGCTCCTCACAACGAACAACAGGCCCTGTGCCGGATTGCCCGGGCCTGGGGGTATGACCTCCAACCGGAATCAGGCAGCGACCGGATTCGACTTCGCGATGCCTTCAGGACCGGCGGCCCTGAAACGACGGAAGAGCCTCTTGAAAACGGAGTGCCGCCCACAGACCGCTACCTGTGGGCCGGCGAGGTCCGTTCCTGGATTGCCGGCCTGGGACAGCAAGCGGCCATTGCCGCCTCTGTGGCCGGTCAGAGTCTGCAGGAACGCGAGATCCAGGCTCTGGAGATCGCTTCACCCGGACTGCACGGACAGGGTCTGGTCTCCCAGGCCCGGCTGCGCCTGTTCAAGAACACGCTCCTGATCAACGCCCGCCATCATGCCAATGAGATCTCAAGCACGAACGCGGTCTTGAAGCTGGCCTGGGACCTGGCCGAAACCAGCTGGGGGCAGGAGGTTCTGAAAACCATCAACGTGATCTGCATCCCCCTGGAAAATGCCGACGGGGTGGCCACCCTGGAGGCCTTGCTCCGGGACGGTCCGGATCACAAGCACCACGCCGCCAGATACAATGCCTACGGGGTGGAATGGTACGCCGACTACTTCGCCCCTGTCCCCCAGTTCCCCGAATCCCGGATCAAGGCGGGACTCTGGAGACGGTGGCTCCCGCAAATCGTCCTGGACTGCCACGGCATCCCCAGCCATGAATGGGAACAGCCCTTTGCAGGCTATGCCCCGGGCTCTTTCCGCTCCTACTGGCTGCCCAGGTCCTTTGTCTACGCCATCGTTCCCTTTCTGGACGACCCGGCTCATCCCGGGCATGAACCGGCCCGATCCCTGGCCCGCCTCCTGAAGCGGTCCTTTGGCTCCCAGGCCTGGATGCAGGGCTGGAACAAGCGCTTCCAGGAGCGATATGAGCGCTACGCCCGCAGCCGGGACCCGGAGGTCTTCCAGGCCGCATCTCCAGACGCTCTGACCGTGCTGCCCCCGGAACGACGAATTCAGGGCAACAATTACGGACAGACCTACTGGCCGCTCACCTGGACCGAAATCGTCTCCGAGGTGACTGATGAAATCGCGTCCGGGCCGCTTCTGGCCGACTGCGCTCAAGCCCACCGGACCATAGCCGAAACCCTCCTGGATTTTTTGATGGCCCATCGGCCCCGGACAAAGCTCGAGGCTGTGCTCAAAGCAGACGAAGAAACCTGGTCATGGCGCATCATTACGCCGGGTGTCTGAGATGAAGTCAAAAATCGCTTGCCGAGCCCGGAGGCTTTGTGCTATGAAATCTAGCTGATTTGAGCCGATTTTCTCGACTCATTTCCAGTGCCCGGATGCGGCCCTTCCGGCCTGCATCCCGAATGAAACATTTCAAAGGAGGCTGCTATGCGACGAGGATTGTGTATTTTTTTTCTGTTCCTGATTCTGGGCGTCTGGCCCCTGCTCGGTTTCGCCGCCGAAGAACCGCAGGATGGGGGCACCCTGATCTGGGGACGCGGCGGAGATTCCGTCAATCTGGATCTGGCCCAGGCTACGGACGGGGAGTCCATCAAGGCCGGGATCCAGATCTACGAAAATCTGGTCAAATTCGGAGACAATTCCATGGATGTCGAACCCCAGCTGGCCACCTCCTGGTCGGTCTCCGAGGATGGACTGACCTGGACCTTCAAGCTGCGCAAAGGCGTCACCTTTCACGACGGGACCCCCTTCAATGCCGAGGCGGTCTACCATTCCTTCGCCCGGATCATCGACGAAGACCATCCCTATCACGAACACGGCAAGTGGAGGTATTTGAGCCTCTCCCTGGGACCGGTCAAGGAGATCAAAGTCATCGATGAGTACACCGTGGCCCTGATCACGGAAAAACCCTACGCCCCCTTGATCAACAACCTGGCCCTTTGGCTCTGCCCCATCGTCTCCCCGGCCGCCATGGAGAAATACGGCGACCAGATCGGCAGGCATCCCGTGGGGACCGGACCGTTCACCTTCGAGAAATGGATCAAGGACGATCAGATCATCCTGAATCGCAACGAAAACTACTGGGGCGAAAATGCCCATGTGGAGAGCATCATCCTCAAATCCATTCCAGAGCCCTCCTCCCGGCTGATGGCTCTGCAGTCCGGAACCATCGACATTGCTGACGATCTTGATCCGGATTCCATATCCCTCGTCCGGCAAAAAGATAATCTGGCGGTCATGGAAAAACCCAGCGTCAATGTCGGCTACCTGGCCTTGAATACTGAAAAGCCTTACCTCTCCGATGTTCGCGTCAGGCAGGCCATCAACCACGCCATTGACAAGGAAACCCTCATCCAGACCATCTATCAGGGCCTGGCCATCCCGGCCAAAAACCCATTCCCACCCTCCATCTGGGGATACAATGACGAGATCCAGCCCTATGCCTATGACCCGGATAAGGCCAGAGAACTCCTGCAAAAAGCCGGAGTCGGCGCCGATGTCGAACTGGAATTGTGGGCCATGCCGGTTTCCAGAGCCTACATGCCGGAACCGGTCAAAACGGCTGAACTCATCCAGGCCTACCTCAGCGCCGTGGGTCTGAAGGCAAAAATCGTGCGCATGGACTGGGGGACCTATCTGAATAAAACCTCCGGCGGTGAGCACGATATGTGCATGCTCGGCTGGCTCGGAGGCAATGCCGATCCGGATAATTTCCTCTACGGACTGCTTTCCGCGGATACCGCGGAAACTCCCGGGGCCTCCAATGTCGCCCTCTGGAAAAACCAGGAATTTACCGAGCTCTGCCTCGAGGCCCAGCAAACCTTTGACAAGGAAGAACGGGCCAGGCTCTATGGCCAGGCCCAGGAGATAGTTCATCAGGACGCCCCCTGGGTGCCCCTGGCCCATTCCACCATCGTCCGATGTTACAACAAACGGCTGCACAATGTTCCCTTACGGCCCAACGGCCTGAATTCTTTCCAAATGATCTGGAAAGAGCACTAGATTGTCGTCAGGACAATAGAGCAGGTCGGGTTCCCGGCTTAGGTCTATTCGTCTCAGTCCTCATTTGAAAAGGACGGAACAGGTGTCAGGTTTCGGGTGTCAGCGCGGCCGCTGGCTGGACGGACCAGCCAGTTTGATCAATGAAGAAACTATTGGTCGACCACCTCCGTCATTCCGGCGGCTTGTCACGCCGAAGCTCTGAACGAAGGCGGAAGCCGGAATCCAGACTGAAAAAGCTGGACCCCGGCCTTCGCCGGGGTGACGGAGAAAGAAAAGGGGTTCTTGCCGGGGATTGCTTCGGCGAAGACACCTCGCCCGGTTAAATACCGGCAGTCGAGGAACTGAGCATCAGCGCAACAGCATATTCGTTTATTTTGAATAATTTTCGATAGTTATGTTTCAGCTTTGCCAGAGGCAAAGCTGAAACCTTTAATCAGGTATCCCCAGACGTTTCCATGCCCATCGACTATCTGATCCGACGTCTTGTCCATCTGCTGATCATCCTCTTCGGGGTCTCGGTGCTGGTGTTTCTCATGCTGCGCATGATTCCGGGGGATCCGGCCCAGCTCCTGCTGGGCGAGTTCGCCAACCCGGAAGAGCTGGCCGGCCTCCGCTCCCAGCTCGGTCTGGACAAGTCGCTCTTCACCCAGTACTGGATTTACCTGAAAAATGTACTCCAGGGAGATCTGGGGATCTCCATCCGGACTGAAATCCCTGTTGCCCAGGAGATCTTCGTCCGGCTCCTGGCCACCCTGGAGCTGTCCCTCGCGGCCATGGTCATCGCCACCTTCCTGGGGGTCGCCGCCGGGGTGATTTCCGCGGTCAAGCAGTATTCCATCTTTGATTACGCTTCAATGTTTCTGGCCCTGGTGGGAGTTTCCATGCCCATTTTCTGGCTGGGGCTGATGCTTATCTACCTTTTTTCCGTCAAATTTTCCGTCCTGCCCATGATGGGCAGACTGAGCATGGGGCTGGATGTCCCTTCCTGGAGCGGGCTGGTGGTCGTGGACAGCCTGCTTGCGGGGAACGTGCCGGCCTTTTTGGACAGTCTCAAGCACCTTCTGCTCCCAGCTTTAACCCTGGCCACCATCCCCACGGCCATTGTGGCCAGGATCACCCGCTCCAGCATGCTGGAAATCCAGAACCAGGATTATGTGCGCACAGCCAGGGCCAAAGGCCTGAGCAACCTGGTGGTCATCCTCAGGCACACCCTGCGCAATGCCTTTTTGCCGGTGGTGACCGTCCTGGGACTCAATCTGGGACTGCTGCTCGGCGGGGCGGTCCTCACGGAGACGATTTTTTCCTGGCCCGGGTTGGGACGTTATGTGGTCAACTCGCTCATGGCCCGGGATTATGCCGCGGTCCAGGGCTGCATACTGATTTTTGCCACCTTGATGGTTATGATCAACCTGCTGGTGGACTTTTTGTATGTGGTCCTGGATCCAAGAATCAGGGTCCATGACTGATGATATTTATATTCAATAGCTCAAAAATAACTGCATATTTTTAATAACTTCACAATTGCCAGACTAGCGAACATCAATTTTAGAATTATAAATTTCCAATTTCAAATCTTGGAATACGGCAAAGGGCTCTGCATTCAATGGAAACAATCCAGGACCTTTTTCGAAACAAAAGCGCCGCCTTCGGACTCATGCTTGTGGCGCTCATAGTGTTCACGGCCCTGTTCGGCCCCATGCTCGCGCCCTATGATCCCTTGATCCCGGCGCCGCTTGACCGCTTGCAGGGCATGAGCCGCGTTCATTTTTTTGGAACGGACAGCCTGGGCCGGGACATCTTCAGCCGGGTGATTTTCGGCAGCCGGATTTCTCTGATGATCGGCGGTATTTCCGTGGCCATCTCCCTTGTTCCCGGCACCCTGCTCGGCCTGACGGCCGGCTATTTCGGCGGCTGGCTGGACAGTCTGATCATGCGGTTTATGGATATCCTCCTGGCTTTTCCGGCTATTCTCCTGGCCATTTTCATCACCGCCATTCTCGGCCCCAATCTGACCAATACCATGATCGCGGTGGGCATTGTCTATATTCCCCACTATGCCCGCATCGTGAGATCCAGCGTGCTGTCTTTGAAGCAGCAGCTTTTTGTTCAGGCCATTGGTCATCTGGGCGGCAGCACCTTCCGGATTCTGGGCAAACACATCCTGCCGAACTCCCTGCCGCCGATCATCGTCTACGCTACCCTGGGCATGGGAACCGCGGTTCTCCAGGCGGCGGCCCTCGGTTTTCTCGGACTCGGGGCCCAGCCTCCCCAGCCTGAATGGGGGGCCATGCTCAGCGAAGGCCGGAAGTACATCCAGCTGGCCCCGCATGTGGCCGCCTTTCCCGGACTGGCCATTCTGCTTCTCGTGCTGGGCTTCAACCTTTTTGGCGATGGGTTGCGAGATACCCTCGATCCCTCACTCAGATCGCAATGAACACGCCGCTTCTCAATATACAGGGCCTTGTCACCCAGTTCAGCACGAGACGGGGGCCGGTGACCGCTGTGGACGGTCTCGATCTCCAGCTGCACTCCGGGCAGACCCTCGGACTCGTCGGCGAATCGGGCTGCGGCAAATCCGTGGCCGCCCTGTCCATCATGCGCCTTCTGCCCAAACCCGCGGGGCGGGTGGCCAAGGGACGTATTTTGTTTGAAGGCCGGGATCTTCTCGAGGTGAGTGAAGCTGACATGCGCCGGGTGAGAGGCAACGAGATCTCCATGATCTTTCAGGAACCCATGACCTCGCTTAATCCAGTATATACAGTGGGTTTCCAGATTTATGAAGCCCTGCAAAAGCACCGCAAACTGAGCCGAAGACAGGCCGGACAGGAAGCCGTGAACATGCTGCAGCTGGTGGGCATCCCCGAACCGGCCGCCAGAATCAACGACTACCCGCATCAGATGTCCGGGGGCATGCGGCAGCGGGTGATGATTGCCATGGCCTTGAGCTGCCGGCCCAAGGTGATGATAGCCGATGAACCTACCACGGCCCTGGATGTGACCATCCAGGCCCAGATTCTGGATCTCATCAGCCGCCTGAAACAGGAAATCGGGATGTCGGTGCTGCTGATCACCCACGATCTTGGGGTGGTGGCCGAGACCTGCCAGCAGGTCCTGGTCATGTATGCGGGCCGGGCCGTGGAAAAAGCCTCGGCTGTAGATCTTTTTGAAAAACCGGCCCATCCCTATACTCTCGGTCTTTTTGCCTCGATCCCCAAAGTTGAGGATGAAATTCTGCACCCGATATCCGGGGTCGTGCCCAGCCTGTACGATCTTCCCGAAGGCTGCGCCTTTCAGGACAGATGCGCCTACCGGCAGGCCCAGTGTCTGAAAAGGCCGCCCTGGATTGAAATCTCCCCGGAACATTGGGTGTGCTGCTGGAGATATGACACACATCATGCCTGAAAACATCCTGAGCACAGAAGGCCTCAGCAAGCACTATCCTCTCAAGGAGCACGGACTGTTTCACAGACAAACAGTGGTCCGGGCCTTGGAAGATGTCAGCCTGGAAATACAGGAAGGGGAAGTCTTCGGCCTGGTCGGCGAGTCGGGCTGCGGCAAGTCCACCCTGGGCCGGGTCCTGCTCCGGCTGGAAGATCCCAGCGCCGGCAGGATTTTCTATCGAAACCAGGACCTGGGTGCTTTTGACCGCGACAGACTCAAAGCCTTTCGCCGGGAAGCCCAGATTATCTACCAGGATCCCTATTCCGCCCTCAATCCCCGGCAGTGTATTCAGAACCTTGTTCAGGAACCCCTGGACATCCATGGGATCGGGACAAAGCAGGAACGATCGAAGCAGGTGCGCCTGCTGCTAGAGAAAGTCGGTCTCCGACCGGATCAGGCCACCCGATACCCCCATGAATTTTCCGGGGGTCAGAGGCAGCGGATCGTCATTGCCAGAGCCCTGGCTCTGAACCCGAAGCTCATCCTGGCGGATGAGGCTGTTTCGGCCCTGGACGTCTCCATTCAGGCCCAGGTGATCAATCTGCTCAAGGACCTGCGCCGGGAATTCAATCTGACCTATATCTTCATCTCTCACGACTTAAGCGTCATCAAGCACATTGCCGATCGGGTCGGGGTCATGTATCTCGGACGGATGGTGGAAGTCGCCCCCAAACACGCATTTTACCAGGAACCCGCTCATCCCTACTCCAAGGCGCTGCTTTCCTCGGCCCCGTCGCCGGACCCACGGAGCAAAAAGGAACGAATCATTCTGAGCGGCGATGTGCCCAGCCCGATCAATCCCCCTGCTGGGTGTTATTTTCATCCCCGTTGTCCCGAGTGCCTGGACATCTGCCGGGAGGTCTTCCCGCCGCTGCGCCTCCTATCCCCGCAACGCTGGGTGGCCTGTCATCTCTATCAATAAGTCCTGTAGACCGCCCAAAAGGCAAGCCAAGACGCCATGATCAGCCTGCAGAACATCTTCTTTTCCTATTCCGGGAAATCCCTGTTTTCAGGACTGGAGTTCTCCCTGCCCGCCTCCGGCATCTGCGGCCTGCTGGGAAAAAACGGTGCCGGGAAGACCACCCTTTTTAAACTCCTGTCCGGACTGCTCTTTCCCAACCAGGGCAGCATTCGAATCCGGGGCCAGTCTCCGGGCCGGCGCGCTCCAGGCTTCCTTCAGGAACTGTTCATGGTCCCCGAGGAATTTCGGCTGCCCCCGGTCTCTCCCCTTCAGTACCAGCGCCTGTTCGCCCCGTTCTATCCCGGATTCGATTCGAAGCGCTTTGCCGCCTGCCTGGAAGAATTCGAACTGGATCCCCGGTCGAATCTGGCCGGCTGCTCCTTCGGACAGCGCAAAAAATGCCTGCTGGCCTTTTCCCTGGCCGCCAATTGCGCCGTAACCCTCCTGGACGAGCCCACCAACGCTCTGGACATCCCCTCCAAGACCCAGTTCCGCCGTCTCCTGGTCTCCATGAGTTCAGAAGAGCGCTTGTTCATCATCGCCAGCCACCAGGCCCGGGATCTGGAAGAGTGCCTCCACCGGGTGCTCATCCTTGACTCGGGACGAATGATTTTTCATCACTCCATGGAAGCTGTAAAGGCCTGCCTGAGCACCGTGCTCCAGGATGAAGCACCCGATCCGAAAGGGGTCCTGTTCAGCGAGGCGGGCAGAGGGGGCTATCGGGTGGTCCGGGAGCGCACCGGGAGGGAAGAGGACTCACTCGATCTGGAGCTGCTTTTCAACACCGTGATCCAGGATCCGGAAACAATTGCGGACCTATTCCGGAGGAGGTCTTCGGACCATGCCGATTGATTCCAGTTTTCAAGCCTGGAGAGTCCTGTGGCTGATCCGCAGCGTCCTGGTCCTGCAGCGCACCTCCATTGCCGTACAGGCCTCGGCCGCCGCCGGGATACTCCTGCTGCTCAGCCTGGCGGACGCCTTGTTCCTCTGCCGCCCCGGACTGCACCAGCACCTCTACCTGGTGGTGCTCTTTGCCGGAGGACTGCTCGTGACCAGCCGAAGCTTCAAGGACCTGCACGATCCCGTCCAGGGGACGTTCTGGCTGCTGCTCCCGGCCTCTTTGCCGGAAAAGACCCTCTCCAGGATTCTCTTGACCACGATCGTATTCGTGGCCGGCAGCATGCTCGGGTACTGGGTCTTTTCCCTGTTGGCCGAGGGCTGCAACTGGCTCATTTTCCAGCGCCGGCACGACCTGTTTTTCCCTTTCGCCCCCGAGGTGCTCAAGGGTACCCTAACCTACACCGCACTCCAGGCCCCTTTCCTGCTCGGGGCCGTGACCTTCCGCAGACACGCCCTGAGCAAGACTGTGCTCAGCCTGCTGGGACTGGCCCTGCTCCTGAGTCTGGCCGGGCTGCTCGGCCTGCGCCTTCTCTTCTGGGATCAACTGGAGGGATCCGGTCTGCGGGCTCTGCTCGCGGGTCCGGAATCGAGGCTGGCCTGGATGCACCTGACAGAAGCCGGCCGAACCGTCGCCGGGATCGGCAGAATCGTCTTCTGGCTGTTCATGCCCCCGGCCTGCTGGTTTCTCTGCTGGATGCGGCTGAAAAAGACCAGCGCTTAGCCAAAATTGCGACCTGCACAGGCCGCAATTTTGGCTCTAACAGAAAAACTGTGAATCCGGCCCAAACCGTCTTCTGCAGCCAGATCCCTGACCTGCCGGTGATGGGTGAACAGCAGGACCTGATTTTTGCTGCCCAGACGGCTCAAGGCTTTTAAAGCCGCTCTGGTTCGCTCCTCATCGAAATTGATAAGGATGTCGTCCGCGATAAAGGGGATGGGGTCGCTTTGATGCAGCCGGTGTTCCAGAGAGGCCAGACGCAGGGCCAGAAACAGCTGGTCACACGTGCCGTCGCTCATGCCCTCCACCTGGATTCTCTGCCCGCCGTCCCGCAGTCCCACGATGATCTGCCCGCCCTTGTCGTTCACATCCGTGCGCAAGCCCTCAAAGGAGTTCAGCGTGAGTTCACGAAAATATTCCCCGGCCAAATCCAGGACTGGATCCTGGTTCTCGGCCCGATAGCGCTCAATGGCCTCTTCCAGGACCAGGCTGGCCAGGCGCAGCCTGGTAAAGCTTCTGGTCTGTCTGCGGATACCAGCCAGGACCTCTTCGAGCTCTTCAGCCTTACGGGCAGCCTGGTCGCTGCCGTCCATATCCCGAAAGCTTTTCCGCAATTCCCCTACCTGACTGCTCTGCTCCCCAAAGACCTGCTCCAGCCGCTCCAATTCCTCTTCAACCTCCTGAATGCTTACAGGCAGGGAATCGGGATCTGCCTGCTCGACTTCGGCGATGAAGATATCCAGATTCTGCGACTGGCCGATCTCCCGCAAACTTGATTCTGCAGCAGAGAGACGTGACTTCAGCTCCATGTGTCGTCTCCAGCTCTGCTCCACAGCTTCGAGCTCTTCCTGCTTGCTGCATCCGGCCAGGCCGCAGAGCTCCGTCAGGTGCGAGGCCGCGTGATCGCGATCCAGAATGGCCTCCTGCATCTCCGCTTCGATCCTGTCGATGCTTTCCTGGTAATGCTGCAGCGTGGTCTTCTGGGCCTGAGCCCTGTCCAGCAAACCGTTCAGACTCTCCACCGCCTGATCCACGGGGAGTTCGCTGAGTTCCGGGGCCGCCCGGCGGAGCAGGATGTCCACGTCGCGCTTGAGCTCCTCGCTGTCCAGGTCAATGCCCTGGATGCGCTTCTCAAAATCGGCGGCCGCAGTCTTATGCTTCAGGCATTCATTCAGGTCTTCAAAAAAATCGGAAACACCGCTTGGGGTTTCCCCGGGCGAAAGCCCAAGCTTGTCGAGATACATATGCCATTGCTGCTGCCAGGCTCCAAGGGCCTCTTCCGCTTTCCAGGCCCGCTCCCGGGCTTTGGCCAGATCTTTTTCCAGACGGGTGATGGTTTCCTGAAGGGCCAGGCGATCATGTGCGGTCTGCTCGAAGGCCTCCTGCTGCGTTCTGGCCAGGCGCAGGATGGGCAGCAAGCTCTCTCCAGGAGGGACATGAACACCGATTTCCCGGAGATTGGCTTCAAGAACACTGCGGGCCTCCTGCCGCTTGCGCTTCAGTTCGGCTGTGGCCCGTTCCGTATCAACAATCTGCTGGGCTCTGACCCGCCATTCCTTGGCCTTGCTCTGCCAGTCCGCCATGACCTCCGGGGTACCCGGCTCGATGCCACCAGGCTGCCAGATCCTTTTCCAGCCGGCCCGGAGCTTTTTCCATTGCTCTAAGAGATCGGCCTCTCTCCGGCCCAGTTCATCCAGCTGCCTGCGGGCCAGCTGCAGTTCCGACTGCAGTCTGGAATTCTCGTGAACACGGGCGCTTTCCCAGCGTAACCGATCGGCTGTGTGATCGGCCGACTGCACGGCCTGCTCATAGGCCTCAACAAGGGTTGCCCCCAGGGCATAGTCTTTGGCTTCTTCCTCCACAGGCTCACCGTCCAGCCATTTCCGGCGCAAAATGAACCAGCCCTTGTCACGCCATTTTCGCCTGGCCGAGAGATCCTCTTCAGAGGGGACTGCTCCGACCAGTTCCTGAGCCTGAAGATCCCTCTCCAATCCCTGGATCGTGCCGCTCAGCTCGCTCCGTGCCTTCTCAAGTTCCTGTCCCTGTTGGATCAGGCTTTCCCAGGACTGCTTGAACTCTCGAACTTCGGTTTCAAGGGGGAGCGGCAATTTTAGCAGTTCCTCCGGAGCCCCCCGCCAGAATCCAAGGCGCTGCAGGCCGACTGCAAAGGCTTCCCGGTCAGAAGTTGCCTGCATCTCCTGCTTTTCAAGCATCCCGTCGATGTCACCCAGACCGGCGCCTGTCTCAATGGCCTGCTGCAGGGCTGTGAGGTCCCTGTCCGGAGGAAGCCTCTTCAAGTTTTCCTTGTTCAGGTCCAATTCATCCTGCCTGGTCCGGACGTTTTCAGCACTGTCCTCGCTTTCCTTCTGCAAAACCTGAAACTTATTGCCATGGGCCATGACCTCCCGTCGCAGCTTGAACAGGTCCTGCAGAACGTCCATCTGGTCATACCCGAGGTCCGGTCGTATTCGGCGCAGGATGGCGGCTGCCGCCCCCTCTTCCTGCAGACGGCTGTTTGCAAGGGCGCGACGATCTTTCAAACCCTTGCGATAGGCCCCCAATCGCTGCTGCAGATCTTGAATGGTCTCGGACTGATCCAAAAGCTCTGTGTTGAGTTCAATGGACTCTCTTCTGGTTTTGTATTCCGCAAGTCGTCTCTCGGCCGCTTCCAGCGTCTTTGTGGACTGGCGCAGCAATTCCTGATTCACCCGACGGCGTTCGGCAAAATCATCAGGCAGCGAGGGTACGCTGTCCATCTGATCAAGCCCGGCCTGGGCGTCGCGCAGACTGGCCAGGGGCTTTAAGGCCTGCTGCAGACGCCTGAGCCGCTGCAGCTCTTCCTGGACGTGTTTTCTGTGCTGCCGGGTCTGCTGCAGCTCCGCTTCCGCCTGTCGCAGGGCCCGTTCCTGTTCTTTCCAGGCATGGCTCGACAGGGCAGCTTGGTTGATCTCTTTTTTGAGCTCCCGGTACCGTTTCAGGGCCGCATTGAGTTCCGGATTGGTCCCTTTGGGTTTATAGATGGCCTTCCGTTCTTCCTGCAGACCGGCCAGGATCTGCTCCAGGGAAGCAATACCTGTGCCGGCGGCAAATAGAGAGGTCCCGGCACTGCCTTTTTCCTGCAAAAGAGCCAATCCGCCTTTGGCAAGCCCGGCATGATCAAGCCCGAACAAGGTCTCAAAGGTTTCCTGGTCAAGGTCTTGAATCCAGGATCGAATCACGCTCTGCTCAATGACGTTGCCCTCCTGATCAAGAACACTGCCTTTGCGTTTCTTGCGGCGGGTGAACACCACTTCGTCGCCCCGGCTGCCGGCCAGGGTTCCGGAAACACTGAGCCGGTCGTTGGCATGGAGAAAATTGTCGGTAGTTCGCTCCGGAAAACCGAACAACCAGGCTTTCAGGGCCCGCAGGGTGCTGCTCTTGCCCGACTCGTTGGGTCCGTAGACGACATGCAGCCCCGGGCCGGGACCGTCAAAATAGAGGCTGGTATTGCTAAAGGGTCCAAAGGCCTCCAGATGAAAACGCTTGATGATCATGCCCCACCCCCCTGCCGCAGCAGCCGGCCGAGGAGAAGTTCCTTGACATCATCCTGCAGCTGCCTGAGTTGTCCGGGATCGTCGAGGTCGAACAAGGCCTCGCCGCCTCGGATTTCCGGGGGCAGCTTCGAAAGCAGGTCGGCCAGTTCCGGGATCTGATCCTGACAGGACCGGGACAGGTTCAAGTCCTCAACGGTCTTAAGCAGCCCGGCCAGAGGGGAGTCCTTTGCCAGTCCTCTTCCGGTTTCAGAATCCGGCTGTGTTCTCACACGACAATTTTCCAACCAGATGTCTCCAAGGCCGGCAGCCCGGGTTCGGCATTCCTCCTGAACCTGCTGCGCTTGATCGTGAAGCCAGCCGTGCAGGCTGGTTCGACCCGAAAGTTCAAGCCGGACAGCCACAGGCCGGCCATCGGCAGCATCCATGGCCGACTCCAGCTCCCGGTGAACAGCCCTCCAGAGATCCTCCTCGCAGCCACATCCCTCCAGATCAAGAGGGCACAGCCGCCAGCGCAAGACATCCAGATCATGGTGCCTCACCTCCCTGATCCCGCCCTCCTCGACACGGACCAGGCTGCAGCCTTTGGGTCCTTCCTCCCGAATATGCCGTCCTTGAATGGCTCCGGGAAATACGATCCAGGGATCCCGGCTGACGATCTCCCGCTGGTGAACATGCCCCAGGGCCCAGTAGGCGTACCCCTTTGCAATCAGCGTCTCCGGCTTGACCGGTGCATAGGATTCATGGCCGACCCGCCCGGTCAAGGCGGTATGCAACAGACCGATGGTGAAGCGGCCCTCTTCGGCAAGTGGATAATCCGCCGCCAGATTATCCCGGACATCCCGCTGCGGATAGCCCTGTCCCACGATGCTCACCTCGAGGTCCTCGAGACTGATCGTTTCAGGGGCATTCGTACTCAAGATGCGGACATTGTCCGGTGGACTCAGGTTCTTGCTGATGGTGCTGGCCGCATCGTGATTGCCGGTCACCAGAAAAACCCGAATCCCGGCTGCCCGCAAACGGCCCATACGCTGGGCAAAGAACAAGGCCGTGTTGAAATCCCGCCAGGCCCCGTCAAAGATGTCCCCGGCCAGAAGCACAAAAGCCGCTTCTTCCTCAATAGCCAGGTCCACCAGATTGTCCAGGGCGCGGCGGCTGGCCCCCCGAATCTGCTCCACCGGGGCGTCGGGATAGCTTTCCAGGCCCCGTAAGGGGCTGTCCAGGTGGATGTCCGCGGCATGCAGAAAGGTGAATGCGCTCATGGCTCGACCTCGGCCTTGGTTTGAATAAGTTCCTCGTATAAAATTCAGAATTGTTTCTTCATTGATCAAACTGGCTGGTCCGTCCAGCCAGCGGCCGCGCTGACATCAAACGCCCGGCCAGCTTACCCGGCCTTTCATGTTTTTTCAAAGACATTTTTATCTCCCACCTATCGGGCGCTGAAAGCTCTGTCACTCAGGAACTACCCGAAATATACCCGAAGCTCTCCTTGAAATTTGCCGGGATTCCATGTAATCTTATTCATATGTAGAGATCTTTACAGTACCTTAAACTTATGATTGAAAACATCCCTTCCTGCATTCAAAACAAAGGAGGCCACCATGCGAGTCTTATTTTTCCTGCTTGCCCTCATGTATCTGCTGATCCCGATTTCGGCCCAGGCCGATTACAGCGACGGGCTGCACGCCTATCTTAAAGGTCACTACGAACAGGCCTTTCAGGAATTGAGCCCCTTGGCCCGTAATGGCAATACCCAGGCCCAATATCTTCTTGGGAGCATGTTCGTAAATGGCGACGGGGTCCAAAAAGATCTGGTCCGAGCCCACGCTTTATTAAGTCTGGCCGCCGCTCAAGGGCATGAAAAAGCGGCCCTCTATAAGGAAGAAATCAGCTGGGACATGAGCTCCAGCCAAATCGCCGAGTCCAAGAAGCTAACTGCCAAATGGAAATCCACATCTGATGCAAGGGAAAAGCCGGACCCGGTCAGCCAAAAAACCATCGCCTCGATACAAGAACAGCTACAGGCCTTGGGCTATTATTCCGGAGCCATCGACGGTCTCATGGGCTCCCGCACCAAAAGAAGCATTCAGCGCTATCAGCAAGCACAAGGTTTGCCTCGAAACGGACAACCCTCGCAAGCCCTCTTGGAACAGATAGAGGAAACCGTTGCAGAGCAGCCCTCGCAAAGACTCCTGGCCAGCCTGCCCAAGGGGCCCTGGACCCAGGTTCTCCTGCATGATGACTTTACAGACGGCGACCTCAGCTCCAATCCTCCATGGACAATTGTCTCCGGTGCGTTTCATGTGGATTCGGGTCATTTTCTGCGCACGGACAGCCCCCTGCCTGAAGCGTCCCAAGCAAGCAAAGGCAAAGAAGAGGAAAATGACGCTCTTAAAATTTTTGGCCAAGTGGTCAAAGAATTCGTTGATACACAGCAAACATCCCAAGAAGCTCCATCAGTTGCCAAAATTTACACTGGAGTTGATCTGGGTCCTGTGTTCGCGCTCCGAATGCAAATCCAGCTTTCCAGGAAGGAAGCCGGCCAGAGCTTTGCATTTGGTCCGTTCACTGGACAGAGTCGCATAAGCGGATACCTGCTTCGGTTCGCCCAAGAGGATCGCCAATCCCTGACGCTGATACGGGTAGGACGCTCCGGCACCTCAGTCATTGATGTCGTCCGGGGGAGACATCTGCTGCAAGTTCAGAAAATAGAGACCATAACCTGGCTATGTTTCCAGGACGGAAACATGGAGATCCTCATCAACGATGAAGCACTCCTCAAAACCAGGGATACAATGTACGACAGCTTTAACGGGATCACCTTTTTGAACTCTGCCGGGACCTACGGCATTTCCAGTTTTACGGTCTTCGGGCCGGATGATTCCTAAGCCAATCAGGGGAACTAATGCGCATTGCGGTGTTTGGAACAGGCGGGGCCGGGGGCTATTTCGGGGCCCGCCTGGCCGAGTCCGGGGAAGAGGTGGTCTTTATCGCCCGGGGGGACCACCTCCAGGCCATTCAAACCTCTGGCCTTCGGGTGGAAAGCCTCAAGGGCGATATGCATATCCAGCCGACCCGGGCGCTTGCCGACCCGGCCCAAGCCGGGATCGCGGATGTGGTCCTTTTGGGGGTCAAGACCTGGCAGGTGGAGTCGGCCGCCCGGGCCATGAGACCGCTTTTAGGGCCGGAGAGCGCGGTCCTGCCCCTGCAGAACGGGGTGGAAGCCCCGGAACAGCTCGCGGCCATCTTAGGACCAGAGCACGTTCTGCCCGGTCTGGCCAAGATAATCAGCTTCATCAAGGCCCCCGGGCATCTCTGCCACAGCGGCCTGGAGCCCTATCTGGCCTTTGCCGAATCAAACGGCGGATCCAGTGAACGGACCGAAGGACTCAGGCAAGCCTGTACGCGGGCCGGTATCAGCGCGGAAATTCCGCAGGATATCCAGGCCGCCCTCTGGGAAAAATTTCTGTTCGTGGTTGCCATGGGGGGTGTCGGGACCGCGGCAAACGCCCCCATCGGGATACTGCGCCGCCTTCCGGAAACCCGGCAGATGCTCCTGGACGCCATGCAGGAGATCGCGGCTGTGGCCGCGGCCCGGGGCATCAGCCTCCCGGACGACATCGTCCAAAGGACCATGACCTTCATGGACGGTCTCCCGGAAGGGGGGACCACTTCCCTGCAGCGGGATCTGGCCGAAGGACGGCCCTCGGAACTGGAGGCCTGGAACGGGGCCGTGCACCGCCTGGGCCGGGCAGTCGGTGTCTCCACTCCGCTCCACGCCTTCATCTATCACAGCCGGCTCCCCACGGAGCTGCGGGCGCGGGGGAAGGTACAGTATTAAGCCTTTCATCCCCAAAACATCCACTGGGATCTTGACGAGAGGATTGCTGCTGATTATTTATCCCTGAATGCTCAAACAACCTGTCTTTGAACCAAGCAAACATAAGGAGATGAACCATGGCAAACTGTAGTGAAATGAAGGCCGGCGATGTCTTTGTCTGTCCGACCTGCGGCCTGGAACTGCAGGTCAAGACCACCTGCAGCTGCGAACCCGGGAAACAGGGCAGCTGTTCGGTTCCCTTGCAGTGCTGCGGGCGGGAAATGATCAAGAAGTAGACCCTGCAATGCAGGATAAAGGCTCCTTGGTCCAGGGGAGCCTTTATAGAAAACCCTGCCCTTTCCAACAGCCCTGGGCCTCCAGTTCCTTTTGCATAGCCAGAACCGAATCCGACGGCCGGCTCTTTTCCCAGCCCGGGTAGCCCCCTTTCCAGACATAGCGGATCAGATCCTGAAACACCGCCCAGTCGAACCGGATCTCCCCGATCCGGGCCCATTGCTCCCACCGGGATTCAAACGGAATCCACGCTCGACCGGCAAAGGATTTGATGATAGTAGTGACCTCCGGCTGGGTGCGGCTGCCGCGGGTCTTCTGCTTGAAGGCCTCCGGCGCTGCGGGGAAAGGAAATCGGCGGTAGAGTTCACCGAGAAACCCTGTATAGCTGACACCGTGGATGGCGCCCATCAGGTCCCCGATCCGCTCGGGCTCATCGAAACGAAATCCGGGCCAGGAGCCCTCCGCGGTCCCTTTTTGCTTCGCCTCCGGGATTTTGGCGGCCATGACCCCGCAGAAGACGTCGGCAAAAAAGAACATCTCCTCCAGCAGGAGCATATCCGACTCGATGTTGAAAAAGCCGAAGGCGATCTTTCCGTGGCTTGTGGAGGCAAAGGGCAGGGGCATCAGTGGAATCTCCAAAATATAAACGAGGTGAAAACATGGCACAAGGTACTGTACAGGCCGGAATCTGCGGCTTTACCACCACCATCGAGGCCCACAGCACAGATAGCGGAGTCGTCAGCTTGGCCATCAGCTCCGACTGTCCGAACATCCAGAAGGTGGCGGAAGAGCTCCTGGAGATCGAGCCCTATGAAGAGATTTTCAAGCGGGTCGAAGCCACCCGGACCGTTGAGGTCATGAGCAAGCACAGCCCCCATCCCGGCTGTCCCGTGACCTCGGGCATCCTGAAGACCATTGAGGTGGCCGCCGGGCTGGCTCTGCCTCAGGAGGCGGAAATACACATCGAACGCTGAAAAGACTGAGGCGGGAGTATCCCTCTCAGATCCTGGCCGTTCCGTCGAATACGGTCACCGCCTGACCGCCCAGCTCGATGCCCTCGCCCAGAACATTGAGGTGCAGCCGACCGTCCCGACCCAGGTTCATACCCTGTCTGGAAACAAAGGTCCGGCCCAGGCGATTCAAACCGCCGGTGACCTCAAGATGCCGGGCCGCGCAGAGGTTGCCGCTGCCGCAGACCGGATCCTCGTTGACGCCTTCGGCCGGGGCAAAGGCCCTGACCTCGATCCCGTCTTCATCCGTGAAGGCATAAAGGACCAGGCCGGCGGAATCACCCAGTTTACGGGTCAGTCCGGCGAGGCGACCCCAATCCGGGCAAATCTCTCGCAGGGTCTGAACGGTCTTCACCTGCCCCACCAGCCAGACCGGACCGATATCGAACAGAAGGGGGTTCATCGGCTGTTGTCCACCCAGGCTTGCCCTGAGTTCCCCTTCGTCCAAAACCGAGTCCTTCTGCTTCGGGGCCGGAACCCGGGCCCAGATCAGCCCGCCGGTCCGATGCAGATCGATGCGTCCCAGAGGGCACTCCATTCCGAAGTATTTTGGATCCTCCACCAAACCGCCTTCCAAAGCGGCATGGGCCGTACCGATGGTTGGATGACCGGCGAAGTCGAGCTCGCTGGCCGGGGTGAATATTCTGGCCCGGTAATCGGACCGAGCATCCTTGAAGACAAAAACCGTTTCCGAGAGGTTGGTCCAGTTGGCCAGCCGCTGCATCTGCTCCTCACTCAAACCTTCGGCCTCCATGATCACCGCCACGGGATTGCCATAGCCGGCCCGGTCGGTGAACACATCGACCTGCTTGAAAGGCCTGCCCGCCTTCACATCCTTCTTCATATGCACTCCCTCTTTTCACCCGTGTTTCTATTGCCTCGCAAGACATTTGCCCTGTGCCCTAAAGTCAGAACCCTTTTCAGTGAGTTAAAATTTGATACTGAGGCGAATCAAACCCGGCCCTTGACAGATCTTTCCTCCAGCTGTACGCTTTGATTCAGCACAAAACAAGTCAAGGAGTCTGACCATGCCCCAAAATCCTGTTGAGAACAACAGCCGGATGTCTCTGAGGATTCCGGCAGAAGAAAAAGCCCTGTTGATGCGGGCGGTTGCGATCCAGCGAACCAGTCTGACCGACTTTGTTATTCGAACGGCCGTTGAACAAGCCCGTGCGGTGATCGATCAGGCTGAACGGGTTGAACTCAGCCAGAGGGACCGCCTGTATGTCCTCGAACTCCTGGAAAATCCGCCGGCACCGAATGAGAAGCTGATAAAGGCGGCCCAGTCGCTGCCAAACCTGAAATGAGCATTCCATCCTGGCACGAGGAACCCATCGCCAAAACGCATGACAGAAAGGGTTTTGACTGCGGCGACGCTGGGTTGAATGAATTTTTAGGTCTATATGCGCGCAAAAGCCATGAACAGGGAGGCGCCAAGACCTTTGTCGCAGTCAAGGACTGTGAGGGGAAAACAATCCTCGGGTTTTACAGCCTAGCCCCTGCCTCACTGGCTTACGACCGAACCCCTGCCAGGATCACGAAATGGCTTGCCAAGCATGAAGTTCCGGTGTTCAGGCTTGCGAGACTGGCAGTGGACAAGTCGGTGCAAGGCAAAGGCCTCGGCGGCCAACTCCTCCTGTCGGCTGGACGGCGCTGTCTTTTGGCGGCTTCGCAGACCGGCGGGGTCGCGCTTCTCATTGACGCCAAAAACCAGCGAATCGCAGAGTGGTATGCCGGCTTCGGGGCCATTTCCCTCCTTGATACGCCGCTCTCTCTCCTTCTCCCTTTTCAAACCCTTCAGGCAGCACTCACTGCGGCCGGCAAAATCTGATATACTGCTTCACCTTCAGAGCTCATCACCAAGAGCTTAAATTTGAGTATTTTTTTGGACAAATTTTCAATCTTCAATCTTCTATTCTTTGATGAGGGCCTCATCCCCTCTCCAGCCCTTTTGGGCCACCAGACGGGCCAGGGACCGGATTTCGCCTCGTCCATGATGATCCTTCTCCAGAGCCTCTTCATAGTACAGGATGCGCAGCCCCAAAAAGGCCTGGAGCAGCTCGTTGGTTCTAAGCAGGTAGTTCCGATTCCGGGGCTGGTTGACCTGGGGCTGGTCGGTTTCCCTGGCGGATTCAAACAGGAGAATGCCGCCTGGCTTGAGGCTCTCCCGGATGGACGGAAACAGGCGGCGGTCCAGGAAAAAACAGCAGAGAATGCAATCGAAGCGATTCTCTCTGAGGGCAAAGGTATCCAAATCGGCCTGGACCGGAAAAATATTCGGTTCATGCAGCGCCTGAAGCCTGCGCATGGCCTCGTCGGCCAGGTCCACGGCCACGACCTGGAAGCCCTGACGGGCCAGATAGAGGGCATTGCGTCCGGTCCCAGCGGCCAGATCCAGAACCAGCCGCCCCGGGGCGGTATGGCAAAACTTGGTGGCCAGGGAGGAGGGCGGTCCCATCTCCCTGTCCTCGTCGTACTTTCTGTTCCAGCGAGTCCTGTCCTGTTTCATCACGCTATCCTGCCCTGCTTTGAACGGTTTGACAAGGCCAGACAACGCCCTGCGCAAACCTTCCTTGATTTTTTTCCAGCGCCCGGGCTATACTGACATTGGAACCTTCACTAATCACCCAGGAGGAACGTCATGCGCGTGCTCGTCCTTCTTGTCTGCCTGGCCCTCGGCCCGGCATCGGTCCTTGGCGGATCAGAGCCTGACTTCGAGCGCCTCAGGAAAGAACTCATCCGGGAAATCAAAGAGGATGTCCGTGAGACCGCCGAAAGCATCGGCCGGGATCACTTTCAGGACAAGGTCTTCCAGGCCCTGGCCTCGGTTCCCCGGCACAGGTTCGTGCCTGAGAAACACCGGCGCCGGGCCTATGAAAACCGTCCCCTGCCCATCGGCTACGGGCAGACCATCTCCCAGCCCTATATCGTGGCCCTGATGACCGATCTTTTGGATCTCGAACCCGAGGAGACCGTCCTCGAAGTGGGGACCGGCTCCGGGTACCAGGCCGCGGTCCTGGCCGAACTGGTCCGTAAGGTCGTCACAGTGGAGATCATCCCGGAGCTGGCCAAACAGGCCAAGCAGCGCTTCCAGCTATTGGGCATCGAGAACATCCGGGCCGCCCAGAAGGACGGGTATTACGGATTTCCGGAGGAAGCCCCGTTCGACGCGATCATGGTCACCGCTGCCGGCGACCACATCCCCCCGCCCCTGATCAAGCAGCTTGAGCCCGGCGGCCGGATGGTCCTGCCGGTGGGCGGACCCTTCATGGTCCAGCAGCTGACCCTGGTCCGGAAAGACCTGAACGGTGAAATACACACGGAGCAGATGCTTCCGGTGCGCTTTGTGCCTTTGACCGGCGGTCATTGAGGGTCATGCTGTCCGCTTTTCACAGCCGGTTTCTGGCCTATGCGGGCATGGGTCTCTTGTCCGGCGCAGCTCTGGGCTTTGAGATCCTGCTGCTCCGGCTGTTCACCCTGATGTACGGCCACCATTTTGCCTCCATGGTCATCAGTCTGGCTCTGCTCGGCCTGGGGGCGGGCGGGGTGGTCCTTCGCCTGGCCAGGAACCGGCTTGTGCCCAAATGGTCATGGGCTCTTCCCCTGTTTTGCCTTGCCTTTGCCCTGTCCCTGCCTCTGAGCCTGTTCCTGGCCAAATCCGTCCGCTTCAACCCCCTGGAAATGGTCTGGAGCAGCAGACAATGGTTTGCCCTCTGGGCGCTCAACGGCTGTTTTACCCTGCCTTTCTTCTTTGCCGGCCTGGGCATCGGCCTGGCCCTGACCTGCGGCCGCTTCCGGATCAACCGGATCTATGCCGCGGACCTGTTCGGGGCTGCAGCCGGTGCCGGGCTGACCCTGTTCAGCCTGTTCTTTTTGCCTCCCTTCCAGGTTTTGACCCTGCTGGCCGGAAGCAGCCTCCTGGCCGGAGCCTGCTTCGGGCTGGCCTCTCTCCCGGCCCGCCGCCGGCTGGTCCTCTGCCTCTGTCTCGGCTGTGCCGGCCTTGTCCTGCTGCACCCCGGCTTCCAGCCCAAACCGCAGCCCTCAGAGTATAAGGGACTGTCCAAAACCCTGCTCCTGCCCAAAACCGACATCATTGAAGAGCACATCAGCCCCTATGGCCGGCTGTCCCTGGTCCGCTCCCCGGAAATACCCTTCCGATTCGCCCCGGGACTGAGTCACCACTGCACCGCCTCTCTGCCGGAGCAACTGGGACTCTTTGTCGACGGCGAAAACTTCGGGGCGATCAGCCTCCTGTCCGAGCCCAGTCCCAGGAACGTCGGGGTCACGGACTGCCTGCCCACCGCCGTGGCCTATCATCTGCTCCAGGAACCGAGGGTCTGCTGCAACCAGGCCGGCCAGGGCCTTGGTGTTCTGGAGGGACTGGAGCATACGGCCCGCTCCATCTCCGGGGTGCAGACCCATCCCGGACTGGTCCGTCTCCTGCAGGACCCGCTCAGGGAGGAGACGGCTGCGGTCTACGGCCGACCGGAGGTCCAACTGCAGAGCGGTTCGGTTCGGTCCTTTCTGGCCGGGAGCGGACAGTCCTTTGACTGTATACGGCTCTGGACTCCGGGGGGGCGCAGCGGGGCTTTGCGGGGCCGGCCCCTCCAGGAGACTTTTGATTTCACGGTCCAGGCCTTTGCCGCCTATCTGGAGCATCTGCACGAGGGCGGCATCCTCCTGCTCTCTCACTGGATCGATCCCCTCTGGACCGAAACCGCCAAGATCCTGGCCACGGTCAGCCAGGCCTGCAGCCGACAGGAAATCCCAGCCGAACATTGCGGCCTGTGTTTGATCCTCAGTCAAAGCACGGCAACGGCCCTCGTCAAAAAGGGGGGACTCGGTCCCGACGAGCGGAACATCATCCAGAATTTTTGCAGGAAGCGGGGATTTCAGGCTATATTTTTCGGAGACAGTCAACCCCCGGCCGAGGGCCGAAACCGCTCCCCCCTGGGAGCAGAAGAATACAGCTCTCTTCGCCGTCTGGCACTTTCCGCTGATCAGCACGTCCTGCAGCGCTATAAATTTCATGTAGCCCCGGCCACTGACGCGGCCCCCTATTTCAATCGCTTCTTTTCCTGGAGGTCCCTGCCCGAAATTTGGGGATTGCGCAGCCTGGGCGGGGCATCGCTGCTGCAGTGGGGCTATCTTATCCTCCTGGCCACCCTGGGCCAGGCCCTGCTTGCCGGCTTTCTGCTTATTCTGCTGCCCCTGATCCCAAGACGAAGCGGCCGGGAAAATATTTGCCTGAGCAGAACCCTGCTCTACTTCACCTGTCTCGGCCTGGGCTTTCTCTTCGTGGAAATCGCTCTTATACAACGGATGACCCTGTTTATGGGTCAGCCGCTCCCGGCTGTGACCGGGGTCCTGGCGGCAGTCCTGCTAGGCGCGGGACTGGGCAGCAGGCGGGCCGAAAGTATCGGGCTTTTCAAGAGCACTGCAGCCATTGCCGGAATCTGTCTGATCTATGCCCTGGCCCTGCCGGATCTGCTTGCACAAGGTATGGGCTGGCCCGTCCCCCTGCGGATCACGGCGGGGATGCTCATCAGCGCCCTGCCCGCCTTTTTCATGGGGATTCCCTTCCCGGCCGGCCTGCATCGGCTGCAGCAGGAGGCTCCGGCCTGGACCGCCTGGGCTTGGGCCGTCAATGGTTTCGCTTCGGTGCTCAGCCCCCTGCTGGCCACCCTCATCTGCCTGCACCTCGGGTTCACCTGGCTTGTATCAAGCGCGGCTCTGCTGTATCTCCTCGGCTGGAGCGCCCAAATCAAGGGATTCCTCCGGCCAGGCAGAAACGGAGCACTTCCAAAGGACATTATTTGAACTTGTCTCTTCCGAATATTCGCGATAGGCTTGCAGAGGCTTGGCGGCGTATGACGTGGTGCTATGCGCCCTCTGCCCTCCGGCTGCTTCAAAAATACTGCCCGTCACCTGAAATCTTGAAGGGGTCCTTGGCGATGCAACCAATGGAATCTATACTGAAAAATTATGATTTTCATCAACAGGACGAGAAAAATCTGCAGCAGCTGGCCGAAATTCTCCTGCCGGTGCAGGACCAGTTTGCCAAGGACTTTTACGAGTTTCTGATGCAGAACGACTACACCGCTTCTTTTTTTCAGACCCCGCAAGCGATCCGGCACCGGAAAGAAACCATCAAACACTGGCTCAAGACAATCCTGACCTCCACATACGATCATCGCTTGCTCATGCAGCTTATCCGCATCGGAGAAGTGCATGTCAAAATCGGGCTGGAAGGGCATTACGTGAACTCGGCCATGAGCTTCATCCGGCGTTACTTTCAAGGCTACATGGCCAGTGCTGTCTCGGACCCCGTCCACAGGGACCGGCTTCTGGAGACTCTGGACAAGGTTTTAGATATCAATCTGGATGTCATGACCGGCTCCTACCGGGAGGCGGAACTGAAAACAGTCTTTCTCTCCCAGCGGGCTGAATTCTGGCTGGTCAAATGGTCCGAACGGCTCATGCACGGCCTGAACCTGATCCTGATGATCGGACTGCTGACCCTGTCTCTGGGCGTGGCCGCCCTGCTCGGCTCGGATATCATCTATGCTCTGCAAACCGATCTGGAAATCGGGGTCATCAAGTCCCTGGGTTCACTTTTGATTCTCTGGATGATGATCGAACTCCTGCACACCCAGGTCCACCAGCTCAAAGGCGGGAAGTTCAATGTCCGTATTTTTGTGGATCTGGCTATGGTGGCCTTTATCCGCAAGGTCTTTGTGGGCACCATCGAAACCAAAGACCCCCTTTCCTTTGGGCTGCTGCTGGCCGGTCTGCTCATCCTCGGCCTGATTTACTTCCTGATCGGCCGTTCAGCCAACCCACGGGTCTGAGGAGCCGGGACAGCAGATCCATGATCTCTTTTCCGGCAACGAGGTTCTGCAGCCAGTACTCGGGCAGCGCGTCCAGGCCCTGATAGGCTCCCAGGATCATTCCCAGCAGTAGACCCCGGGCGGCTGAATCTCCGCCGGCCATAACATTCTGAATCAAGCCCTCCTGAAGATCGTCCTGATATCGGGAAAAGACTCGTTTGATATTGTAGAGAAGATCGGATAGAATAGAAAGGACTTTTTCAATTTATGATGACCGTAAGTATAAAGGAGGAACTTATGCCACAGGAAACACAATCCACGCCCCAGCATTGTCCAGGTTTCCAGAACTTCAAAAGCCTGAGCGCCTTTACCTGCAACTGCCCGGAATGCGGAGAGGAAATCGAGATTTTCTCGGATGAGTTCGACAAGCCCCATACCTGTCCCAGCTGCAAAAAACCGGTTGATTTCAGCCAATGTACCCTGGAAGCCTCAGGCGGGACCGCCTCGCCCCGCTAGGCAGCTTCCCGGATAACGCCCATCCATGCGGAGACGTCTCTCAGACGTCCCGCATGATATAGTCGTAGAGGGCGGTCTCCTCGGTGCTGAGGCTTCGCTGCAGCTCGTAGGTCTGATAGAGGAAATAGTGGAAATAATCGTGGCGCAGGCTGTCCCGGGTGGAGGTCACCAGCCAGTTATTCTTGCCCCAGTTGACGGGTGAGAGGTCTTCAGCCCCCTCCTCCAGCAGCCCCCCGAGGACCTCCTGCCGGTCCACCACCAGGTCCATGGATCTCCCTCCGAGGATCTCCCCAATGGTCTCGTGTCCCGGATGAATGATTTGGCTGGGGAAATCGAGAGGTTCCGGTTGCATGGCGATATACTTGACCGGGACCCCGCGTTGTTCCGCACGGGTCAGGGCCGGTCGCAGAAACCGGCTCTCGGCGGAAAACATCCGGATGTAGACTTCCTGTCCTGCAGCCTCGATCATCTCCCCGGCCTTGGCCATGACTTCCTCATAGCCCCGCATGATCCAGACATAGTCGTAATTGGATTCCTGGGAAGCTTCCCGGAATCGCTCCTGCAGAACCTCCAGCTCGGATTCATGCCGCAGACGGAGCCGGTTGAGCAACTCCTCCGGCGGCAAAGGCACATAAAGCCCCTCGTCCGACTCCGCAACCACTCCCTTCTCCTTGAGCGAACGCAGCACATCGTAGATTCTGGCCCTGGGAATCCCGGAACTTTTGCTCAGCTGGGAGCCGTTCACCGGATGCTTCTGGAGCAGAAACAAATAGGCCGTGACTTCGTAATCGGACAGGCCGATGGTCTGCAGGTTCAATTTAATGGTCATGGTTGCGGCATTTAAAAGTGAAGATTGAATAGTGACTAGTGCAGATCACACGAAAAGAGACCTTCCCCGCAAGCAACCTGCCTACCGGATCACTGTCCAACAAAGCAATCACCCTCCAAAAAGCCCGTGCGGGTCAGAAAAAATCTTTCTTGAAGAGTTCCACGGAGTTGATTGTAATTCCCAGAAGTTCGGCCACCTTGCGCTTGGCCCGGATTCCCTTGGGGCTGCCGGCCACCGCGGTCACCAGCCCGAGTCCCAGCTGCTCCCTTATCGGGCGCATGACGTCTTCATTGCTCAGCTCGATTACCTCGATCCCGAGTTTTTCCGCAACATACGCTTTGGCAGCATTGATCTTCATCTTTTGGGTCATTTGCATCCAGGCAACCAGATCTCCGGCTGTCCGCAAACCACCCATGCCCGCGGCCATGATGTGAGACAAATGCATGCCGAACGGATCACCCACGCCAATCTACAAGCCGTCCGCCTTGCCCAGCTCCACCAGGGACTTGGCCACCCTGGAGACGCTGTCTACCGGCGGCTGCTCCAGCATGGGCACTCCCCC
>JAABTT010000036.1 GCA_011389765.1 Desulfohalobiaceae bacterium S24 | reverse complement strand
CGGTCAATTTCATTTCCGCGGTCCTGGTCCTGACCGGGACCTTTGTGTCCGATCTGCTTTATATGCTGGTTGATCCGAGGATACGGCTTTAGGATTGAATATTGACTATTGACTATTGAAGATTGCTGCATGAAGAGTGAATATCGAAGGGTGAGTGCAAAACGAGGGAAAACATGAGCAATGTACTGCGCTTTGGGGTTTCTCTGGACGCGGGTTTGCTGGAGAAATTTGACAAGCTGTGTGAAAAAAGGCAATACCAGACCCGTTCGGAGGCCATCCGAGATTTGATCCGCAGGGACCTGGTGGAGGAGGAGTGGTCTGATCTGGACCAGGAGGTTACCGGCACGCTGACCCTGGTCTACAACCACCACCACAGCGATCTGTCCAGGAAGATGACCGATATCCAGCACCAGGCCCTGGATATTGTCGTCAGCACCCTGCATGTGCATATCGATGCCCATAATTGCATGGAAGTCCTCATTCTCCGCGGGCCGGTAAAAGACATCAAGGAGATCGGAGAGCGACTGACCTCCATTCGAGGCATCAAACACGGAAACTTGAGTTTTTCCACCACAGGAAAGGATTTGACCTGAAATGCAGGATATTCAGAAAGGCCCGGCAGAGGTGTCCATCCCCATTGATCGCGTCGGGGTGAAGAACCTCAGCTATCCCCTTGTGGTTCGGTATAAAGAGGACGGGGTGCAGCACACCGTGGCCCAGGTCGATCTGTATGTTGATCTGCCGGGTCAGTTCAAAGGAACCCATATGAGCCGGTTTGTGGAAGCCCTTCAGGAATGGGAGGGCATCCTGGATTATCACAGTTTCCGGAAGCTTCTTCGGGACGTCCAATCCCGGCTCGAAGCCAGGCGCTCCCATCTGTCCTTTCGTTTTCCCTTTTTTCTGGATCAAAAATCGCCTCAGACCGGGAGCCCCGGACTCATGGAATACCAGTGCCGGTTCGAAGGTTCCCTGGAAGAGGGCAAGCCCAACATGTTTCTCAGCGTGGAGGTCCCGGTGATGACCGTCTGTCCCTGTTCTCTGGCCATTAGTGATCAGGGCGCCCACAGTCAGCGGGCGATGGTCAGGATCAAGGCCAGGTTTGAGGGCTTGCTGTGGTTGGAGGATCTTATTGAGATTGCCCAGCGTTCATCTTCATCGCCTGTCTATGCTGTTCTCAAGCGGGCTGATGAGAAATACGTCACGGAGCACTCCTTTGCCAATCCAAAATTTGTTGAGGATGTGGTCAGGGAAGTTGGGCAGCAGCTCAGGGAACATGAGCTGGTCAGGTGGTTCAAGGCGGAAGTGGAGAGTTACGAGTCCATTCACAAGCATAATGCCTATGCCTGTATTGAAATTGAAAATCAGCCGGTCTGACCTGCCGCCCTTAGGATTATGATGATTTCCGGAGTCGGGTGATCACGTCCTGGATGAGAGAGGCGGTGATGCCCCAGATGACCGCTTTCGGGGTCCGGTAGACAAAGACCCTGTGCTTGAGGCCGGGCCAGGGTTTGGCGTAGTGCGGCGGCAGCCCGAGTTCTCCAACCGGCAGCATGTCGACTTCCTTCCCGTTATCGTCCGTGCAAACCGGTTTGATCTCCAGATCCAGATTGTACTCCAGGGGCGGATTGTTTTCAAACCAGCTCACCGGCAGGAGAAATACACTCTCCACTTCCGTGCTGTCCGGGCACAGATCATCCAGTCCCTGGATGTCCAGGGTCGCCGGAAAACTGTCGATGCTGATGCCCCTGGGGGAGAGATAGGTGTCCAGTCGTCCCAGGATGCTTATTTTTTCCCTCTTGACTCCGAGTTCTTCCACCGCCTCCCGGATGGCCGCTTCCCTGCAGTCAGGATCCTGTCCAGGTTCAAAATGTCCCCCCGGAAAACTGATTTCCCCTCCCTGCCGGATGCCGACGGCTCGTTTTTGAAACAGGAAGCTGAATTCTGCAGCGGTCTTTACCAGAGGGATGAGCACGGCGGCATTCAGGTACCGTTCCTTATCCAGGATGCCGGGATGTCTCGGCAGGTTGTTTGCCAGGCGCTTCAGGCCGTATTCGTCCATAGTATCCGCTAAATAATTTTAAAGGCTGGATTTGTGATTCTTAAGACAAAGAAGAAAAGCTTCTCACCTGAGATTGCGCAGGCGAAGACGCCTCGTAATGAGGGATTAAGGCGACAATATGCCTTATGTGTAATGCCTCTATGCGTGAAGCGCCTTTTTGTCAAGAGAAGCGGGATGTGAACCGTCATTTCCGTTCGGGGGTATTTTGCGAATGCAGAATTTTCCGGTTGATCTCCCGGGCCAGTTCGCTGCACCCGGCGCAGGTTCGGCCGTCTATCTGCAGTACAGGCACCGTCCCCATGAGAGAATTGGTCGCCACAATCCTGTCTTCCGGCTGCAGATCTTCCCGGAAAAGGGTGCGATATTCGGTTCTGTAGCCTTGCAGCTCCAGAAATTCCCTGACTTTTTGCTGCATAATGCCGGGCAGGACATGTTGCGAGGCCGGCAGGACAAGGGTCTGCTCCCTGATGACCAAGAGGTTGGCGCTGTTGGTCTCCGAGACTGAAGCGTCCGGATTCAGAATCAGGGCCTCGTCGGCGCCCTGTTGTCTGGCCCAGCGGCCGGCCTGACTGGAGAAGAGGTAGTTGCAGGTTTTGTGGCCGGCCAAAGGGGTCTGCCTGGGATGGGGGTAGGTTTTGAGCCGCAGGCCGGGCCGGCCGATGCTTTGAAGCCGATGGAGGTAGGGCCTGGCCGTGACCAGCAGGGAATGCTCCAGAGGTGGCGAGGTCCTGTTTCCTTTGGCAGCCAGAATCTTGATGGCTGCGGTGCTCTTCTCCAGGCCATTGGCCGCCAGAGTCCTGTGGATGATTGTTTCCCAGGACAGCTCCGGGGGATGCTCGTCAAAAAAAAGCCGCCAGGAATTTTCAAGGCGGGCGAGGTGCTCTTTGAGAAAACAGGGCCGCCCGCGCTCCACCCGGATGGTCTCAAAAAGGCCGATGCCGTACTGGACGGCCGGGGAGTCGACCTCAAGCCGGGCGTCCCGGGCCTCGATGATCAGGCCGTTGAACCAGACTTTGGCCTCTTGGGCCGGAGCGGTGTCACCCTGCAGGACCCGCATCAGGGTCCGTCCTTTGTGCAGGGTTTCGTCATATTCCTCGTCG
Source organism: Desulfohalobiaceae bacterium S24 (assembly GCA_011389765.1). Taxonomy (GTDB): domain Bacteria; phylum Desulfobacterota; class Desulfovibrionia; order Desulfovibrionales; family Desulfothermaceae; genus JAABTT01. Next base: position 31,489 of record JAABTT010000036.1, on the reverse strand, counting down.
GGATCGGAGTCATAAACGATCCCCCCGCCCACGGAGAACAGGATGCTGTCCTTGAGCAGGGTGGCGGTCCGAATGGCTATGGACAGGTCCAAAGTGTCATGGAAGCTGCAATAGCCGATGGAGCCGGTATAGATATGCCGCCGGTGGGTTTCCAGTTCGTCAATAATTTCCATGGAGCGGACTTTGGGGCAGCCGGTAATGGACCCGCCGGGAAAAGCGGCCTTGATGCAGTCCATACTGTCCGTCTCCGGGGCCAGTTCCCCGGTGACGATGGAAACCAGATGGAAGACGTTGGCGTAGGTTTCAACACGCCTGTGTTCTGCAACCCGGACGGTCCCGGGCAGACAGACCTTTCCGAGGTCGTTCCGCAGCAGGTCAACAATCATGGAGAGTTCAGCCCGGTCCTTGGGGCTTTCCTGCAAGGCGGTTTTGAGTCTTTGATCTTCTTCCGGAGATTCGCTGCGGGGCCTGGTGCCTTTGATGGGTCTGGTCTCGAGCGCCGGGCCGGACCTGTGCAGGAATCGCTCCGGGGAGGTGGAGACGATTTCATGATCGCCGGCATTGACGTAGGCAAAGAAAGGGGCCGGATTTTGGGCGAATAGCTGCTGAAATAAAGGATAGCCCCTGCGTGCAGCATCCAGGCGGAAGCGCTGCGAGAAATTGACCTGATACACATGGCCGGAACAGATATATTCCTTGATTTTTTCAAGGGAGCCCAGATAGGCGTCTTTTGAATAATTCGAACGCAGGGCGCTCGGAGCCGATTCCTGCTGCTCGACAGGGGGCTTTGACCGGCCTCGGGATGCCAGGAAGCGGCGCTGCTCATCGAGGTGCGTTTCGGTCTGATGCCTGCGAAGAGGCAGGCAGAGATGGCTTGTGCCGGTTCTGATCTCTTGAATCACTAAAATAGAAGGGGCGGTGAGATACAGATCAGGGAGGTGGAGATCATCGAGACAGGTTTTGGGAAGATTTTCAATCCGGTCTTTAAGGTCATAGCTGAAATATCCGAAGAGCCCGGCAGCAATGGGCAGTTTGGGATTCGGATTTGTTATTCGGTTGGCTTGGAGAAGACGGCTCACACAGTCGAAGGGGTCCTGTTCGAACTCAGAACTGTGCCTGTCGTATTCCAGCCTGATCCGTTCGCCAAAAGCGGAGCAGGTGAGCCAGGGCCGGGTGGCCAGGATATGATAGCGGGCCGAATCCTGGGATCCGCCGCTCAAGAGGACCACAGTCCCGGGCAGGGCAGCAAAGGAGGCCGCGAAATCCGGGAAAGGCTCCTGAAGCCTGAAGGCTTCAATGTGCACCCGGTCGACCGGAGCGAAGGCTTTGTCAAGTGGGATCATCGTTCTGTTTTCTCTGTTGTTCAATCCACCGGGCAGCGCATGCCGCGTTCGGGCCCTCTGACCGGTTTGAATCCGAGGAAATTGCTGATCACCTGAAAACCATACTCGGTAAGAAAACTCTCCGGATGAAACTGTACCCCGGAAACCGGATGATTGCGGTGCGCCAGTCCCATGATCACCCCATCTTCACTTCTGGCTGTGACCCGGAGTTCCGAGTTCCGGGCGGGCTCGGCTTGAAGGGAATGATAACGGGCCGCTGTAAAAGGACTCGGCAGTCCCTTGAAAATATCCCGGCCTCTATGCATCACTCGGCTGGTCTTGCCGTGGACCGGCACCGGCGCACGGATGGTGGTTCCGGAAAAACATTCGTTCAGGCATTGCAGGCCAAGGCAGACGCCGAGGATGGGCGTGGTCTTGAAGAAGCTGGAGATGACGGTCATGGAGATTCCGGCTCCTGCCGGATCTTTCGGTCCGGGGCTGATGAGCAGGTAGTCGGGTTGAAAGATTTGTATGGCCTGGAGGCTCACGGCATCGTTCCGGTGCACCTCAATCAAAAGATCATAGCAACAGAACATCTGGACCAGATTATAGGTAAAGGAGTCGTAATTATCAATCACCAGAAGTTTTTTGCGGGACATTGTTTTCTCCCCAAAAAAAAACCACCCGGATATGAGTCTGGGTGGCTGGGCCTAAAGCATAACTCACTGTGCTTGGGTCTGAAAAAAGGACCCGGGAGAGATATTGACCGAAGACAAAAAGGATTTATAGTTCATTCTGCTGTTTGGGTCAAATGTTCAATATAACTCCTTTGGAGGAAAGGGGCTTGAAACGCTTGACCGCCATTTGACTTTTATGCTGATCATCAATCATTTCCGGGTGATCCGGAAGATGAAAAGACAGGACTTGTCTTGGCCTGCTTTCTGCGATAGAATTGGCTTCAAACATTACACTGATCGCTGCAGCCACAGAATTGTGCTCTCCGTCGGCGGAAAAGGCTTCGCTCTGATTGGATGCCATTTGTACAAGTCTTTGTTTTTTCAATTTTAAAAGGGGCTTGAGCATTATGAGCCGGAGATTGGGAAATCCTGATCACGAGCTGGATGTTGAACTGGATGAGGACATCCAGGAACCTCCTATGTATAAAGTTTTGCTGCATAATGATCATTATACCACTATGGAATTTGTTGTATATATCCTGCAGACTGTTTTTTCCAAGACAGAAGATGAAGCGGTTCAAATCATGCTCAATGTCCATCGCAAGGGAGTGGGCGTCTGCGGCGTCTTTACAGCGGAAGTAGCTGAAACAAAAGTAGCCAGAGTTCGGTATCTGTCCAAAAAAGAAAATTATCCATTACAGTGTACTATGGAAGAGGTATAAAATGTTAAGTAGAGATTTGGAGAAGATTTTTGCCCTGTCCGTCAGAGAAGTCAGGACCAGGCATCACGAATTTTTGACCTTGGAGCATATCCTCTATGCCTTCCTGCTTGATGTCAAAGGAATGCATACCTTAGACAACTGCGGGATCGACACCTCGCGTTTGAAAAAGCAGTTGGAACGATACTTCATCGAGCATATGGAGGTTTATTCCAATACCCAGGCCAAGGAAGTCATTCAGACCCTGAGCGTCCAGCGGGTTCTGCAGAGGGCTATTGTTCAGGTGCAGTCAGCTGAGAAGGGCAAGGTTGATCTGGGGGACTTTCTGGCGGCGGTGATGGAGGAAGATGATTCCTATGCCGTGTATTATTTGAAATCTCAGGGTATTGAACGTTTGGATATCCTGGAGCAGATCGCTCATACCCAGACCGAAGAACAGGAAAAGACGCAGACCGGAACGAAGAAAGAGAAAGAGGGGTTTTTGGAAAAATATACCCAGAATCTGGTTCAGCGGGCCCGGGAGGGAAAAATCGACCCCCTGATAGGCCGGAAGATTGAAATCGAGCGCACCGTCCAGATTTTATCCAGACGCCGCAAAAACAACCCCTTGTTTGTCGGCGATCCCGGAGTCGGCAAAACAGCCCTTGCCGAGGGACTGGCTTTGAAAATCTCTCAGGGCGAAGTGGCCGAACAATTCCTGGACATGCAGATTTATGCCCTGGATATGGGCTCGCTTCTGGCCGGCACCAAATTCAGAGGGGATTTTGAATCAAGGCTCAAGGGGATTATTGGCGAGTTGACCAAAGGCAGGGAACGTTCCATCCTGTTTATTGACGAGATCCATACCATTGTCGGAGCCGGAGCCACCAGCGGCGGCTCCATGGATGCCTCCAACATACTCAAGCCGGTTCTGGCTTCCGGAGACCTCAGATGCATCGGATCCACCACCTACGAAGAATGCAAAAATCTTTTTGAAAAGGATCGGGCCCTGGCCAGGCGCTTTCAGAAGATTGAATTGGCCGAGCCAGGTCTGGAAGAGTGCGTCTCCATTCTGGAGGGCTTGAAGCCTTATTACGAAGAGCACCACGGGGTGCAGTATACCCGGACCGCATTGCAGAGCGCGGTTGATCTCACGGCCAAGCACCTTCCGGACCGCTATCTGCCGGACAAGGCCATTGATGTGGTTGATGAATCAGGGGCCAGGCTGACGCTGACCAAAGCCCGGCAGAAACGAAAACAGATCCTGCCCCGGGACATAGAAGCCGTTGTGGCCGGCATGGCCAGGGTACCCATTACCCGGGTCAGCGGGTCGGATCTCGGACGCCTCCGGAACCTGGATGAAGCTCTGTACAAAACTTTGTTCGGCCAGGAAGAGGCGGTCAGGATGCTGACCCAGGCCATCAAGCGCTCCCGGGCCGGACTCCGGGAAGGCCAAAAGCCGGTGGGCAGCTTCCTGCTGGTTGGGCCCACCGGTGTGGGCAAAACCGAACTGGCCAAGCAGCTGGCCGGGAACTTGGGGGTTCATTTTTTGCGTTTTGACATGAGTGAGTATGCAGAATCCCATGCTGTGGCCAGGCTGATCGGCTCGCCCCCCGGGTATGTCGGATTTGATCAGGGAGGGCTGTTGACCGAAGGCATTCGCAAGCATCCCTACTGCGTGCTTTTGCTTGACGAGATTGAAAAGGCCCATCCGGATCTGTTCAATATTCTGCTGCAAATCATGGATTATGCGACCCTGACCGACAATAGCGGGCGCAAGGCGGATTTCAGGCATGTGATTCTGCTCATGACCTCCAATATCGGGGCCAGGGAGATGAGTGGCACGAATATCGGATTTGGACAGGAAAAACAGGAAGACAGGGCCAAGATGGGCTTGACTGCCGCCAAGAAATACTTTTCCCCTGAGTTTCGAAACAGGCTGGATGGTATGGTCCCTTTCAACAGCCTGAGCCAGGATCTTATGGAACTGATTGTGGACAAGTACATGCAGGAGCTCAACGACCAGCTCAGGGAAAAGAAGGTGGCGGTGAGACTGTCTGAAGAGGCCAGGGCCTGGCTGGCCCAAAAGGGGTATGACCCGGATTACGGGGCCAGGCCTCTGGCCAGGGTGATTCAGAGCGAAGTCAAAGACCGAATGGCGGATGAGATCCTGTTCGGCAGACTCAAGAAAGGGGGAACGATTCAGGTAGATCTGGAGCGAAGCGAGGGCGGCCAGGCCAATTTGCGATTTGAATTGTGATCGAAATCATTGAATAATTTTGACGACTTTTGGCTGGGAAACTGGGGTGGAAGCAGCCTTTCTTTTGGTATAGTAGCGGATGCCCAGAAAGGACAGAGCCGTGAATCCAATGCTGCAGACAGAGGCCGAGGCGTCCTGGTTGCCCAGGGGATTGAGGCTGTTGCCGAGTACCGCCCCTAAAAGCAGGGAGAAAAGGGGAATCAAATATAAAATAAGGATGGCCTTGCTTTGTTTTTCCGCATGAAAGGCCACTTCAACCTGCTGTCCGGTTCCGGCGCGCAGACTGTTGTCCACATCCAAAAGCATGTGCTCGGATCCAAAGGGATCGCAAAAACTCCTGTGTCCGCAGCCACAGCAATTGGAACGCTTCGGAATTTTGATCCGGGCGCGGTTTTCCGGCAGGAGATGCACCACCTCGCCTTTTTCAGTGTCAGGATAGAGAGACATGGGACATTGAAGATTTAAGATTGAAGATTTAAGATTGATCGTTACGAGAGCGGCTGCTTCAGGCTGTTTCCTGAGCAGATGAAGCTTCGGGTTTTTCGAGTGCCGGGGATTGCAGACTGACCATGGATCCGGTGGGGCATTTTTCCAGGCAGACCCCTTGGCCGGTGCAGTGGGCCGGATTGACCACAGCCAGCTTATCTTCCATGTCCACCGCCCCTTCCGGACATTTCTTCTTGCATACCGAGCAGCCGATACAGCCGATGCTGCAGACCTGCTTGACCGTTTTTCCGGCCTCGTGACTGGAACAGAGATTGGCCGTCTTCTGGGATATCGGAATCAAGAGGGGGATTTCCCGCGGGCAGGCTTGCACGCAGTTGCCGCAGCCGGTGCACAGGTTCTGATCCACAAGAGGGAGCCTGTTGCCTCCCATCTCCATGGCATCAAAAGGGCAGGCCCGAACACAGGTCCCCAGCCCGACGCACCCGAATTCGCAGGCCTTGTCCCCGCCGGTGCTGACAATGGCCGCAGCGCAGTCCAGAGCGCCGTTGTAATCGAATCGCTGCACAGCCTTCTGCTCGTCGCCCTGGCAGAAAATCCGGGCGACATACCTTTCGCCAAGCCCGGCGCTTAGTCCCATGATCGAACAGACCGCTTCCGTGGTGGAGGCCCCGGCGGCGACACAGCCGTCCGGAGAGGCCCCCAGGCAGACGATGGCTTCGGCAAAGTCGCTGCATCCGGCATAACCGCAGCCGCCGCAGTTGGCTCCGGGCAAAGCATCGCATATCTGTTCGATCCGAGGATCGACATACACATAAAACACTTTGGCGGCGAGGCCGAGAACAATGCTCAGGAGGAGTCCGAGAAAGGCCATGGCTCCAATTGCCGTCAGAATCGGGATCATATGCTGCTCCTGTATCTCAATGGGTCCTGATGTTCAAAAAAATTGTCGTTACAGCCCTCTTATTGGCCTAAACCCATAAAGCCGGTGAAGCACAGGGCCATCAGTCCGGCTGTAATCAGGGCTGCTGGAAAACCGCTCATCATGGCCGGGACTTTGCCCAGTGCGAAGCGCTCCCGGATCGCGGCCAGAATGATCAGGGCCAGACTGAAGCCGATGGCCGTGGCAAAAGCATAGACAATAGTTTCCATGAAGCTGTGCTTTTCTTGAATATTCAAGACCGCCACCCCGAAGATCATACAGTTGGTGGTGATCAAGGGCAGGTAAATTCCCAAGGCCCGGTACAGAGCCGGGGCGACTTTCTGGAGAATAATCTCCACGAGCTGCACCAGAGAGGCAATCACCAGGATGAAGGCAACGGTCCGCAGATATTCCAGTTCCAAAGGAACGAGCAGGAAATTATAGACGTTCCAGGAAATCGTGCTGGCCAGAACATTGACGAACAAGGCGGCCGCAGACATGCCCAGGGCGCTTTCCAGGCTTGTGGAAACCCCGACAAAGGGGCAGAGGCCCAAAAAACGGATCAAGAGGATGTTATTGGCAAAGATTGCCGTGACCATCATGAGCAGATAATCAGCCATAGCGAAATCCCTTTCCTAAGATGTGCGTTTGAATCGTGCAGATCCGGTTTTCTGTTGAGCGTTTCAAGGGACTGCCCCACACATTTGTTGCGATTTAACAGGCAGCGCCCTTTTTTTCGGTTTTCAGGGAGATGAAGTTGATCACAGCCAGCATGAGACCGAGGCAGATAAACGCTCCCGGCGGCCGCTGGAAAAGTTCAAAACCGAGATAGGCCTTGGGCATGACCTGCAGGCCGAACCAGGTTCCGGCTCCGATGACTTCCCTGATGCTGGCCAGGACAACCAAGGAGGTTGTGAAACCAATCCCCATGCCCAATCCGTCGGCCACTGCCAAGTGTACGGCCTCTTTTCTGGCGAAGGCTTCTGCCCGGCCCAGGATAAGGCAATTGACCACGATCAGGGGGATCCAGATTCCCAGGACTTCGTACAGGGAATAAAAATAGGCTTCCATCATCAGCTCTACAATGGTTACTGCCGAGGCGATGATGACGATAAAGACCGGAACCCGGATCTTGGAAGGGATATGATGCCGAAAGGTTGAAACCAGGGTGTTGCTGACCATGAGCACAAATATCACCCCGCAGCCGAGTCCCAGGGCGCTGCTGACGCTGGAGGTCACGGCCAGGACCGGACACAACCCGAGGACAAAGCGGAACGGGGGGATTTCCTTCCAGAGTCCCTTTGTGAATTCATCAACGATTCTCGACATGAAGCCAACTCCTTTATAGAATTGAAGAAATAAGATTGAAGGTATACTATTGCTGAATGGAAGAAAATCAAGATCTTACAGCAACAAAATCCAAAATCATTTTCTTAAAGCCTATACATACTTGTTTGATGAAATTCTCAGAGAATATCTTCCTTATGTTTTTTGTAAATTTCAATTCCCTGTTGCACCGCCTTGGCCACGCCGTCGGAAGTGTAAGTGGCCCCGGTCACCGCATCGACATTGCCGCCGCCGGGGGACAGATTCGTATTCAGGGATCTGTTTTTGAACTGATTCATGAACGTATCGTTTTGAAAGGCAATCGTCCCCACTCCCGGAGTTTCGGTGTGGGTCGTGATGGCAATGCTGCCCAGCGTATCCTCCTCCACCAGAATAGTCAGCATCACCCCGATATCTCCCTCATATCCGCCGCCATAGGCCTCAAAACCGACCGCCACGATTTTTCCCTTTTGTTTGGCCGGAAATACCGCCCTTTCAATGGGCTTGCCTTTTGAGTCGGTCCCGATGACTATGGTTTTTCGATCCTTGATCGGATCGTTGTCGTACTCAACGGTTAAGGCCCTTTTCAGGGCCGGGGCCTTGATGTTCGTGATCCGCTGGTATTGGATCTGATCTTCCGTGGCGATTTTGACCAGGGAAAGGAGTCCCCCCCAAATCCCGGTAACAATCGTCAAGACGAGGACCATGCGAACGATTTCACGTGCAGTCACAGCGTCTTACCTCCCGTAAACCTCAGGTGCTATTTTATCCAGAAAGGGGGTGAACATACTCATGATCAAAACCGCATAACAGGCCCCAAACGGCCAGATCCCCCACATGCGGATGATCGCAGTCAAGACTCCGGCCAGCAGGCCGAAGAGGATCATTCCGTCCGGGGTGGTCGGGCTTGACGGCGGGTCTGTGGCCAGAAAAAAGGCTGCAAGCATGGTTCCGCCTGCAAAGAGGTGAAACAGGGGATCGGCATTGCCCGATCCGATCTGCAGAGCCCAGAAGAGGCCGGAAAAAACAAAAACACCGGCCAGGTAGCAGAGCGGAATCCGCCAATCCACAACTCTCTTGTACAAGAGCCAGCCGCCGCCCAGCAGCAGGCAGAAGGCCGATCCCTGCCCGATGGGGCCGGTCGTGAAGCCGAAAAACATCTCGCTCAGGGAAAAAGACTCCTGCACAAAGCTCGGACCCTGCGTTTTAAAAACTTCCATGGGTGTGGTTGCCAGATCGGCGTTCATGGCGATCGCCGGCCAGTCCAGCATAAAGTCCGGATAGGACATCTTGAGGACCACCCAGGCGATGAGCACCCCGTTGAAGGGATTGGTGCCAAAGCCGCCGAAAACCTCCTTGCCCAGGCCGATCATGATCAAAGTGCCGAGGAGGATGATCCACCAGGGGATAGAGGCGGGAAGAAGCATGGCAAAGATCAGCCCGCTGGTCAGAGCCGTGAGATCGGTCAGCCGGCCGGGCCTTTGACTGGCTTTGCGGATCAGATATTCCCAGCCTACGGCCGAGCCCATGGAGAGGATGATCACCCGTAGGGCATCGAAACCAAAGAGATAGACCCCGAAGATCACGGCCGGAAGCAGGGCGATCATAATCTGCTGCATCATAGCGGACAGGCTCTGTCCGCTATGCAGGTGCGGGTGCGGGGAAACAACAAGCCTGAGCGAATGCATAGCCTTAACTCCTTTGTGCGCGAATCGCGGATTTTCCGAGCTGTATCCATTGGACCATGGGGATATTCACCGGACAGACATAGGCGCAACAGCCGCACTCGATGCAGGTGAACAGACTGTTTTTTTCAGCCAGATCATAGAGTCCGCCTTCGGAAAAACCGGAAATAAGAAAAGGCATCAGCCGCATGGGGCAGATTTGGACACACAGACCGCATTTAAAGCAAACCGCATCCTGGGAAAAGACATGCAGGTCCGTCTTTTTCTGGATAAAAACGAGGTGGGTCTGCTGGGTGACCGGGGTGTCCGGATCGGAAACCGCCTGTCCGGACAAGGGGCCGCCCAGGATGACCTTGTCCCCGTCTGCAATATCCTGGCCAAGGTGGGTCAAGACCTCTTGCAGGGGCGTGCCGATTCGAACGAAACAGTTCCGGGGTTCTTTCAAACTGCCGCCGGCAACCGTGAGCAGCTTGTCGAGAGCGGCTTCCCGGCGATTGACCGCCCTGGAAACCCAATAGGCGGTCTCGGCGCTGATGACGCTGACGCCGAGGTCTTCCGGAGTCAGGTCTACGTCGTATTCCCGGCCGGTGACCGCCGTAACCAGGAGTTTTTCCGCATGCTGTGGGTGCTTGGCCTTGACCGGCAGGATGTGACATTTTGTCCCGCTTTCCTGAAGGGACTGGAGGGCCTGGGCGGACTCGGCATACACCGTAATAACCGCGGATTCGGCACCTGAATATTGTACAAGGAGATCGATGCCCGCCAGAAGGTCAGGGGTGTGTTGCGAAGCCAGGGCAGCCGAGCGCCCCTGGATGAAAAATTCATCCAGACAGTTGATGATCAGGGTCCGGACCCGTTTGGAACGGATGGAGCGCAGTTTTTCAAACAGCGGGACAGGGCTTTCGCTGAGTTCGCTGAGGCCGGTGCCGAGTATCTTTTGGAGGGTGCCGGAGTCTGGGACTGCCGGCGGTGCCTCGTCAGGAAATTCCTCGTCGGAGGCTGCGATGCGTATGGCCGTGGTGAGGGCTCCGCCTGGCAGCTTGAAGTTTTTGTTGATCTCCTCGACTTTCCCGGATATCGGGGCCAAAACCAGGCTAGATACGCCTTCGCCGACAGGCTGTCCCTGCTTGATAAGCGCTCCTTTTTTTACCTGCAGCTCATAAGCCTGCTCCGGGTGATGAAGCAAAGGAAGCAGAACCCTGTCAGGAGCAGGCAGGGTGGTTATGGCTTGGGATTCGAATTTATCCGGAACAGGCAGGGCCAATCCGCCTTGAAAACTGGCTGCTTTCATGCGCACGCTCTCTTGCTTCAGGCTATTGAGGGATCCGGGAGTTTGCAGGGATCGGATTTCCATTTCCAACCGACTATAAGCCCTGTTTTATCAGGGGCTTTCTTCTCTTATTGAGATTTTTAAGGATTGTCAAGCGCTGCAAAATACAGTTTGATCTTTTGTGGTCTCCCCTGTAGGATTGAGGGTGATACGGTAATTTCGGCGGGCGGTCCCTTCAGCCCTGCTGGTATTTGAAATCGGATATAGAGTGTGGGTCTTTGTGCAGAGGCCTGCGGCGAAGACCGAAAGGAGAGCTTATGAGCAGAACAGAGCAGGCGCGGGATATCGTGTCCCGGCGCCGACCGCTTTTGGAAAAGATCAAGCGCATCGAGGCGAGCCTTGAAGAGATGCAGGGACTGTTGACACGGTTTCTGGATGAAGAAGAGACCTTCAAGCAGTCCATTGACCAGGGGAACCGGCTGCAGCTGGCTTCGCTGCAGCAACGCTGTTCCGAGTTGAGGAGCGAGATCGCCTCCCAGCTTGGACGTCTGGACAAGCTCCGTTCGCGTTTTTCCAGGCAGACCCTGAATATCGGGATGGTCGGGCTGGCCAGGCAGGGCAAGAGCCGGCTTCTGCAGACCCTCACCGGACTGGGGCCCCGGGAGATACCCGACGGCAACCGGACGGATTGCACCGGGGTGCGCAGCAGTATCATGAACAATCAGGGGGAGATCGTTGCCACGGTAAGCTTTTATGCCCCTTCGATTTTTCTGGACGAGGTGATTGCACCCTATTTCGAGAAACTGGAGCTGGGGGCGAAACCTTTGAGCCTGAACGCGTTCGCGGCCGGGGTTCTGCCGGAGCTGCCGGCTGAAAAAAAGCATTCGGCGGTGGCCAAAGCCCAATATGCCTCCCTGCAGCGTTACCACGAAGCCTATCCCCAGTATCGGGAGCTCCTGGGCCAGGAACCCAGGCAGATCACCAGGGATCAGATCAGGGACTACGTCAGCCGGACGTCGGCCGACTCGAACCAGCCGCAGTCCGCTTTTTTCGCGGTGCAGGAGGTCAGGATCCAGTGCCCCTTCCCGGATGCCGATGTCTCGGAGATCGGTTTCGTGGACATGCCCGGTCTGGGGGATACCGGCCTCGGCCATGAAGAACGGCTTTTGAAAATCCTGGCCCATGATGTGGATCTGCTGTTTTTTGTCCGCCTGCCCTCCCCGAGTGGGGACAGCTGGAATGAAACCGACATCCATCTTTACGACACCTGCGCCAGGGCGGTGCCGGAACTTCCCCTGCATGACTGGAGCCTGATGGTCTTGAACCGCACCGTGGCCGGTGAGGAACTCGGGGACAACCTGGCCAACTGCACGGACATCTCGGAACAGATCCAGAGCAAGGGCACGCTTTTTGCGGAACTCGTGGTTGCGGATTGTTCGAACGGGGACGAGGTGCGCAGCGAGGTTCTGGATCCGGCTCTGGCTTACCTGACCGCGCATATTGAAAACATCGACGCCCGTTACGTCCGGAAAAACCAAGAGCAGCTCCAGGCCCTGCAACAGGAGATCGAGAGACTTTTCACCCGGGCGAGGCCGGAAACCATTCTGGGTGCGGAAACTATCGGCAGCAACGAGGAACAGCAGTTTCTGGAGTTGTTCGAGAATGTCTGGCAGGAGAATGTGCATCAATTCGAAAAATTCCTGAACGAACTCTTTCAGATCAGGGACAGTTCCAACGTCCATTTCGTACGCAGTATCACCGAAGTCATTGAGGAGGCCCAACAGGATACCGGCATACCGGATCTGGACAAGATCGAGCGGCAGCGGGCCGAAGAGAAATCCTATGACGGGGCCTTCTATTATTTTTTGAACGAAATCAGGGCCCATCTTTCCAATAAGTTTCTCAACCTGGACGAATCCCTGTCTTTCACCACGGAGGAAGCCAAACAAGGGGTGGGTCGGATCCTGAAGGGATCGGGACGACTCGGGTTTCTTTCAGAGGCGGAGGGGACGGATTTCCTGCAGCAGCTCTATGCCTTGTGCACGGTGACCGGATACAACTTTCGCTTGATCCAGGAGGCCCTGGATATCCTGATTTCCTTCAAGCTTTCCTTTCGGGGGCTCATCCAGCACCGAATCCGCAAGCAGATGGATAACCTGACGCCGGACCGCATCGAACTCAAAAAGTTCAACATGTTGAGTTCCCTGAAGTTTTCACTAAAGAATCTTGTGCAGCGGGAAAAAATCACCAACGCCGAATCCCTGCAGCGCTACCTGGAGGAGGCCCATAAGAATGTGCTGGGCAAGATCGAGACCGCGCTCAAAGAGTTCCATTATGAGCCGAATCAGGCCATTTTCGCCATTGTCGAGGAATTCACCGACCGGGCCTTCCGGGCCAGGGGGGTCAGAAACCAGTGGCAGGCCTTTTACCGTATGAACCGGGCCAACATCTGGCCGGAGCAGTTCAAAAAGATCGCCCAGGGCACCTATCTCCGGGAGCGCTGGCAGACCCTGGTCCAGGCCATTCTGGAGGCCTGCCGGTCAGGCGACTGGGAACTCACGACGGATGAAAGTGAGAGAGTGAGGAGTGAGGAGTGAGGAGTGCAGAAACGCGGAACGCGGAACTCGGAAGTGTAGAAACGCGGAACGCGGAACGCGGAAGTGAAGAAAGGCGGAACGCGGAGCGCGGAAGTGAAGCCTCATTTTCTTATCCGTCATTCCGGCGGGGTCTGTCCCGGACCCGGATCCGGGAGCCGGAATCCAGTCTCCTGTCCGTCATTCCGGCGGAGGCCGGAATCCAGGCAATTGCCGTATTGACAATATGGTTTTGGCGCGGTAAATGTACCCGATTGATGTTCAATATGGAGTATTTATGATCAGGACATTCATCTTTATCGCATTGATTCTGGGAGCCCTGATGCTGAACTGGCAGACGGGCATGGCCGGAGGGCCGTGCAGGGATGTGCTCTTTGACACCTTCTGCCAGGGCCTGCCTTACAATGAAAAAGTAGGCTGCAGTGGCTACTTGCAGTACCGGATTCAGCGTGGTAGAAACCGGGATCGAGCGCTCGAATCATGCACTTGGGGCTGCGCCGAGGTCCTGGACGATCCCGCCAAAATCAAGGATTGCCAGAAGGGCTGCAGGGACATGAACGCACAGGACCATTGATTCAAAGGACCCTGTAGCGGCCGGTTTCCGGAATTTATCCAAATTTTTGTGAAGATTAGGCCCGGCAGATGATTGGGGAGGGCAGGATCTCGGGCTCCTTCGCATTTCGGGCCGCTCTGGCCCTGCTGTCCACAGGACTGGTCAGCCTCTGCCTCCCGTCAGGGCACTGGCTGCCTTTTCTGGCCTTGACCCCCCTGGCAGTTGTGCCCAGCGCAGGGCAGCACTTCTGGCGGTGAGTCCCGGCTCCCTGGCTCTTGCCCTGTATTCCCGGCCCGCGGCTATTCAGATCGCGGATCTGGGAGGCATGCATCTGGTCCATTTTTTTCTGCTGCTGTGCAACTGGCTGGCGGCTGAGTGTCTGGTCCGGATCGTCCGTTTCCGGGGGACTTTTTCGGTTCTGATCTTTCTTCGGCATACCCCTTGCCTGTTTGTGGTACGGCCAGCAAAGGTCTTTTATAGCAATTTGTGAACCCAGTGCACAACTCTCGTCAATTCCTCATGCTATTCAGACTTTCATCCTCTCGTCTTGCCTGCCTTGTGTTCGGATTTGTTCTGATTACTTTGCCGTGCCGTCCGATACTTGCCAAGGATGTTCAAACATTCCCTCGAAAAATGGAAATGAGTCTGACGGAGGCGGTTTTTCTGGCCCTGAGACATAATAGAGGGCTGAAAAGCGCCTACCTGGACCGGGTCCTGCAGCAATTCAACCTTGGCCGCGAGCTGCGCAAGTTTCATCCGGAACTGGAGATATCCATGGGTGCCGACGCCCAGTTGTCAGAAGACGCCACTGTTTACAGAGATGAGGACAGTTCTGATGCAGACATCAGGAGACGGCGCTCAGGGGCTTCGGTGGTCACCCGGATCTCCCAGAAGATTCCCACCGGGGCTGAAATAGCCTTTGTCTGGGACAACAGGGCCGAGACGAGCCGTTTGAACGACTCAGGGAGCACCCTGAGAGAGGACCCTTTTGATTCGGCCTGGGGCGTGGACATCAGTCAGCCCCTGCTCAAGGGAGGCGGGATCGAGTATAACCGGGCTTCCGTAAAAAAAGCCGCCATCAGAGAGGAGGATGCCGTCAGAGCCTTGCGGGACAGGGTCATTTCCACCATAAGCAGCGTGATCTTTGCCTATCGGCGTTTATTAAACGCGTATCAAGATGTGGAGGTGCAGCGTTCGTCTCTGGAGCAGGCCCGGGAACAGCTGGAGATAACCCAGGCCCTTATTGACTCGGGGCGGCGGGCCGCCAATGAAATCCTGCAGTCGGAAGCCAACCTGGTTCGTCAGGAACTGGCCGTGGAAAGCGCCAATTCCAGACTGGAAGATGCCCGGCTTGCGCTTTTGAGTGCGCTGAACATCGGCCGGGATATCACGATTATCCCCACGGAAAGCGTACAATACAGAAAAATCACCCCCGACTTCCAAGAGTGCCTGGACATTGCATTCGAACGGAACGCAGGGTACTTGAGCGCCTTGAACCAGCAGCGCATCGCACGAGTGCAAATCATGGAGGTTGAAAACGAGAGACTGTGGGAGCTGTCGGCCGATGCCAGCTACAGACAGGGCTGGCATGAACGAAGAACCGATCCGGACTACAGGCGGGACGAATGGAGCGTGGGACTTTTTCTGGACGTGCCCTTGCCCATCTATGGAGAGGCCAAGTACGCCCGTGAATCCCCTCTCTTGTCCGCCAGAATCGCTTTTCGAAAGGCGGGGCTGGAGGTTCGCACCCGTGAGGAAAACTTGGAAAATGAGGTCCGGACAGCGGTTCGGCAGGTTGAATCCGCTCAAAAACAGGTGGATCTGGCCAGGCGCACCCGCTCGCTTTCGGAAAAAAGTTTTGAAGTCAGCGAACTGCAGTTCAAGATGGGTCGCATTTCCAACAATGATTTTATTCTGGACCAGGACAAACTGCGGAATGACCGCCTGGCTGAAATCAAAGCTATCGTGGCCTACGAAAACACCCTGACCTCCCTGGATCAACTCCTGGCCACCACCCTCGAAACCTGGGAGATCGAGTTTGAACCGCGGCGGGAGGAACTGGAGGAGGCCCTGCTCGGGGACAAGACCTGGATGCTGGGAAACACTGGAGTCGAGAACTGAAATGCCGGCTGAGGATTTTTTTCATAATATTCTGGAAAACATGGCTGACGGGGTTATGGCTCTGGATTTCCAGGGCCGGATCATCATGTTCAATGCAGCAGCCGGTGATATCCTGGGTCTTGATTCCGAAGCCGTCCTGAACGAAACCTTTGCTCGGGTGTTCATGGCCGGATCAGAAGAGAACGACGCCTTCAACCAGGTGCTTCTCGATGCGGTTTATGAACAGGGCAGCGGTCTGTCCACCACGATAGACTACACCAGGGCCGATGGATCGAAGCTGACTCTTTTCATGAAATCGTCCTACCTCCGTGACCTGAACGGGACTCAGGACAGCAAAGCCGTGATTCTGGTCTTTTCCGACATAAGCGAACTCAAGAAACTGCAGCTCAGACAGGAAGCGGACGCCCGCAAGCTCGGCCAGGCCTATCAGGATCTGGAAGAAAAAAACCAGCTTCTGCAGAAAGCGGTCAAGAGAGTGCAGGTGATCCGGGTGGTTTCCACTGTTGTGATTATCGGCTTCTTTCTGGGCTTTGGACTGTACGCCTTTCAGGGCGATGTCCTCCTGAAAAAAATACAGGGGGTGATGCCTTCGGAGTCATCCGGCTCCGAACATCGAAGCGATGTGTATACCTTGGCCCAGCGGCCCATGTCTGCTTCGGTTTCTCTGGCAGGCACCTTGAAGCCTTTGGAGGAGATCGTGGTCAGCGCGCCCTTTGACGCCAAAATTGAGGAGCGGAAATTTTCCTTCGGCCAGGTGGTGGACAAAGGAAAACTGCTGCTGCTTCTTGATACCTCTGATCTGGAGATCAAACTGCGCAAGGCCAGGAGCAATTACATCAAGGCCAATCAGAAGTTCAGGCAGCTTCTGGAATGGGAGTCGGGCACGGAGGTGACCAGGGCCAGAAGGAGCCTGGCCAAATCCAAAGACGAACTGGAGGTCAATCAGCGGAAACTGGAGGAGGCCACGCTTCTTTTTGAAAAGGGGATTATTTCGGCTCAAGAAGTGGAAAGCGCTAAACGTCAAATGGAAAATGCCCGAGTGGATGTCCAGGCGGCCCGGGAGGAACTTGCCTCCGTCCGCAGCAAAGCCAGTCAGGAAAATCTTGCTTTGGCCGAAATGGAGCTGGAGAACGCCGAGGTTGAACTTGACAGGCTCGAGAGACAAATGGCCGGGAGAGAGATTCGGGCTCCGGTCTCCGGGGTGGTGATCCAGCCTGTGAGCCGGGACGATGAAAGGGTCTCTCTGGAGAAGGGCGCCGAGATCACCGCCGGTACGAACCTTTTGGCCGTAGGTGATTTGAGCGGGGTCACAGTGGAAACCGCGGTGGATGAGATCGATGTGCATAAAATTTCCCTGGGGCAGCCGGTCAAAGCCAGTGGGGCTGCCTTTCCGGATACTCTCCTCGAGGGCCGGGTTTCCCATATATCGGCCCAGGCGGCTTCCGGTTCCAAAGGCCGGGGAGCGACGTTTGACGTCCGGGTGGTCTTTCCGGACCTTGATGCACAAAGCCTGGAGCAGATCCGGATGGGAATGTCCGCCGATCTTGAGGTGCGGGTGTATGAAAAGCAAAAGGCACTCCTGGCCCCTTTGACCTGTGTTCGGATGGTCAGAGGCGAACCTAGGGTCAAACTGCTTGGAGCGGACGGCCGGATTCAGGAACGTGCAGTGGAAACCGGCATCACCACCTTGAGTTCGGTGGAAATCCTCTCCGGCCTCGAGCCAGGGGATAAACTGTTCGGGTGGAACAGCCAGGGACCGAGCCAGGCCCGGTCCGGAAATCGCTCCATGCCTTAGACATATCGGTTCATCGCTGTCATAGAAAACAAGAAAATGAGTTGCTCCGATGCAGTTGAAGTCCTTGTTGGATATGGAACCTTTGGGTTGCGGGCGGAGCCAGCTTTGGATTTATAAGTATGGACACACAAGAGGCAGATTCAACTCTCATTCGTCTGGAAGACATCCGCAAGTCTTTCCAGATGGGACCGGTGACCCTGGAGGTGCTCAAAGGCGTCAATCTGAAGATCAACACGGGGGATCTGCTGGCGGTCGTGGGCACATCAGGCTGCGGAAAGTCCACCCTTATGAACATTATGGGGTTTCTGGACCTGCCTGATACCGGCCGCTATTATCTCGAGGGAAAGGAGACTTCAGTCCTGAACGATGCGGAGCTTTCCTCTGTCCGCAACCGGAAAATCGGCTTTGTGTTCCAGCAATTCAACCTGCTTCCCAAGCTGAGCGCCCTGGAGAACGTCTGTCTTCCCCTGACCTACAGAGGGATGAAAAGCAAGGAGCAGATTGACAGAGGCAGGTCGACTCTGGCCATGGTGGGCATGGATGACCGCCGGGACCACAAGCCCTCGGAGCTTTCCGGGGGCCAGCAGCAACGGGTGGCCATTGCCAGGGCCCTGAGCGGCGACCCCTCGATCATCCTGGCGGACGAGCCCACCGGGGCCCTGGATACACAAGTGGGCCAGGATATCATGGATCTGTTTCTTGACTTGAACGCCGCGAACGGCATTACCCTGGTCGTGATCACTCATGATCCCAGGATTGCTTCCCAATGCGGCCGCAAAACGCACATGCAGGACGGGGTGATGCTTGGATGAGTACAGCGCCGTCTGAACCTGGAACCTTTGGATTGCGGGTGGAATCCAGCTTTGAAATACTATCTTATGTTGCTGAAGGTCAATATACAGGAAGCCGTGCGCAGTCTGGCTTCATCCAAGCAGCGGACGATACTGGCCCTTTTGGGGATTGTTATAGGGATCGGTTCGGTTATTGCCCTGGTCTCTGTGGGCACCCTGGCCCAGCGTGAAAGCATGAGACAATTCATGGAGATGGGCACCGATGTGCTGCGAATTCAAAAAGAATGGGGACAGGACGGCAATTCAGGTGCGGAACAGTCCTTCCGTCTGAAGGATGTCCTGGCTCTGCCTGAGGCAAGCGGCGTTATTGAGGATGTCGCACCGTATATTTCAGTGCACGGAGTGCTGCGGTACGAAGGCCGGCGGGAGGATGTCCCTGCTGTGGGCGTAACCCGGTCTTTTTTTCATATCAATCAGCTCGATCTGGCCCGGGGACGATTCATCTCGGACCTCGATCATCTCATGTACCAGGCCGTGGTCGGGGGTGACCTGGTCCCCAAGCTTCGGGCCATGGGCCTGCAGACCCTGGTGGGCAGTGATATCTATTTTCAGGATCGTCTGTTCACCATCGTCGGAGAGCTTTCCACGGCATCACTGGGCGGAATGCGGGCCTATGAAGCGATCAAGGGTTTGATGATCCCCATTTCAACCGCCGGACGGCTGCATGGCAATAACGGGATCAAGTCCGTCATGGCCCTGAAAAAACCGGATATTCCGCATGATCGGGTCGTGCAGACCGTTCAGCAATACTTTGAGCGGCTGCCCCGGCCAATGCCTGTTGAGGTGCTCAGCGCCGAACAGATGATCGAGCACATGCAGAAGCAGATGCGCATGTTCACCCTGCTCCTGGGGTCCATCGGCAGTATATCGCTTGTTGTGGGCGGGGTGGGGGTCATGAATGTCATGCTGGTTTCCGTGGCCGAACGAAAAAAGGAAATCGGCATACGCCGGGCCCTTGGCGCTCAGAAAAAGGATATTCAGGGACAATTCCTCATGGAATCGGTGATCCTCTCCCTGCTGGGCGGCTGTTTGGGCATCCTGATCGGCGTGGGGATTTCCTACGGGATTGCCAGGTACTCCGGATGGGGGTTCGCCGTGATTTTTCCGGCGGTATTTCTCGGGGTCGGGGTTTCCGCTGCCGTGGGGATTTTTTTTGGATACTATCCGGCCAAGCAGGCCGCCAATCTCATACCTATCCAGGCCCTGCGCTCGGACTAGTCCTCCTCCTCCTCGCTACCCAGCTATCATTTTTTAGGTTTCATTACTCGATCAAACTGGCCGGTCCACCCGGCCAGAGGCCGGCCTCGTATGAAACTTCAACTGAATCCACGAACCGATCACAGAGCTCTCTTTCGCTCGAACGCTTCCGGCGAGGTCGCGAAAGAGAACCCTGTGACCGGTTCTCAATCCTGCAATCTCTTGTTTGCATGTTCAGTTTCTTCATTGATCAAACTGGCTGGTCAGCCCGGCCAGAGGCAGGGCTCGTATGAAACTTCAGATTTTTCCCATCGCTATCGCTATCGGAATCGGTATCGAGAAATGATATGATGAGGATAAAGACTTCGATTCCGATAGCGATAGCGATACCGACCGCGATTTCTTCCCAAAGTTTCTTTTTCGATCAAACTGGACGTCTGCGGCCAGCGGCCGGCGCTGACACCCGACACCTGAAACCTCCCACTCCCCACTCTTCACTTTCGCGTTCCGCGCTCCGCGCTCCGCGTTCCGCCTTTCTTCACTTCCGAGTTCCCCGTTCCACGCTTCTTCACTCCCCACTCTTCTTCGGGGCCAGGGTTTGAAAGATATCCAGGGGGATGGGCAGAATAGTCGAGGCCTTGCTTTCGTAGGTCATCTCGCGCATGGTCTGCAGGTAACGCAGCTGCAGGGCCTCCGGGTGATGGCTGATGATTTCCGCGGCTTCGGCCAGCCGGGTGGACGCCTGGTATTCGCCTTCGGCATTGATGACCTTGGAGCGTCGATCCCGCTCCGCTTCCGCCTGCCTGGCCATGGCCCGCTGCATTTCCTGGGGCAGGTCGATGTACTTGACTTCCACATTCGTGACCTTGATCCCCCAGGGATCGGTATGTTCGTCCAGGATGACCTGGATCTGGTCGTTGATCTTATTCCGGTGGGTCAGGATCTCATCCAGCTCCGCCGCGCCGCAGACGCTGCGCAGGGTGGTCTGGGAGAGCTGGGAGGTGGCGAACATGTAGTCCTCGACCTCCAGGATGGCCTTGACCGGGTCCAGGACCCGAAAGTAGATCACCGCATTGACCTTGACGCTGACGTTGTCCTTGGTGATCACGTCCTGGGCCGGGACATCCAGGGCCAGGATGCGCAGGGAGACCTTGATCATCTTATCGATGATCGGAATGAGGATGATCAGGCCGGGGCCTTTGGCCTTCAAGACGCGTCCGAGTCTGAAGACCACGGCCCGCTGGTATTCGTTCAGGACCTTGATGGCCGAGGCCAGAAACAGGACTACCAGGACGATGATGGGAAGGTAGGTGTAGAGACTGTTCATTGCTGTTCTCCTTGATGCTGATTGTTGGTTTCCTCCGGCTGGACAAAGAGGGTCAAGCCATCCGCCCCCGTGACCCGGACCTGGTCGTTCGAGTTCAGGGAAGTGCCGTCTTTAGATCTGGCCTTCCAGATTTCACCGCGGACCCGGATGCGTCCCTGCCCGTCCGACCATTTAATAACGGTTGCGGGCAGCCCCTGCATGGATTGATATCCGGTCTGCCTGGGGCGGCGGTGGGCCTTGGTGATCAGATAGACGCCCAGGACCATAAAGCCGGAAACGGCGAGGACGGTGGGCAGGATCACTTTCAGCGGCAGCATGACCAGTCCGTATTCGAATTTGTAGAGGATCATCGAGCCGATGAACAGGCAGATCACGCCCCCGATGCTCAGCAGGCCGAAGCTGGTGACCGCGATTTCCAGAATGAACAGAACCAGACTCAGGACGATGAGCAAAAGGCCGGCTGCAGTGGTGGGCAGGACAGCCATGGCGTAGAGTCCGAGCAAAAGACAGATGGCCCCGAAAGCTCCCGGAAAGATGGCCCCGGGGTTGGTCAGCTCGAAGAACAGTCCGGCCATTCCGCCGAGGAGCAGAAAATAGGCGATTTGAGGGTGGAGCAGCCAGGAGAGCAGGGTGAACCTGAAGCCGGGTTCATAGGCAATGATCTCAAATTCTTTTTCGGAAAAGGGTCCGATAGCCTGTGCCTTGAAAAGGCCTTTGGCCCCGATCTGGATCATGAGGTCTTCGGGACTTACGGCCATCAGGTCCACCACTTTTTTCAGAACCGCTTCGGAAGCGGTGATGCTCACCGCCTCTTCGACCGATTTTTCATACCACTGGACATTTCTCCCTTTGGCCTCGGCCATGCCGCGGATCAGGCTCATAAAATCGTTCTGGATCTTTTTGGCCATGGTCTCCGGGATCTCCTTCCCGCCCATGGCCACGGGTGAGGCCGCACCGATGCTGGTCTGAGGGCTCATGGCCGCCACATCGGAGGCGGCCACGAGAAAGACCCCGGCTGAAGCGGCATGGGCTCCAGGCGGCCCGACCCAGATCACCACCGGGACCGGTGCATTGAGGATCAATTTGATCATTTCCCGCATGGACTGGCCCAGCCCTCCGGGAGTATCCAGACCCAGAAGCAGCAGGTCGTGCTCCTTTTGTTCACACCTGGCAATGGCTTTTTCCAGAAGATCCTTCTGGGCGGGATTGATGCTGCCCTCGATCCGGCAGTACAGGGCCGATACCGGGGGGGGGCTTTGGGCCGAGCCGAAACTCGACAAAAGCGGCAGGGTGGCGATTGCCAGGAGCAGGCAGCCCAGGCCGACCTGGATCGGGTGTCTGATATTGCGCATGGCGCACCTCACTTCAGACTTGGTAACAGTGCTATGGTATTAAATCGTAACAGTTTAAAATAATAAGATACAGTTTAAATGAGTTCAAAGTTGAACATTCATGAGGTTTCAGGTGTCGGGTGTCAGCTTTAACAATTTGATATTGTGAATCTTTTCTTTTCCTCGTATGAAACTTCGGAGTTTTTCCTCGGAATCGGTATCACCATCGGAATCGGTATCGAGAATTGATATGATGAGGATTAAGACTTCGATTCCGATAGCGATAGCGATTCCGATCCCGAACCGGGCCTCTTTCTCAAGTTTCTTCGTTGATCAAACTGGCCGGTCCGTCCTGCCAGCGGCAGGGCTGACACCTCGACACCTGAAACCTCGATTTCCGGCTCTCACCCGGGATCGTCATACATGACGGACCGGGAGGTCTTGCCGTCAACCTTGATCACAAAAGGTTCCTTTAGGCGGACATGGGCGGCATGGGTCGTTTCATTGCTGAACGGCCGAGTTCTGAGCCAGTCCCAGTCCACAAAATCCGAGCCGTTATTGGTGACATTGATGTAATTGATGCCCAGGGTGGTAATATTGTGAAAAAAATGGGAGCCCTGGGATGGTTCGGCCCGAATCTGCTCGGAAAAGGATTCCACGATTGCACCCACTCCGGAGATGTCCGACCATTGCACCGGGATGCCCAGCCAGTGGTCGGCCGATCCCCATCTGCCGGGTCCGATGAGCAGGTAGCGCCTGTTTTCCGTGAGGAGGATTTTATTCATCTTTCCGATTTCAGCGGCGATTTGAACTGTTTTTGCGGCATCGAAGACTTCGGGCTTGATGAAGATGATGTCTCGGAGATCGTCCTTGACCGCGTTGCCCAGGGAGTGTTGGGAAAAGCAGAAGCTTTTGGCGATTTCTTCCTCCGTGATTTCCACGTCGATCATTTCGGCCCTGGCGGTCATGGGCCGCAGCTGGAGAAAGGCGAATTCAGGTTTTTGGTCCGCCCCTCGGCCGAGATTGACGGAGAACTCCATCTCCACCGGGCAGCCCATGCCTTTTTGTCCCAGTTCCAGCAGGGTTTCCAGGATCGGGGCCAGGGGGAGCTGCTTGTATTTTAAAATACGGGCGAAGGTCAGGACCGGATGCCCGTTTGGCTGCAGGGCGTCCCTGATTCGGTGTTCATCCGGATTATAAGTGCTGAACAGAATTTGCAGGGGTTTTTTGTCTGTGAGATCAAAAAGATCGATCTTGCTCAGATTGAGGGACTCGTCCACATCCAGGGGCTGTTCCCCGGCTTCCATGTTCAGGCAGTAGAAAAAGCGCTGCGAGTTTTCCAGAATGTCTTCCACTGTGGAGCGCTGGGGCAGGATCTGGGGATTTTTGGGTGAGAAGCGCAGGGATCGTTCGCCTTCGACCACCATTTTTCCAAGCCCTGTGGCGATGGTTACAATGCCGTCCTCGGGTTTCATACGGGAAAAGGGATAGTAGTTGTGGGACTGCCCTACGCCGGAGATGGCCGGGAAATAGTAGCCTTCGTAGCTCCGGCCCATGAGTTGCTGCACGATGACCGCCATTTGTTCTTCTTCGGTCCGCTGGCCAACACGATCCGAGAAGGATTTCGGGGCTTCGAAATAGGTTGAGGCGTAAACCAGCCTTACAGCGGTGATCAGTTGTTCGAGTCTGACTTCCGGATCCTCGGCCTTGTTGGGAAGCATGTAGGTCTTGTAGAGGCCGGCATAGGCCTTGAATTGAGCGTCCTCAAGCAGGCTGGAGGAACGGATGGCCAGCGGGTAGTGGATGTGTTCCAGATAGGAGCGAAGATCTTCCTCCAGCCAGACCGGAAACCGGGACTTGAGAAAGTGTTCGGCGATCTCCGCGTCGGGGAGATCGGCCTTGGCCAGCCATCTGAGGTTGTTTTCCAGGATGAAGGCTTCAAATCCTTCCGTGGTGATGATCAGGGTCTGGGGGATCATGATCTTGACGGCGTCAAACGGGGTAAGGAAGTGCTGATTCTGGTGCAGATAATGGGATACAAAAGCCAGGCCTCGTCCTTTACCCCCTAAAGATCCCTTGCCGATTTTTAAAAAATCGGTTTCCGGGTCGAACTCCTGGGCGTTGAAATTGACCACGATGCCTTTTTGCCGCTGCCGCCTCCTGGAGCGGATGATATCGATGAGATGGCGGCGGTGGCTCTCCACATCCTCAAAGTCTGCTCCTCGCAGGGGCCGGATTTTGGAGGCCAGGACGATCTCTGTTCGGGTGAACAGCCATCTGGAGAGGTCGTTGCGCTTCGTGTGCAGGATCACGGATTCTTCCGGTATAGTCGCCAGGTGCCGCTCCAGGGTCAAAAGATTGTGCGCCTGTCTGATCTCCGTACCGTCCGGCATCCGGAAAACAAAGTCTCCGAAGCCCAACTTGTTCACAAAAAAATCATGGACGTCCTGGTGCAGGGTCGGGGAGTTCTTGTGGACGAAACTGGCCTGTATCTGCCGGGCATTTTCCGCATTGTCCTCTTCCGTGCTCACCAGGAGCATGGGGATGTCGAAGCGGTCCTTCTGTATAGTGCTCAGGAGTTTGAATCCGGCTTTCGGATCGATTTCTCCCTGCCGCTGATAGCGGACATCGGAAATTACCCCTAAGACATAATGTTCGTAGCGTTTGTAAATCTCCAAAGCCTGATCGTAATTTTCAGCCACGAGAATCTTCGGCCTGGCCCGCATGGTCAGGAGCCGGTGTTCTTCGTTGAGTCCTTCTTCCATCACCGCCTGGGTCTGGCGGACCAGTTCCTTGTAGAGGATGGGCAGCAGCGAGGACAGATAGAGCGGCGAATCCTCCACAAAGATGATGACCCTGATCCCGGCGAATTTTGTATCATTGACCACATTGAGCCGGTCCTCGGTGCTTTTGATAATGGCCAGCAGTAGATCGGTGTTTCCGGACCAGACAAAGATCTTGTCGATGCCGGATTCCCGGCTTTGCTTATAGAATATTTCGTTGGAGGGGACGGAGCTGTGGGTGAGCATGATCACCGGCAGCCTGGGACCTCGGACCTTGATCTCCTTGGCCAGACGAAAGGCGTCCATGTCCGCCAGTCTGGGCATGGTGATCACCAGATCGAAGGACTTCTGCTCCACAAAGCTCAGGGCCTCTTCAGCCGTTGCGGCCCAGGTCAATCGGGGCGGTTGACTCAAGTTCAGTCCGCGGTATTCATTGATGATTCTGTCGGAGAGACTGTAATCCCGTTCCATGATCCAGGCGTCGTAGGGCGTGGAGACCAGAAGGATCTCCCGGACCTTTCTGGACATAAGCTCGTGAAATACCTTGAAATGGGAGTCAAAGTCCGGTCCGGCCGGTTCATTCTGCAAGGACATGCTGATTTCCGTATTTTATTTTGAAGCATTTGCCTGATTCAGTTTATGGCCTAGTTTCTTCTACCTGAAAGTTCCGTGAATTGCAATCCTTGAGGTCTCTTTCCAGGCAGCGGGCGGAGTCGGTGTCGCAATACGGCAGATGCAACCGTTGGTTCCTGATGTGCCGGTATGGCCAAGTGTCAGCGTTCTTGACATTTCAGCGAAGAAAGCTGACCATTTTTTGAAGAAACTCAATTCAATAAGGATTCAGATGATTCGCATAAATGAAATTATAGAAAAGGCTTCCCGCTATCTTGGAGAGGCGGATACCGGACTGATTCAAAAAGCCTATGTCTTTTCCGCGGCCAAGCATTCCGGACAGATGCGTCTTTCAGGCGAGCCGTATTTGTCCCATCCCCTGGAGGTGGCCAATAGCCTGGTGGATCTGCATTTGGACGTGGAGACCATAGTGGCCGGTCTGCTGCACGACACCATGGAAGATTCCGGGGTGAGCAAAGAAGACCTGGCCAAGGATTTCGAATTGAAAGTGGCCGATATTGTGGACGGGGTGACCAAAATCGGACAGGTTACCTTTGATACCCGGGAAGAGGCCCAGGCGGAAAATATCCGAAAGATGATCCTGGCTATGGCCAAGGATATTCGGGTCATCCTGGTGAAATTGACTGACAGGCTGCACAATATGAAGACCCTGGGTTTTCAGAAGACCTTCAAGCAGAAGCTCATTGCCCAGGAGACTCTGGATATTTATTCCCCATTGGCCAATCGCCTGGGCTTGTACCGGATTAAGGTCGAACTCGATGATCTCAGCCTGCAGCATCTCAAGCCGGATGTCTACCGGCAAATCACCAACGGGATCCGGAAGCACAGGACCCTGGGCAAAGAGTACGTGGATCAGGTTATTTCCATTCTGCAGAGCATCTTGGATGACAATCAGATCCAGGGACGGATAAGCGGACGGCAAAAGCATGTCTACAGTATCTATCAGAAAATGCTCAAACAGAATTTGAGCTTTGACCAGGTCTACGATCTGATCGCTTTCCGGGTCATCGTCAAGAGCGTCCGGGACTGCTACGCCATGCTCGGTCTGGTGCATTCCACCTGGACTCCGGTTCCGGGTCGCTTCAAGGACTATATTTCCATGCCCAAGGGCAATATGTATCAGAGCGTACATACCACGGTGCTCGGTCCCGGGGGCGAGCACGTGGAAATTCAGATCAGAACCGAGGATATGCATCAGGTTGCGGAATTCGGGGTGGCGGCCCATTGGAAGTACAAGGACGGCACTTTGTTTAAAGCCAAGGATGAAGAGCGCTTTCTGTGGCTGCGCCATATCCTGGACTGGGAGCACGACTTGAAGGACCCCCAGGAATTCATGTCTTCCCTGAAGGTCGATCTGTTTCAGGACGAAGTCTATGTCTTCACCCCCCAGGGCAAGGTCCTGGATCTGCCTTCCGGGGCCACTCCGGTGGATTTTGCCTACAGCATCCATACCGAAGTGGGGCAGCATTGCTCCGGGGCCAAGGTCAACGGCCGCCTGGTGTCTCTGGGCACGCAGCTCAAAAACGGCGATCAGGTGGAGATAATCACCAACCCGAAGCGCAATCCAAGCCGGGACTGGCTCAGGTTTGTGAAAACAGCCAAGGCCAGGACCCGGATCAAGCACTGGATACGCACCCAGGAGCGGGAGCGGAGCATTTCCCTGGCCAAGGAAATGCTTGAAAAGGAAGGCCGCCGGATCGGGGTCAATTTTGGCAAAGAGCTGAAGCAGGGCAGTCTGGAGAAAGTGAGTGCTGAATTCAGCTACAAAACAGTGGACGATCTCTTGTCCGCCGTGGGTTATGCCAGGATTACCCCCAAGCAGGTCCTGCACAAGCTCATGCCCAAGTCCGAGTCCAGGGAGGACAAAAAAGACAAACCGGAAGAGAAGAAAGACCGGCAGCGGGCCAAGGAAACCAAGACCAAAGAAAGTGACCTTTCGGCCAAAGTGGTCAAGGAGGGGGTGAGCGTCAAAGGCGTGGATGATGTCATGATCCGTTTTGCCAACTGCTGTCAGCCTGTGCCCGGAGATCCGATTGTGGGCTATATCAGCAGGGGGAAGGGGATTGTGGTGCACACCGCGGATTGTAAAAACGTGCAGCAGTTTTCGTCCTACAGATTGATCAATGTCTCCTGGGACGGGGTGGAGGAAACCCTTTATCCGGCCAGCATCAAAGTGGTCTGCAGGAACGAGAAGGGTGTCCTGGCGGAAATCAGCCAGCTTTTGACGGCCGAGGACGTCAATATTCAGTCCGGGCAGTTTGCCTCCAATGTCGAGGACAAGACGGAAGTCGCCCTGCACATCGAAGTCAATGATTCGGCCCACCTCTACCGAACCCTGGAAAGCCTCACCAAGCTGGATTCGGTCCTGGAGGCCTACAGAACCAGCAGCAAGAGCTGAGGATCATCTCCCGAGGCCGGTTTTCCCTGCTGCGTCTCAGTGCTCTGATTCATATGGAAACCTCAATTTCAGACCCCGTACCGACCTATGATAACGATATTCAGTTGGATTCAAATATTTCAAATGGTTAAAAGCGGGGTAAAAAAAACTCCGAAAACTGTGGCGCGCAAGCTTTATGGGCCTTGAGCCAGAATCTGGAACAGTTGTCACGGGAGACAGTGCCGGTTGCCTTATTTTCTCAGCCTCCGATTGTACGCTTTGTTCCGGAACAACGGATCTGCGACTGCACCTACCCGCTTCGTGTTCAGAAGACCAGGAAAAAAATCGTGTCCTCCCTGTCCGGTCCGTTCAAAGCTCATGAAACCATTCGAAAATGCCCAAAGTGCTTATGTGTTTATACTTCCCAGCCGCTGCAATGTCGTTTTTGATATCCTTGTGTTTGTGGTCCAGGCTCTGTTTAGACGTCACCGCAATATCAAAGAAGTGCAGGCCGAGTTGAGGTCCTGCAATGTTCAGCTCTGTGCTTCTGAGATCGACTATCTGGCCCTGGCTCACCGGCAGGCGACTCCCCGCATTCGTCAGAAAATGGAAATGGCCGGCGGGTATATTCTGCATTTAGATGCCACCCACGAAACAGACGCCCCGGCCCTGATGAGCGGCATGGACAGCCTGAGTCAGTTTGTGCTGGCCAATGTAAAGATCCCCAGCGAAAACTGATCACATCATTCCTTTTCTGCAAGAGATCCAGTCCAGCTATGGGAAACCGATTGCCTGTGTGCGCGACATGGGGATCGGCATAGGCAAGGCTGTAGAAACCGTCTTTCCCGGGATAAAGGACTTTATCTGTCACTTACCTGAACTTCTCAACCATCTACCTCACGATAAGACTAGGCGGCCCCTTCGCAGGTTAGCCAAGCAGATATCAACAGCAGGCCAGGATCAAGAACTCTCTCGTGCTGTCAAAGAGCTCCACTGGCGCATTGACGTCTTCGATGACCTGCGCAAAGCCATGCGAATTGCCCCAGTCAACAAAAACAATGGGCTCAACGATGATGGCGGCCAGGAATCAATGGCCACTATCCGCCACGGGGTCGAAAGATTTCGAAAAAAATTCAAGAAGAAATCCAAACTGGCGAATGACGACCTGTGTCAGAAGATCGGAAAACAAATTGAAAAATACACTGAGAAGCTGTTTGCAGATCCCATTGAGGTCAAGACGCCTGCTGGTAAAGCCTTGATCTATCCACAACGGACGAACAATATCCTTGAACAGTTCTTCCGTAGCTTTCGGAGAACTCAGCGCCGGAAGACCGGCAATAACTCCCTGAAACAGATGCTTCAGACCATGCTTGCAGAAACGCCGCTTATCAAGAACCTGGACAACCCGGAATACATGAAGATACTGCTTGATGGTAAACAGAGCCTTGAAGATCTCTTTGCCGAGATCGACAAAAACATCAGATTCGAGGACGAAGAATCCAAACAGAAAAGCGATCGAATCTTGCCTGGTTTTCGTTCTGTGATGAAAATCAAAAATTTGCCGGAACGAGTCGTTCAGTTATTCGCCAAGAGAAGAAAACTGGCTCAATCCAACTGAATTTTGTGACAATAGGGATTCGCGGCTTCACAAAGTGAACTATCCTTTTGGTATTCCTGGCAAATATGGCTTGGGACTATTGTGGATAGCCGCAAAACTTCACTTGCAATCTTCACTTGTACTCGCAGTTGGACCTCAGAAAGGATATGGTCCAGTCAGCCATTTAAACACTCTTTGCATGCTCACAGTATCATTTTCATGAAGCCTCTCTATAGCTGCCTGACATCCCCTGCCTGATGCACAAAAGGCACAACCAGTATCGGCGTGAAGGGATTGCCCTAGCGACAAACCCTTCACGCCAAAGGATCAAATATCCGAAGAATCAAATCACCCATCACTGTCCGGTACGCACGGCACGAACGTAATAGCTATACCCCTTATAGTCGTGATTCGTGGCTCCGTTGTAGGAGTAAACGAACCACGCGTGGCTCGTATCGTCGGTGTAGGTGGTAGACGACCAGTAGCTGCTATTTACTACGTCCATCAAATTTTTGCAATCCGAAATATACAATTCCACTAATTCGTCCTTATTCGGCAACCGCCAGTCGGAATGACCGGCAAGCGAAAGACCGGAGGCATAGCTCTTGGCGTAATCCCAACCCATGGAGCCAAACGTTGCTTCCTGCCACATCAAGCCCGTACCGTTATCAGTCACAGTCCCATCCCCGTTATCCACGCACCTCTCGGCAAAGGACGTTCCAGCCATGACAAGTCCGGTCATGCAGAGTATAAATGCCATTGCCACAATTACAAACCACTTTTGTTGTACTGCCTTCATGTTTGCCTCCTTAAGTTAAAAGATTACTGTCTAGTTTTCCTGATTATAAGCACTATACATGCCATAATAAAAAAGTGAGTAATAACAACATATAACAGAAAAACTGCTTGATTAGGCCTCAAAGTGTGCGCCAACATGGTTGGCAGTGGTTGGCACTGGGGCGTATGAGAGGCCAGAGCATTAAGTTGCGAGTAGTGGAGTAAGTTTGCCCTTGTCTGGATATTAATCAGCTTTGGAAAGCTATAGCAAGAAATATACTGTATCCGGCTGTGGAGGCAGCCGTGGTTGCTTTGGTAATGATGTCTTGACTGACCTGATTATTGAGGATACATGGGACAAGACTACATCGTGCCAGCGAATGGTATAGTCCTTTAATTCCAAAATATTGCACTATGCTCATGATATTCTGGTCATCAGTTTGCAGATGATCTCGGTGGATGTCAATCACCTTAGAATTGGGAATTCAAGTAAAGTCTATTATACCCATGAGTTGGTTCAGTCTGTTCTGGGGTGTCTAAAAATAGCGTTTTAATGGGGAAAATTTTCCTCGAAAAATGGGTTTCCCTTTGGAAAAATTTAAGGGTCCAAATTCAGACCCTGAATACTTTCTTTTTTGCTTATTCGTGATGGAATATCTCGGCTTTAGGGAATAGCTATGCATACGTCGGGATTAATTTGTCAAAAAAATTATAAATAACAGGTTTTTGAATACTGGACACGACGCTTTGCATTTGATACTCTCGGGGAAATTTTAAAAGGAGTCCGAGAGTATGAGCCAGAGATCAAAACTCATAGCAAGCAGAACGAATTGGAAAGAAAAAGCAATGGCCCGGGCTGATGAGGCCCGGTATCTTCGCCGGGAAAACAACCGCATAAAAAAAGAACGGAACGGATTGAAACAACAACTCAAAAAGCTCGAAAAAAAAA
>JAABTT010000035.1 GCA_011389765.1 Desulfohalobiaceae bacterium S24 | reverse complement strand
CCGCGCTTCTCCCACTTCCGCCTTCAGCCTTCAGCCTTCCGCACTCCGCGCTCCCCGCTTCTCCCTTCCCCCTAAGCCCTCCGCCATCTCCATAAACGCCGCCCGGCGTTCTTCGGGAGATAGCCGAGCACAGGAAGATCCAGAACAGACTGGACATCCTTCTCATGCCGCACCTTGCCCTGCAGAAAGTCCCAACCCAGCACCAGAGCCAGACCCAAAGCCAGACTAGCCAGGATGATCATCAGCCTGAACTGGTTCAACCGGGCCTGTGTCGGGCTCACCGGCAGGGTTGATCCTTCGATAACCTTGATATTGTTGGTGATTCCGGCTTCATTCCGCTCGATCTGGATCAGCATTTGATCCATATACAAATAACGCTCTCTGGCCATTTCCATCTGGGCGCGCAGGCGGTTGAGCTCGAGTTGAATATTTATGTCCCGGGCCTGGTCGAAATCGCCCGGAATACCGTATTCCTTGCGGAAATCGATCATTTCCTGCTCGGCTCGTTTATAGGCCTCATAGGTTTGCTCCCGCTGCCGTTTTGTAAACTTCATCTTGGAACGGATCGATTCTTTGTTTTCCTCCAGGGTCGTGGCCATAAAGACTTCAATATAACTGCGCACAAAGATCGGAGACACCTCCCGATCAAAGGCGATGGCGGAAATATCGATCATGCCGGTGCGGGCGTTACCCACGATATCCATGCGCTGCATGAGATGATTACGCTGCACAGCCTCCAGCATCGGCCCGCTCTCTGATGATTCTTCCTTTTCTTCAGGACTTATCTCTTCCAGACCCGGGATGTACTCCCTGATCCCATCCTGCAATTGATTGAAGATCCCGGGCTCGGCCTCCAACTCCTTTCTGGCGACACCGGGCAGGACCTGCAGCACTTCCATGGCGAAAGAGGAGCTCTTTAATTTTTCGGTCTGGGCCAGGACGTATCCCCCGGGCGCAATCTCCGGAGCCATCTGCTCTTCATCCTTGGCCTTGGCGAACTCAGTAACCGGCTTCTGCACGAGCAGCTTCCCGCTGCTCACAAACTCATCTTCGATGAAAAGCCCGAGGGCCATGGCGACAAGAATGCCGAGCAGCAGGATCAGGGCAATAAGCACTTTCCGCTCCCAGAGCGGAACCCCGAACTTGGCCGCATAGTAGCTGAAATCAATTCGATTCTGCTTTTGTTCCATAAGGTATCAAGCAATTCCTATCGAATATTGGAAAAAGAAGATTGCTGCATTCGGCATCAGGCAAAATTTTGATTGTACACGACCCCTTTGAGCTTGCTCCCCTGCTCCGGAATCGCCCGGAAAGACGCCTCCAGCTGCCCCGAGGTGCTGTGCTTGTAGCGTACCACCAACACCGCCATATCACAGATCAAACTCAAAAGAGACGGATCAATATTGTTTTTATTCTGAATGAGCAACGGGGAGGTGTCAAAAATGATCAAATCGAAAAAGGGCTTCATGGCCTCGATGCGATCCTGTAAAAGGCTCCTGTTCAAAAAACTGGAAATGGTTGAGGTTCCTTTTCCAGCGGTGATGGTGAACAGGTTGTGGTAATCTGTTTTTTTTATCACCTTTTTCCAGTCGAAATCCCCCTCCACGACCTCGGCAAACCCGACCTCCTGCTCCCGGCCGAAGACCTGGTGCAGGGCCGGAAAGCGCATATTCAAATCCACCAGCAAAACCCGCATGGAGGCAAATCGTACAATATTGATCCCCAAAAGACAGACCAGGGCCGTCTGGCCGACTCCGTCCGCAGGGGCGGCCATCATTAAGGTCTTGTGATGATCCTCCTGCATCCTATCCAAAATCTGTTCCCGGAGCTTATGGATCTCGGAATAATCATAGCAGGTTTCCACAAGCTTATTCAAGGGCATACCATTGGATTGCTTTACTTTTTTTTTCCTCAGTCCTGGAAATTTGGCCATACGGGAGTCTCTTGAATTCCAGTTACAGCGCTGCGCTTACCGCTTCAAGAACAGCGGAATTTTCAAACACCATTTTTGGATTGTGGGCATTGAACTCGTAGAGGGTATTGTTCATACAACTATAACTTTTCAAACGGATATTTTTATGTCTCAGTAAACATAGTTATAAGGACGTGAAAAAGAGATGCTCAAAATCACCCGATTGTCTGTATAGTCCTCGCCTGCCCGGTCGCTTTCATTCAGCTGGTAAAGATATCTGAGAGAGACGGCATACCAGCGGAAAAAGGAACGGCTGATCCCGAATTGTGCCGTGAGGGTATCCTCATCCGCTCTATTCTCTTCATCCTCGATCCGGTAGGACAGATTGGCGAAGACCTGCAGGTTTTCATAGGGCGTGTAGGACCAGTTCGCGGAAAATCGCCAATATTCGGTAAAGCCTTGCGGGTCCTGATCCAGAAAGTCCTCGTCCCAGCCATGTTCCGCGGAAAGGCTGAGTTGAGACAATTCAAAGCGGCGGCTCAATGACCCGCGGAAGGTATAGCCCTCGTTGTCGCCGCCGTCTTCCTTGTCTTGATAATAATAGCCCACGCCGGCCGAAGCGCTGTAATGTTCGGCAAAGGCATGACTCATTCCCACGGACAGGTCATGGACCGTATAGTCCGAGGTATCCCCGTCATAATCCCGAGTACTCACCCCGTAGCCGAGATTCGCGCTGGTCTGCTCAGTGATTTTCCGCACATAGGAGACGTTCACATTATGCGCCCGAATGTCGTCCCTGGCCGGGGTTCCGTCCTCACGTTCGTAGTCATATTCCTGATAGCGGTAACCGCCCCTAAAGGAATTGTCGTCGTCCAGACGATAGCTCAGATTTACAAAGGGACCACGCTCCCTCGCATCGTCTTCGGCATCGTTTTCTTCCTCCAGGATATTGTAGGTGTATCCGGTTGACAGCCGATTCCCAGGGCCGAATTGATAGTCAAAGGAGCCGGAGAGATTGTTGCGCCAGTACTCATTGCGCCCCTGCCGGGTCCGGTCCCTGATTTCGTCCTCGGTCAAACCCTGGAGGTCTTCCGCCAGGGGGTCATCGGTCAGCAGATAGGTGTCCTGGAGATTGAATGAAAAAAACTGGTTGAAATCGTGGCGAAAGGAGAGATTGGCGTTATGACGCCAGTTGTCAAGCCGGGAGTTCTCTTTGTAATAAACCTTGGAGGGGGAATAAGAGAGACTACCGGATGTTCTGTGGGAAGTAAGGGCCAGGCCGATCCCCGGACTGATGATGAACAGCATATCGGATTCCGTGTCGTTTTCTTCCAGGAAGATATTGTCGTCGTATTCCGCACTGGTGGCAATGGACGGGGTCACCGTGACCTGCACGCCGGCCAGGGAAACGCCTTGTGTGAATCCGAAGCTAAGCAACAGGAAGACTGCAACCCATCCCGTCTGCAGTCCGGGTGCGAATCTTTTCATGTCCACGAAGAATCGATAGAGCCGCGTTCTCAACCTAGGTTCCGCCTTTTCATACGGTCAGGGCACATGGATGGTATCATTGGGCCTGACGATGATGTTATGCTCCGGATATTTGCCGGCAATGGCCTTGTCATAGCTGAAGGGAATATTCCGTTGTTTGCCGTTGACCCTGCGCAGGATCAAAATCTTGTCCCCGTCGGCCCAGGTATCCATCCCCCCGGCCATGGCCAGGGCCTGAAAGATAGTCATATCGTCCGTCAATTTATACTTTCCCGGACTCCGCACCTTGCCGCTGATGAAAAAGACCTTGTCCTCCTTGGGCTCGAAGGTCTTCTTTTCCACATATTTGATATAGACGGTATCCCCGCTCTGCAGGGTCGGAATATCCGAGACCTCTTCCCCGTTTAAGAATTCCTCGAAATTGTATGCCTCTTCGATCTTCTCGTTCCGGATGATCAGAACCTTGCTCAGATCGGCGTCATCAGTTTCCCCGCTGGCCAGGACCATGAGATCCATGACATTCATATCATCCTTTTTGATTTCGTAGACCCCAGGATTGCGAATCGCCCCGAAGATGCGGACCTTTGAGCCGGCGTCCTCTTCGAGTTTTTCTTCAGGTGGATCCCAGGCGTCGAGAGTCCGTTTGATGTTCCCAAAACTGGAGGAGATGGGGACAAACAGGGTGTCTCTGGCCTGCAGGGGAGGCAGCAGGCGGATATCGCCGGTAATGGTGTACTGATAGAGATTGACCCCGACCGTGTGTTTCTCGGTTCCCCGCTGGCGCATGATCTTGACCAGGGCCAGATTGGCGCCGTCTACGGCCCCGCCGGCCTCATCCACCACTTCCTGGATATTGCTCTGCTCCAAAACGTTATAATTCCCCGGATTTCTGACATGGCCGAGCACCTGCACGAAATGCTGCTTTTCAACGATACTGACCTGGACCATTTTCAACTCCTGAAGATAGCGGGGGAGCATATCGTGAATGTCCTGCCGGACCTGTTCCGGCGTCTTTCCATCGACATAGATATGCCCGTAATTCGGGAGGTGAATATAGCCGTTTTTATCGGCCTCAATCCGCGTTCTGCCCAGGTCCCGTTTCAGATCTGCGACATCCGTGGTATCAATGGCCCGGCCCGGCGCCTGCCGCTGGGGCAGTCGGATGTACAGAAGATCGCCAGGATCAATTTTTTGTTTATATCCCGGTGGAATCGGGATGTCAATTATGTCGTTGGGCTTGAGTTCAAAGTTCTGCTCCAGGGGCAGGGGCGCTACTTCCTCCGAACCTTGCCAGCGGTGGGTGATGGTGATCTCGGATTTGTCGACATTGGGCAACAGTCCGTCGGTCAAAAAGATGATTTCCTGAAGATTGGTTGTCTGGGGCAGCCGATACCAGCCTGGATAGCGCACCCCGCCTTGAATTTTGACATAGCGCTTGCGTGCCTTCATTTGAACAAGGACCTTGGCCCCTTTGTTCATCAATCCTTTCAGCTTTTCCTGGAGCATCTCCCGCAGACCGTCCACAGACAGTCCAAGCACACTCTGTTCTCCTATGGTCAGCAGATAGATACTGCCTTCAGGATCGACATCATAATCTTTACTCATCTCTTTCTGCCCGGGGACCGTGATGCTCAGCACGTCACCCGGAGCGATATCCCCTGACCCAATAGGCGTGCTCTGCTTTTGCTTCTGGTCCGACTGCTGGGAATCGGCAGTGATATCCCTGCTGGAGATGAGGTTGGAGAAGTCGCTTTCCCGCCCGGATGAATCATAGGCGGTAATCGCGAAATAATACTCCTTCTCCCGGGTCAGGCCGTGCAGAGCGATATGTGTGGTGTCTTTATCCACCACCAGCGGGGAATCGCCTTCCTCGAGGATATCTCCGTCCGGCGGATCAAAGGGCGGCCCGGGCTTGGTGTCGTAATAAATTTTATACCCCGCCAGGTCGGGGGCCTCGGCCGGATTCCAGCGGAGGGTCAGCCCCTGGGTCCCTTTTTTCGGGCTATCCGCCGACTTGGATCGCGGAGCTGCCTGCGGAGAGCCCTTCTGCGAACCGGTTGCAGCAACCGCAGTGTTTTCCGGAAGGACTTGCGACAAATCCAGATTGTGCTCAGCCCGGGTCTCAACCAGAACCAGATCATCGATCCGGTCATTGTCCGTCATACGCTGCTTGACCTGCATCGCTTTTTGACGTTCGGCATACGGCCCGAACCCGACCCGATACCAGGTTCCGGAGACGTCCATGTCGATTTTTTCAACAAAGACCTTGACCCCTTGTTGGAGAAAAGTCTGCAATTCGGTTTTGACGAATTCGACGGCGGTATTTTCCGTTTTAAATGAGCGCAGGAGCAAGCCATAGGTCCGGCCTTGATCAGCCGGCGAAGATTTCTCAACCTTTTGCTTTTCTTTGGAAGATCTGCCTGCCTGCTCTTCCTGAGAGCCGGCAAGCAGAAAAGCATCGTGCAGCCCGTGCTGCTTTAGCAGTTCTTTCATCCGGAGTGCTTCCTGCTTGGAAGCATAGGGTCCCATGGACACTCTGTGCCACAGCGTTTTATTCTGCTTGATATCGTGAATTACCGCCTGCCGGCCCAAAGCCTCCACCTGCCTGACCACATCTTGGGCGCTGCTTTCTTTTTTGCAGGACGAGACCACGAGCCGGTAGCCGGCGGCTTCGGCTTGAATCGAAAAACCAAAAAAGAGAACCAGGCTTATCAAACACACCGGAAACACTTTTCCAGGCCCCAATTTCATCATGCCTTTTCCCTTCCAGCTCAAAAGCCTCATGGACATACACTCACCTTGCCACTCCCCAAAAAGCACTTTTTAGCTATTCAAAATATTCAGAATCCGGTCCTTCCGGGAAGATATCCTTGAATACATACTTGCTTTGCCCCGGATATGCTACATTCAGGGCCTTCAAAATCTTCGCCTTGGTCACGGCCTTAGGCTCGCGCATCATTCTTTCGGTTTGACTGATCACCTTGGCGCTCACCCTGGCCAGGGCCGCCAACTCAGTAATGGTCAGGCCTTCAACAATCCGTATTTTCTTGAGATTATTAAAACTCTCCATACTGAAATCCTTGGCAAAAGGGCGCAACCAGAACCAAAACCGAATGGCATAAAATAGTATAAAAAAAGAAGGTATGTATTTGCATATTCCGGCAATAAAGCGCTTAATTTAAAAAAATTAAATAATTCATATGATTAACGTCTTTTTAACCAATCTTATTAAATAAATTAATACTTGTCAAGCTTTTTTTTATAAATATAATTATAAAACTGAAGTTTTATTATTATATTTATTTTTCAAATACTTAAATGTAATAAAATTATATTATTTATGAAAATATTAATTGTTTTGGTATGTTTTATTTTATGATTAATTATATGAAATTAGTTTGTTATATTTTAATACAAATATAGAAAAAACAAGTTGTAATCGAATATTCCGGAACTATTTGGAATAAAAAAAATCCGCTCCAGACCCTGGAGCGGACATCCCGGCTCAAACGGATACGCGTGGCGGACAACGAAAAAATTTTCCGGAAATCCCAGCCTCGCCGGTCATTTATACAAGGTTTGAAAACCGATAAATCGGGAAATGAGGACCAATTCTCCCAGGGTGATCAGGATGACCACGGTGGATGAAGCGGCGACAATCGGGGAAAACCCGGTCCGCAGCATGGACCAGATATTGATGGGCAGGGTCATGATATCCGGAGTGCACAGGAAGTAGGACATCACAAATTCATTAAAGGAAAGCACAAAACAAAACAGGACGGCGCTGACCAGCGCGTTTTTAATCAAGGGCGCCGTGACTTCAAAAAAGACCCTGAGGCTATTGGAGCCCATGGTCTGGGCGGCCTCTTCCAAAGCAGGGTCCACACTGTTCAAGCCCGTAGAAATGATCAAGAAGGAGATAGGCAGACCCCAGAGTGTATGGGCGATGATCACGCTCAAATAATTGCCGTACAATCCGATCTTGGGCACGAACATCAGCAGGCCGATTCCGATGAGGATCTCCGGTACGAACCAGGGCATGAGGATGATCAGGCGCAGGGTGAATTTTCCTGGAAATCGCTTGCGGAAGGCTAAAGAGGTCGGGATGGCCAGGCCGATGGAAATCACGCAGGTGCTCACGGCAATGATCAAACTGTTTTTAAAGGCATTGAGCCAAAGCGGATTGGTAAAAAACTTCTGGAACCATTTCAGGCTGAAGCCCTGGGGCGGAAAGGTGATGCGCACGGATTCCGTAAAGGCGGTTGGGATCACCATGATCACGGGAAGAACAAGGTAGGCCAGGATCACAAAACAAAAGACCTTG
Organism: Desulfohalobiaceae bacterium S24; assembly: GCA_011389765.1. Lineage (GTDB taxonomy): Bacteria > Desulfobacterota > Desulfovibrionia > Desulfovibrionales > Desulfothermaceae > JAABTT01. The sequence goes on along the minus strand of JAABTT010000035.1, from coordinate 26,951 downwards.
AACCCGACATCCGGCCAATCGATCGGCATCTGCCGTGATCCGGAAGGTTTGCCTGACTGGTTCTCCGATGCCTGCATTACTTGAACTCCTTTTTTTCAGAAAATTTGAAGCTCACGGCCAGACCTACGACTGTCAAGAAGACCAAAATGGCGGCCACGGCGTCAGCAAACGGCCAGTTGAAAACAGAGAGGATCTGTTCTTCGATGAGCATGGTCATGGTGTATTTCGCCCCGCTGCCCAGAAATTCCGGAATGGAATAAATACTCAAGCACCAGATAATGGAAACCACCAGGGCCCCGGATAATCCTGGAATGGACAAAGGCAGGGTGACGTGCCAGAAGGTCTTGATCCTGCCCGCACCCATGGTTTTCGCGGCTTCAAGATAGGACTTGTCGATCCCCACGAGCACCCCGATAAGCACCAGACAGGCGTAGGGAATGATGGAATGGATCAATGCCACCACGATAGCGAAATCGTTATAAATGAGCTGCAGGGGCTCATCAAACAGGCCTGTAGCCAGCAGGATGGTGTTGATGATGCCGTGTTTGGCGAGAAAAATCTTAAAACCCAAGGCCCGCACAACTTCTGTGGTAAAAAGCGGCGTTACGATGAGCATCAGATAGATCGCCCCCTTTTTGCCGGTAGAGGTTGCGATCAAATAGGAGACCGCATAGCTGAAGACGATCACAAAGGGAGTCACGAGCATGGTGATCTTCAAGGTGTACAAAGCGGTGCCCAGATAGTAGGGATCCAGAAAGAAACGCAGATAATGCTGCAGCGTAAATCCCGGCTCATACTCAAAGGAACCACCGGGATAAAAACTGATCCGGATCATCCAGAAAATGGGGATAATGAAAAAAGCCGCGATAAAAAGCAAGGGAGGCGCCAGGAGAAAATAGCGGTTATACGCCGTGCTTTTTTCAAGTAAATCAGCAATTTTTTGTTTCAGCATCTTCACTCTCACCGAAAGCAATACCGGAAGTTGACAGAAATTGGGGTTGCATAATGATCCAACTTAGCTTCAATGCTTACTGCTTCTCTTTGATGCAGATGCAATGCGCAGGATCGAGATGCACCTGCAAGCGGTCGCCTTTTTCGTATTTGGGGGCATCCTGAGTGGTTTGCTGGTCGTGGACAATGGTTTCCCCGGTCTGCAGCTTGACCGAATATTTGTTGGAGGTCCCCAGATACATTATATTTTCAACCGTTCCCTGAAAATAATTGTCTCCCCCGGTATCGGCGTCCGCCTTGAAAAAACGAATTTTCTCGGCATTGATGAATACGGTGACCCGGTCGCCTTCCTGGACAGGGTGCTTGGAGGAGACTGGAACGCTTAAGTACGAATCTTCGTTGAAGCGCACCTGCTGCTCTGTGTCCGAGACCGCAGAGACCGTTCCCTGAAGACTGTTTTTTTCGCCGATAAACCGGGCCGTAAACTCAGTGTGCGGCGATTCATAAATCTCATGGGGCGTCCCCACTTCCAGGAGTTTGCCGTCTTCCATCAGGGCGATGCGGTCGGCCATGGCCAGGGCCTCGGTCTGATCATGGGTCACGAAAATGGTGGTCAGCCCCAGTCTGCGATGGACCTCCACCAGTTCGCTGCGCATCCGCAAACGCGTATTGAGATCAAGATTGCTCAAGGGTTCATCCAAAAGCAGCAGGTTGGGATTCAAAACCAGGGCCCGGGCCAGGGCCACCCGCTGCTGCTGGCCGCCGCTCAACTGCCCCGGCAGCCGGTCTTCAAATCCGGGCAAGCCCACCACCTGCAGCATGTTTTCAACCTGGGCATCGATGTCTGTTTTGGGTTGCTTTTGCATCTTCAATCCAAACCCGATGTTGTCCCTGATGGTCTTGTGCGGAAACAGGGCCCAGTTCTGAAAAACGAGGGCGATCTGTCTTTTCTGGGGGGTCAACCTCGTAACGTCGCGCCCTTTGATGCGGATCGCTCCCCCGTCCACCTGCTCCAGGCCGGCGATCATGCGAAGAGTCGTTGTTTTCCCGCATCCGCTGGTCCCGAGGAGAAAAAACATTTCGTTTTCCTGCACCTCAAGGGAAACCCCGTCCACCGCTTTGGTCTTACCGAAATACTTGTCGATTTTTTCCAGTTGAAGAGCCGTCATGCATTGTTACCCAATAGTATCGTCAAGGTTTGTTTTTGCTTTCCAATAATCTTACAAAATTTGAGCCCTTGTTAGGACAAGGTCCTTGGTTCACGGTTAAAGAGGAATTTAACCTTGCAAGAATAGCTCTCGAATCCTCTTTTATTGATTTCAACCGTGAACCATGAACCTTTTCAACCTCAATTCCGGCCGGTCTGAGAGACCACTTCCTTTTTGTAGCGGGATTCGAGTTTTTCCCAGTCCTCCCGGAAATAGGGATAATCCGGAATAAACAGATTGGCCCAGGCTTCATTGGTGGTCAGCATGAGCTCCTGGAAACCCTCCTCAAAAATCCAGTCCGGTTTATCCAGCTCAACCACAGGACAGCCGCCTCCGGATTCAACTTCAGCAATCTGGGCCTCTTTGGTCAGAAATTCATTGATCCAGGCCTCAGCCAGATCTCTGTGCTGGGTGCCTCGAACAACCCCCAGGATGGCCACATACCCGGTAAAACCTTCAACCGGCAGAAACCCGTCGTACAAGCCGTCCTTCTTGCCGCTGGCCACTGTGGCGCTGTAGTAGGGTCCCATGGCCAGCTCGCCTTCTTTGATCATGCTCCGGATCTGATCGCCGGAGGAATAGGCCACCTTGGACTGCCGGGCCAGTTCAGCCGCCTTTTTATAGACCCCGTCCAGATCCGTATAGATCTCCTTGGCCCCGGGTTCATCATCCATCATAAAGGCCGCCTGATACAGGGTTTCTACCCAGTAGGACTTGCTGTAGGTCACTTCGTCCTTGAGTTCAGGGCGCAAAAAATCTTTCCAGCTGGTGGGCGTGAAGTCCATGACCTCGGGCTGGTACATGGGGATGGTCCCCTCCCCGCCGACGATGACTCCGTAACCGTCCATATAGGACATGTCTCTGACCGCCGGAAAGATTTTCTCGATATTGGGGATGTTTTTTTCCCGAACCGGCAGCAAAAATTCAGCATTGCGCAGGACCGAATACTCCATGGGATCGCACATGATCACATCCCAGGGCGGCTGGTCCTTGGGAGAAACCTTGATTTTGGCAAAAAAACCGCCCCAGGCCGGCAGAATCTGGACGGTCGCTCCGGTCCGCTTTTCAAAGTCGGCAATGACCGGCTCCAGCTTTTCCGCGAATCCGCTGGTCCAGCAGGTCACGGTGATGGACTGCCCGGCGAACGGCTTTTCAGCCGCCGCATTGCCGGCGAAACACACGAGTCCGAAGATCAGGGCAATTACACTCAAGCCAAGGCTTTTTTTCCATTCTCGTTTTTGCATCTTTGCCTCCTTTGTTTATTGTGTATACAGGACTTGTTCACGCTGAATCAGACATACCACGTTCTAGTTTCCAGTCAAGCGTTCCCGGATATAGGCCTCGCCTCTGGCCAATAAATCGGCCTGATCCTCCGGATTTTCAGCGCCGGCAATCAAGGCTTCGCTCCGGGAGCGCAGCCACTGATCCGCATTCGGCGCGTCCTTGGCCCTCCAGGCATCCAGGCTCAAATTCGGCCACAGGCCGCCCCCGGAATCCACCTGCCGGCAGAGGGCAAAAGTTCTTTCGGAGTAGAGGAAATCCCCGCCTGGTCCTGTGGCCTGAATATCTTCCAGATCGGCCTCAAGATCCGCAAAGGAAAGCCCCTGCTGAAACATCCGGCACTGCCGGATAATATCATTGGCATAGACCACAGTTGTCGGGGAAAAAGCCATAGAGTCGAAATTTCCGCCGACAAACGGAGCCATCCCGACTTTGCCCAGACAGCCGGACAAATGATTCATCCAGAGGGTTCCGGCAGCAGAGAGGTCCGGCCCCCAACCGTTGCAGCTTCCGGATGTTCCGGAATGGGGCACCTGATAAAAGGCCATCATTTCCGCGCAGGCCAGATTGAGGAGCATGGTCCGGCTGGAATAGGTGCTGATCATGGAGCGCATGTCGAAGCCGGCCGGGAGACTGCCCAGGATGATCGGCGTGCCCTCTTGAACGAGTTGGCTGAAAACCAGCCCGGCTAAAAGTTCGGCATTGAGCAGGACCAGGCTTCCCTCGGAAGTAATGGGGGTTGAGGCCCCGGACATTCCGTAATTGTTGTAGACAAACGGCAGCCCGCGCCGGATGGCGGCCATCATTTTCATAGCCGTTCCCTGGTTCAGGACCAGAGGGGTGATGGGATTGAAGTACGGCAGGGCAAAGGGTTTGAAACTGAGATCGCCGTGGAGATATTCCAACAGATCCAGCAGAGGTTCAAAACAGGCGTCATTGGAGACCAGCAGCACCAGCGGCTTCGAAGTGCCGGCCAGCATGTCCAGACCGGCATAGAAATCCGCGCTTGTTTCAGGCAGGTCCTGGGGCACCCCCAGGGTGGAGATCAGATCGAATTCCGAGAGGGCATGGCCCAATTTGACCCCTTCAGTCATGTGCTTCCGGAGAAAAGGAACAATTTCATCGGTTTGCACCTCCTGATAGAAGAGGTTGGTCACCCCGATGCCAAAAGCGGTCTTTCTTTCAGCTGATTCTCCCAGACTGAAAGCCGGCCGGCCGGTGCGCTCATAGATTTGAATGCTCCCGGGAACAACCGAAAGAGCCCAGTCAACAATTTCCGGAGAGAGGAAGACCTGCCGATCCTGCACCCGAACAGCATCCGTTTTTTGGAAAATCTCCAAAGCCGGAAGTGAATCAACCCTGATTCCGGTGCCGGACAAGACCTCACAGGAACGGCGGTGCACCGCTTCCATGTGAGTCCGGCTCAAGACCGAAAGCCTGGGGCTGATTCTGGGATTCCACGCATCATCCATAAAAAATCCTGGAATTGCAGTACTTGAAAAAAAATCGCTCCCGGATGGAAACGCGTTGTTACTGCAGGGGCAACATATTGAAAGAGCACCCTTCCTGTCAACCAAAAAAATTTTGACTTGGGGCAGTCTTCCCGATACATACAAAGTGCGTGTCGCAGAAAGAGATTTGAAAAAGAAAGTGGAGCTGTCTATGGAAAACCTCTGGCTGCAAAACCTGCTTGCCGATCCCAAAAACCTGGAACAGGTCCTGGACAATCTCAAGGAAGGCATTATTGCCCATGATCTTAGGCGCCATATCTTCTTCTTCAACCGACAGGCTGAAAAAATAACCGGATACAGCCGGCAGGAGGTTCTGGGACGAGATTGTCACGAGGCCTTCGGACAACCTTTCTGCGGGAATCGCTGTTCATTTTGCTCTGAACACCCGCCTGACTTCGCCATTGCAGAATACCCGCTCACCATTGCCGACAAATCCGGGGAAAGCCGACAAATCGAAATGTCTTCGATCATGATGCAGGACGATCAGGGCCAAAACTGCGGCGTCCTGGCCACGTTCCGGGATGTCACCGATCTGCTGAATTTGCAGTTCAAGACCAGAGAGCTGACCGGTTTTCACAACATCATCGGGCGCGACCCGCAGATGATCGAAATCTTCAAACAGATCCGGGACGTGGCGGAATACGACTTTCCGGTTCATATCTACGGTGAAACCGGGACGGGCAAAGAACTGGTCGCCGAAGCCATCCACAACGAATCCAAGGCGACCAGCCCCTTTGTGCCCATCAACTGCGGGGCCCTGCCCGAGGGGCTCATTGAAAGCGAACTGTTCGGGCATGTCAAAGGGGCCTTCTCCGGAGCGGTCCGCGACAAAAAGGGCCGCTTTGAACTGGCCGACACCGGTTCGATTTTTCTGGACGAGGTCAGTGAACTGCCCATGCACCTCCAGGTCAAGCTGCTCAGATTTCTGCAGTCAGGGACTTTCACCAAGGTCGGCGGAGAGCGGACCCTCCAGGTCAAAGCCCGGGTCATCAGCGCCACCAACAAGGATCTCAAAAAGGCCATCCAGGCCGGAACCTTTCGGGAAGATCTCTTTTACCGCCTGAATGTCATCCCCTTCGCCCTTCCCCCTCTTCGCAACAGGAAAAATGACATCCCGCTCCTCGTGGATCACTTCCTGAGTCGATTCAACGCGGCCAAAAAAGACAGAGCCGTGAAAATAGCGGACGGCGCCCTGTCACGCATGATGGATTATTCCTGGCCCGGGAATGTCCGGGAGCTGGAAAACGCCGTCCAGTTCGCCCTGGTCAAATCAAAAGGCAGGACCATCCAAGCCGAAGACCTCCCCCTGGAACAGACCGCCTCGTCTTCAGGCTTCAAAAAGCGCGGGCCAAAACAAAAACTCGACCCGGAACTCGTGAGCGCAGCCCTAACTGAAGCCCGGGGCAGCAAAGTCAAGGCCGCCAAATTGCTTGGCGTCGGCCGCGCCACCCTCTACCGGCATTTGGACCGAATAAAGGCCGAAGAGCGGGCCGGCAGGTCATGAAAGCGGCCTGATCAAGTCCCGCCTCCCAGGCACACCTCTTCACCAATCATCCCTGTCTCACAAGACACCCTGTCTCATACACCATCTTGAGACACATCGCCCTTCCCTTTCTTGAGGTTTCAGCATGAAGTTTCATACGAGCGTTGGAGGTTCGATATTCATTCCTTCAGCAGATTTTGATTTCAAATAATCCAATCTCCGATATTTCTTCCCCCACTCCCCTTGTTTCAAAACAATTTTAAAGCTTCATACGAGCTCTGGCACATATTTTGCTTAGTTTTGGTTACGACTTGAAGGCGGTGCAAACCCGACTGCATGGATACCGACGCCTCGTCCAGACGCGCCCTGCGGACCGGGATAATGCCCGACAAAACACTCGACAAGACACCCTGGCACGTATTTTGCTGTGATATAGCTGCATCTTTCTTTTTCTCGCATGAAACTTCGGAGTTTTTCCTCGGAGTCGGAATCAGCATCGGAATCGGTATCGAGAATTGAGATGATGAGGATTAAGACTTCGATTCCGATAGCGATAGCGATTCCGACCGGGATTTCTTCTCATACATGCATGTTGCACGGCCTCTTCACTGAAGCAAGGTACCCGATGAAGCCCTGTGATAAAAACATTCAAAAAACCCTGGACTTGACGAAGAAAATGATCGATCTTGCCAATCAGGGTGTGGATGAGCGCGAAGACGACGCCTGCGCTATCCTGTATGGAGTGCTGCTGGATTCGGCCTACAAAATCAAGCGGCTGGCGGAAAAGGAAAAAGCTGTACACATCAGGAAAGGCTGGTGGCAACCCGAAGGGAAATCAAAATGATCTTGAAGATCGTGCTCATTACGGGTATTCTGTTATTCCCAGACAGCGACCGACTGAGACACCGGAGGAGATCCTATGGCTCAAGCAGAAGAAATGTATCAATGCCAGACTGTGAATTGCGGCTACATCTACAATCCGGACAAAGGCGACCGGAAAGGGAAAATCCCCAAGGGAACCCAATTCAAAGATCTGCCGGATGACTGGAAATGTCCGATTTGCGGGGCAGGAAAAAAAATGTTCAAACCTTTGGCTGGACCGGGATCCGCTGCTGCTGAAGACGGCGGAGCCGGATAAACCCGATTCATTGTAACTCAATTAACGGAGGAAAGTATGGACAAGTACGTATGCACAGTTTGCGGGTATGTTTACGATCCTGAAGCCGGTGATCCGGATAACGGAATTAAGCCCGGCACCAAATTCGAAGACCTGCCTGATGACTGGGAGTGCCCGGTTTGCGGGGCTCCCAAAGATGACTTTGAAAAAGAGGACTAATCCATTTTTGGCCCCCGGATGAAGAATCCGGGGGCCAAAAATGGATATATGAAGAATGGCAGGCTCCCTTCTTGCCCCGGCACAATACCGGTTGGAATCTTGGCAAAAAAATTCGGCAGTTATGGTGAGGGCTGAGACAGTTCCGACCGGAGCCACTCCTTGATGGCGCCTTCAACCGCAAAGACCCCTTTCAAAGTTCCATATTCAGAGCGGCAGAGCTGTTCCAGCTCCCGGGGAAGCTCGAGTGCAGCGAGTTCCTCCGCCTCTTCAGAACTGCGTTTGACAAGATAGACCACCGGCCTCTCGCCCCAGGTGTTCAGCACAAAATAATAGGAAACATCCAGGGAAGAACGGATGACATAGTTTCCCGAGGCCCAGTTGTTTCCCCATTCCAGATACAGCCTGACGGCCTCCTCCGGTGTCATATCCCAGTCGATGGCATCAATCAGGCCCTTGTCCTGCTTGATATGTTCCAGACTGAGCATTGCCGCCTCCTTTGAAAAAGTTGTCTTAAATCAGTATACCAACTTCTTATATATGCAATTTTCGTACCATGCCCAGCGTGCAAAAAATACCCTCCGGGCGTATGCGAACCTTTTCCAGAAAATCGTATTTCCAGGCTGATCATCATGGTGCATTGGATCACAGCCGTCCTGCTCGCCCCCTTGGGTGCCTTTTCCGTCCCCTTTGCCATTGCCGCCTGGCTCTGCTATTGTCTCATTCTGTACATGATTATCTTCAGCAAAGGCACCGGGAAAACACCTCTCGCTTGAAAAGGACCGAGTATGAATCTGAAACCGCTTTTCACACCCAGAACCATGGCGGTCTGCGGGGTCTCATTAAAAAATGAGGCCCACCCGGCCAATGTCATCTTCAACAAAAACAACCTGCGCTATCCCATCGAGACCTATGCCCTCAATCCCAAAGGCGGCACTTTTCAGCGGGAGCCGCTCTACCCGGATTTTTCCGCCATACCGGAGCATATCGATCTGGCGGTCATCGCCACCCGGGCGGAAGCCGTGGAAACAGTCCTGGCCGACTGTCTCAAAAACAAAGTCGGCGCAGCAGTGGTCGTCTCCGCCGGATTCGCCGAAATCGGTAATCACAGACTGCAGGAGCGAATCACCAGTATGGCCCTCGAGGCCTCTTTCCCCATCATCGGCCCCAACTGTCTCGGAATCCACCGCCCCGCCCGGTTCGACACCCTGTTTCTGCCCAGCGAACGCCTCGTGAGGCCGGAAAAAGGCAATCTGGCCTTTATCAGCCAAAGCGGGGGCGTGCTTGTGGACCAAATGCTCAAATTCGCCGGGCAGGGTATCGGCCTCTCGGCCGGAGTGAGTATCGGCAATAAGGCCGTGGTCCGTGAAATTGATCTCCTGGCCTATTTTGACCGCGATCCGTCCACGCGGGTCATGGCCTTTTATATTGAGGGATTTGCTGAGAACGAAGGCCGGCATTTCGTCCAGGCCGCCCAAGCCTGCAAAAAACCCGTTGTGGTCATGAAATCCGGCAAAAGTCCGGGCGGCTCCAAGGCCGCTTCCAGTCACACCGCGTCCATGGCCGGGGATTACTTCGTTTTCAAAGAAGTCATGCAGCAGCACTCCATTGCCGTAGCCAAAGACGAACACGAACTCGGGGCCTTTTGCGAATCCCTGTCCAATTTTGAAACGCAGATCGAGGGCAGGGTCGGCATCGTGACGGTCAGCGGCGGACACGGCGTGGTCGCTGTGGATACCTGCACGGAGCACGGCCTGCAGGTCCCGGTTCTGTCCAAGGCCACCCGGGAAGCCATCCTGCCGCGGCTCAATCCCAGCATCCGGGATATCGCCTCCTTGGACAATCCCGTGGATTTGACCGGAAGTTCCTTTGACAGCGACTTCGTGGCCGTGACCGACATCCTGAGCCGCTCCCCGGAGGTGGATGCCATCCTGATCCTCCTGCTGCCCTATTCTCCGGGCATCAGCACCGACATCAGCGCCAAACTGAGTCATATTCATCAGCGGGAAGGAAAGCCCATGGTGGCCTATCTTCCCAAGGATGAAAAATACAGAATCATCCTCGAAGGATTTGAACTCTACAATATCCCGGTGTCGCCATCGATTGAAGGAAGCGTACTCATGCTCGAGGCCTTGAGGAGGTGCAAAAAATGCTGAATGCCCAAGGGAAGAAAATCATGGCACAGGGGAAAAGCAGGGGCTGGATCATGGAGCCGGAAGCCAAGACCCTGCTTCGGATTTTTAACTTTGCCGTACCCGCTTTCCTCTGGACCGGCAAGCTGCAGGAGGCTGAAGCCTTTGCCGCCGAGCAGGGCTTCCCCCTGGCCATGAAGATTGTCTCCTCAACCATTGTTCATAAGAGTGAAGCCGGTGGTGTGGTCCTGGGCATCGACGGTCTGGAGGGGCTCCGGGAGCATTTCGAACGCTTCCGGGCATTCGAAGGTTTTGAGGGGGTCCTGCTTGAAGAAATGGTCCGGGGAAGCGCTGAGGTGATCATCGGCTCCAAGACAGACCTGCAGTTCGGACCGGTGGTGCTGCTGGGGATCGGGGGCACCGGCGTTGAAATTTACAATGATGCAGTGCTGCGCATGGCCCCGCTGACTTCAGCAGACGCACGCTCCATGATCGAGTCCCTGAAAGGGAAGGCGCTGTTGACCGGCTTCAGAGGCAGCACCGGCATCAATATTGCATATCTCCAGCAGATGCTCATCAGGTTTTCCAATCTGGTGATGGAATTGGATGACATTGAATCCATTGATTTGAATCCGGTCATCTGCTCCAGCGAGCGGGCCGTGATCGCCGATGCCCGGTTTATTTTGCAATCAGAATGAGCCAAAGCTCATTCTGAGTGCAAAATAAACCCATCCAAAAAATATTTTGGATCATAACCATATAAAATATGAGACATGTCTCATACTCTTTTTTGCCTCCGAGGATTCCAGAATCCTCGGAGGCAAAAAAGGACAGGCCACAACGAAAATATTTGTGAAACCAAACATAACCCATATATATCGAAAAGTGGTCTGCCAATTTTCGATAATTGGTCTGCCAATTTTCGATAAAGGAGGAAACACATGATCAGCAGCAACATGGAAAAGGCCTTGAACGATCAGATCAATGCGGAAACCTATTCCGCCTATCTCTACCTGTCTATGTCCGCTTACTTCGCGGACCAGGGCCTGCCCGGGTTTTCCGCCTGGATGAAGGCCCAGGCCCAGGAAGAACTGTTCCACTCCATGAAATTCTTCAACTACGTCAACGACCGGGGCGGACGGGTCCGGCTTGGCGCTATTGCCGAACCGCCCCTGGAGTGGTCTTCGGTGGTGGATGCCTTTGAAGCCGCTCTGGATCACGAAAAACACGTCACCAGTTTGATCAACTCCCTTGTGGATCAGGCCATTGAGGAAAAAGATCACGCCACGAATAATTTTTTGCAATGGTTCGTGGGAGAGCAGGTGGAAGAAGAAGACAGCGCATCCGATATTGTGAACAAACTGAAGCTCATGGGGCAGGCGGCCGGCGGCTTGTTCATGCTGGACCGGGAACTCGGTCAGCGGACCTTTGTCCCGCCGAGCCCTGAAGAAGAATAAACTTCGAGCCAAGCAAATCATATCGGAAAAGGTGGCTGCACCTTTTCCGATACAGGAGATCACTATGGGAAAAGTTCTTGTTGTTTGCGCCACCCGGGCCGGGCAGACCAAAAAAATCGGAACGGTAAAGCCGTTCCGATTTTTTTAGATTTCAAGGGCCAGATGCTGAAGCTGTTCTTTGATGTCACTGAACTTTCGGCCCTCGCCCATGAAGCGGACCACCTTATTGAAGCCGGTGGTGTCGCCGAGCATGATGCAGCCTGCAATTTTGTCCTGATTGTCGATCACGATTTTTTTATAGATGCGCTCTTTGGCAACCATCACGGCCTGCAGTCTGTTGTCGGCATCGATGTTCCCGGCCGAACCAAGCTCGACCCCAAGGACCTTCAGGGTATTGGCCATGGTAGTCCCCTGATACAGGCTTTCCTGGCCGGCCATATTCAGGCCGGCCATTTGTCCCTGTTCCATGGCCGCCGGCCAGATGCCGTAATTCATGCGGCGGAACTCCGCCACATCCCCGGCTGCATATATATCCTGACGACTGGTCCGCAGATGGCTGTCCACCTTGATCCCCCGATCAACCTCGATTCCCATACTCCGGGCCGGTTCGAGATTCGGGCGGACGCCGGCCGAGATGAGCACCAAACCGGCCTCCAGGCTCTCCCCGCCTTCCAGAAGCACGGACTCGACCTTGTCCTGCCCGGTAATTTCACTGGTTTTGGCGCCAAGGTGAAAGGAAAAGCCCTTTTCTTCAAGGATCAAGCGAAGCCGCTTGGCCCCTTCATCATCCAGCTGCCTGGGCAGAAGCCTGGGAAAGAACTCCACCACCTGCACCTCTTTGCCTTGCTTGAGCAGGCCATGGCCCGCTTCCAGACCCAAGAGGCCGCCCCCGATCAGCACCACTTTTTGCACCTCTCTGGAAAAGACCAGGGTGTCCCGGTAGTCCTGAATAGTGCGCAGCGTAAAAACCCCTTGTGTATCAGTCCCTTGAATGGGCGGAACAAAGGAATGGCTGCCGTTGGCCAGCAGCAGGACATCATAGGCAATTTTCTGCCCGTCCGCCGTGCGGAGGACTTTTTGTTCAGGGTCGCCGGAGACCACACTTAGGCCGAGCTTAAGATCGATATTGTTTTCCTGATACCAGGATTCCTTTTTCCCGATCAGCTTTTCCTCCGGCACATCGCCTGCAAGGTACTCGTTCAAGCGCAACCGGTAATAAAAAGGGACCTGTTCATCGGTCAGGATGGTGATCGATCCGTCCTGATCCAGCTTGCGGATATTTTCAGCTGCCGTAGTACCGGCCACGCCATTGCCCACAATCACATACTGCGTCATAGTTCCTCCAGTTGAACCGCCGGGAATACACAGGCCACAGCTGCGATCCCGCTTTGCTAAGACAAAAATTGAGAGCTGTTTCAGTAAATATCAATCAATTAGGTGTCAGCGCCGGCCGCTGGTCGCAGACGTCCAGTTTGATCGAAAAAGAAACGAGTCATCTCCTCCGTCATTCCGGCGAAGGCCGGAATCCAGACTGAAAAGCTGGACCCCGGCCTGCGCCGGGGTGACGGAGTAAGACAAATCGAGTTTCATACGAGCTTTGCCAGAGGCAAAGCTGACGCCCGACACCTGAAAATATGACCGCTACTTGCTCTTCCCGCCGATGCGCGGATCCTTGCCTTCGAACTCGCAATCCGGGGTGTAGCAGGTGTTATCCAGAAACTGACACTTTTGCTGACAGCTCGGGCACTGCTCCGGCGGGGTGTCCGCCTGAAGTTCATATCCGCAATTGCTGCACTTCCAATTGTTCATACTCTTAGACCTCCTTGTCGGACCACCCGGTGTCTGCCACCGGGCGGCCTTTTCGGATTGACTATTTTTTCCAATGGCCGTGGACATTACAGTATTCCCGGGCCGTGACCTGCCCTGCTTCGATGCAGAACACCGCCTCCGGGGCCTGCCCCGGCTTCAAAAACTCGGTGTAGACCTTGCCGTCGGCAACGAGCTCGATCCATTCGATATAGTGTTTTTCTTCCATGGGATGGGCCACTTCACCGACTTTCACCTTGTAGCCGCCGTCCACCTTTTCCACCACCGGGACATGCTTTTCCTTGGCCGCATCCACCGTGTTTTCGCTCATGAGCTTCATGGACTCGCCGCAGCAGACCAGCTCGCCGCCGCCGCCGTGAAAGACTTCCACAATGTTGCCGCAGGCATCGCATTTGTAAATTTCGAGTCGCTGTGCCATATACAATCCTCCTGTGTTGTGCGCTGAATGCTTTCAGCGCGGTTGAATTTCCAGAATAATCGAGAATCAACTCAAATACTCCGGTTCGTTTCTGAAAATATACTGCTCCAACATACCTTTTTCAAAATTTTGTCGTTGAAATCAAAGAACAATCAGTCTTTGTTTCAAAAACCAAACTTCAGAGCTCTTTACGGTACGCGTAAATTCGAAGGATTTTTTGGACAACTATCTGCTTATTGTAAATTCGAAGCACGAAACCCGAAATTCGAAACAAGCACGAAATTCAAATTTTCAAATGACAAAAACAAAGATTAAGAAAAATACACAATGAAAGCAAAATCTTATTATGATGCTTTTCTGATGTTTTGAATTTTGAATTTTTGTCATTTGAAATTTGTTTCGGATTTCGTACTTCGAATTTCGATATTTGTCCAATTTTATCAACATTTCAAATATTGCTAATTATTTTATGGCCTTAAGGTTCAAAGCCGTAATGTCTGTACGAAGTCTAAAACTATGACCTCTGATCTGCTTTCAACAATCACCTCCCCGCAGGACATTCAGAACTGCTCCATCAAGGACATGGAGGCCTTGGCCCTGGAGATCCGCGACCTGATCATCGGCACCATCTCCAAAACCGGAGGCCATCTGGCCCCCTCTCTCGGGGTCGTGGATCTCACCCTGGCCCTGCTGCACATGTTCGATCCGGAAAAGGACAAGATCATCTGGGATGTCGGACACCAGGCTTACGCCTACAAGATTCTCACCGGCCGGAGGCACAATTTCGAGACCATTCGCCAGTATCAGGGCTTGAGCGGATTCCCCTCCCTTCGAGAATCCCGTTTCGATCATTTCGGGGTGGGGCACTCCTCCACGTCCATCTCCGCCGGCCTGGGACAGGCCGTGGCCCGGGATCTCCAGGGCCGGGACCACAAAGTCCTGGCCGTGATCGGCGACGGCTCCATGACCGCCGGGCTGGCTTATGAAGGCCTGAATCAGGCCGGAGGCCTGGACAGGGATTTCATGGTCATCCTTAATGACAATGAGATGTCCATTTCCAAAAATGTCGGGGCCCTGTCCTCCTTTTTCAGCCGGAAGCTGGCGGATCAACGCTACATGCGCATCCGGAACGAATTGAAGTCCTGGCTGGAAACCATACCCCGAATTGGCGAGGATCTTGTGAACTACGCCCGGAAAAGCGAAGATTCCCTGAAGAGCTTTTTCACGGCGGGCATGCTCTTTGAAGCCTTTAAATTCACCTATGTCGGTCCGATCAACGGACATAACATCCGCCAGCTCACCAAGGTCTTCGAACAGGCCGCGGCTCTCAAAGGTCCGGTCCTGATCCACACCTTGACCACCAAAGGCAAAGGCTATCCACCGGCTGAAAAAAATCCGACCTTTTTCCATGGAGTAGGCTCATTTGAACCGGAAAGCGGCAAAAAGCCGAGCCCCTCCTTGGCCCAGGCCCCCAACTACAGCAAAGTCTTTGGCCGGACCCTGTGCCGACTGGCCGGGGAGCAGGACGCCATTGTGGCTATTTCCGCCGCCATGCCCGAAGGAACCGGACTGGACTGTTTTCGGGACACATTTCCGGAGCGTTTTTTTGATGTGGGCATCTGCGAGCAGCATGCTGTGACGTTTGCCGCAGGCCTGGCCACCCAGGGATTTCGACCGGTGGTGGCCATTTATTCGACTTTTCTGCAGCGCTCTTTTGATCAGCTCATCCATGACGTCTGTCTGCAGAACCTGCCGGTGGTCTTCTGTCTTGACCGGGGGGGCTTGGTGGGCGAGGACGGCCCAACCCATCACGGGGCCTTTGACCTCAGTTTTTTACGATTGATCCCCAATCTGACCCTCATGGCCCCCAAAGACGAGCCTGAATTGCAGTCCATGCTGGTCACTGCGCTTGCTCTGCCGGGGCCGGCGGCGATTCGTTATCCGCGCGGACGCGGACCCGGCCTTCCCCTGCAGGACTCCCCGCCCCCTTTGGAAATCGGACGAGGCGAACAGCTCCGCTTGGGAAAGGACCTGATGATTCTGGCCGTGGGCAGCCTGGTGAATCCGGCCCTTCAGGCGGCTTCAGACATGGAACAGGCAACCGGAAAGCGTATCGGTCTACTCAACGCCCGTTTTATCAAGCCTCTGCCGGAGCAGGAAATCATCGAAGCCCTGGACGGATCCTCCGGACTCTTGATTCTGGAAGAAAATACCCTGAGCGGCGGCTTCAGCTCAGCGATCCTGGAATTTTTGAGCGACCACAATCTGCTCTCCGGCCTGCGCATCAAACGTTTGGGACTGCCGGACCGTTTCATCGAGCACGGGCCTGTTGAACAGCTGCATCGCAACACCGGACTCGATGTCCAAGGGATTAAACAGGCCCTGCAGGAGTTGCTGGAAGCGGTTTGATTTTGGGATGAACCAAAAAATGTTCCAGCGCCGTCATTACCTCTGTCTTAGTCCATGCAGTCATAAATACAGTGACATTGCACTGACAAGAGCAGGTTTACTTTCTTCCAGACCTCTGATCTCTGATCACTGACTTCTGCCCTATGCCCTCTCCCCTCTTCACTCCGCCTGTTCATCGTCTTTAAGATCCCGCCGCAAAACCTTGCCCACAATGGTCTTGGGCAGTTCATCCCGGATTTCCACGCGCCTGGGCACCTTGTAAGCGGCCAGTTTGGAGCGGCAGAAAGCGACAACCTCCTTTTTCTCCAGGATTTGACCCTCTTTGGGCACCAAGTAGGCCTTGATGATTTCCCCTCTGGACTTATGCCCAACCCCCACACAGGCGGCGTCCAGGATCTTGGGATGCTCATGCAGCACCTCTTCGATTTCCCGGGGATAGACATTGAATCCGCCGGAAATGATCAGATCCTTTTTCCGGTCGACAATAAAGAAATAGCCCTCCGCATCCATGGTGGCGATATCCCCGGTGAATAACCAGCCGTCGCGCAAGGTTTCAGCGTTTTCTTCAGGACGGTTCAGATAGCCCTGCATCACCTGGGGACCTTTGATGACCAGTTCTCCAATTTCACCGGGAGGCAGAACCCTGGTTCCGGTCTGAATGTCCACAATAATCGGATCCGTGTCCGGAAAAGGCAGACCGATGGAACCGACCTTACGTTTGCCCCGCAGGGGATTGAAATGGGTGACCGGCGAGGCCTCGGTCAGACCGTAGCCTTCGATGATCTCGGCTCCGGTCATCTCTTTAAAGCGCTTCAGTAAATCCACAGGCATGGGAGCCGATCCGGTGACACAGATCCGAATGGACTTGAGGTCGAATTTTTGAATATTTTTTTGCTCAAGCAGGGTATTGAAAACAGCAGGGGCGGACGGAAAGATCGTGGGCTTGAGTTTATCCACGGCTTTGAGCACTTCCTGGGGGACAAACTGGGGATAGGGAGCAATGGTCGCGCCCAGGGAAGCCGGAAAACATATGCACACCGTCAGGCCGTAGACATGAAAAAAGGGCAGGAGGCACAAAAACACCTCTTGGGTTCCGATCTCATACAAAACCACCCGGCATTGCTGGACATTGACGGCCAAATTTTCATGAGTGAGTTTAACCCCTTTGGCCTGTCCAGTCGTGCCGCCGGTATACTGCAGCAAGGCCAGATCCCGGGCCGGATCCACCGCCGGGGGGTCAAAGTGGACGCCGCGCTTGAAAACATCCTTCCAGGCCAAGACCTTTTCCCCATCAAAAGGCACCTTGACCAGGGTGCCTTCCCGCTTCGCCTTGAGCCTGTAAAGCAGGTTCAAGGGAAAGGCCAGGCCGTCCGAGACACTTGTGAAGATCATTTTTTCCAGGCCCAGCTTGGATTCCAGAGCATGAAGCCTCGGCCAGAGCCGATCCAGTGCAATGAGCATCCGGCACTTGGAATCAGTGAACTGGTGGACGAGTTCCTTCTCCATATAGAGAGGATTGGTCATCACCACCACCCCGCCGGCCTTGAGCACAGCCCAGAAGCTGATCACCGTCTGGGGCAGGTTGGGAAGCATGATCCCGACTCGATCACCTTTTTTCAGACCCAGTCTCCCAAGATTGGCGGCCAGGGTATCCGCACGCTTCCGGAGTCCGGCATAACTGATCTTCAAGTTCTGAAAAACAACAGCGGTTCGGTTCGGAAGATCTTCGGCCGATCGATCCAGGAATTCAAAGAGCGGAATGGATTCATACTCCTGATGAAAGGACACATTGGGATCATAACTGTTCAGCCAGACCCGGTTGATTTCATTTGCAAACATACCGCCCTCCTTCATATCTCCACTTCCTCTTCGCATCCCACATCACACATCCCTCATCGCTTCCGCGTTTCTTCTCTCTTCCGCGTTCCACCTTCCGCACTCCGCACTTCCGCGTTCCGCACTCCGCACTTCCCTCTTCCCCTTCCGCCTTCCGCCTTCCGCCTTCCGCCTTCCACGTTCCGCGTTTACCGCTTCCCTTTCCCCGCCCCCCGCTCCAGTACGAAGACCGCTTCCAGATGCCAGGTTTGAGGGAACATGTCGAACAGAGCCAGAGCTCGTATGCGCCAGTTCTGCTCAAAAAAGGGCCGGAGGTCCCGGCAGGCATTCACCAGATCGCAGGATACCCAGACCATTCTCTCCAGACCGGCCAAGCGGCTCAGAGCCAAGAGTCCCTGTTTGCCGCCCCCGGTTCTGGGCGGATCAAGGACCAGCCCTTGCGGTCCAAACCTTTCCAAGACTGCGCCGATCTGCCTCCCGGCAAGATCGATCCGCTGCACCTCACAATTGTCCAACCCGGCCTGCTGGGCGCTTTCCCGGCAGCAGGCCACGGCCTCCGGGTTGGACTCCAGGGCCAGGACCTTTTGTGTGACGGTACATAGAGGCAGGGCAAAATTTCCCGCTCCGGCGTAGCAGTCCGCCACCCGGTCCAAGCCGGAAAGTGCACCTGTGACATACTGCACCAAATCCTGATTCAAGAGCCAGTTGGCCTGAAAAAAAACTCCCGGATCGACCTTGAGGCTGAAATCATGCCCGCTCAAGGGCAGTTCCAGTCTGACAGCCTCCCCGGCACTGGCCACTCGAGCATCCCGGGGGCTGCAGGCAAGCGTGTGCTTCCCGTCCGGCAAAGTCTGACAGGCCTTTGACAGTCCGGTCCCCAAAGGGCGAGCCAAAAGCAGGCAATCCTGGAAAGGGACCACATCGCGACTCCCCATGCGCATAAAATGGGGACGGCCATTCCGGACATGGACCTGCCCCCGCCAGCGATAACGCCAGGCCTTGGGCCCGGCCAAGATCTCTAAGGGAAGATCGGTCAGGGTGCAGGAAAAAGGGCGCAGAGCACGTTCGAGCTCTTTTAGAAAGAGCGTGTGTTTGAAGTGCAGTTGAATTCGATTGGGGAGGGTTCCGAAACGGCACCCGCCGCAAGAATCCGCCGCAGGGCAGGGATGGGGCCGGCGCTCCGGCAGGGGATCCACAATATCAGTCCAGGCCGCCTGCAGGTAATCCTTTTTTTCCTTGCTGATTCTTACCCTGACCCGTTCTCCGGGGTAGACCCCCGGATCTATGAGGACGATTTTTCCGGATTTCAGACGGGACAAGCCCCGCCCCCTCCAGATCAATTTTTCCACCTGCAGGACCTGGTCGGATATCATGAAAAACCTGAATCAACCCTGAAATTTTGGAGCAAGGCCTCGCTGCCGGATAAACCAGACCAGGAAATAGACCACTGCCGTATCCAGGGCCGCAATGACAAGTTTGACCAGCCATTGTCCCAAGATCAAAGGAAAAATGGGCAGCTGTCCATAAAAGGCAATACTGATGAACAGAACAGAGTCCAAAAGTTGGGAAACAAGCGTGGACACGTTATTCCTGAGCCACAAATGCTTGCCCGATGTCCTGCGTTTCCAGAAATCAAAGGACCAGACATCATGAAGCTGGCTTACCAGATAGGCAGTCAAGGACCCCAGGATGATTCTCGGCGTGGCGCCCAGGGTCGTGGCAAAGGCCTCCTGATCATTCCAGAAAGGAGCCGCCGGCCAGCTCAAGGCCAGCTGAATCAAAACCAGGCTTACGATCAGGGCTCCGAATCCGGACAGAACCACTTGATTGGCCGTCTTTCGGCCCCAGATTTCATTGACCACATCCGTACAGACAAAGGTCACGCAATAGGCCAGCACACCGGCCGGCACGAAGATCCCTACCACCGTGATGATCTTGTTGGCCAGCACTGCGGCAATCACCAGACTGCCGGCAAACAGGGCCGTTAAAAAAGCAAACATCCGTTCTCCCCTTCAAAGGAGGCTTCGTCCGCAATCCAGAGGTTCCAGGTGCACTTCGAAATTAGAAATTCGAAATTTGATGAGGCTTTATAGAACACTCTGCATTTCTGCATTCTTTTCTTGCCAATTTCCCGCTGGCCGCGGCGAAGCTTCTGAGCGAAGTCGGGCAATTTCCAATTTCAAATTTCTATCACAAGGACTTCGACCGCTTCGGGAACCACATTTTCCTGTGTATTAGGACAGTGATTCATTGGTGTCTAATGAACCCTGCACGGCCGTCGTCTGGAATCCGCCCCGGATATTGTAGATTGTAGTCACTTTCAAACGCTCCGTCTGCAGGACCCGCTGCAGATCCTGATAGATCCGCAAAGTGGCCTCCTCCTGGAAGATGCCGACGTCCCGGAAACTGGTGATATAATACTTCAGGGACTTCAATTCAATACACAGGCCGCCTGCAGGATAGTATTCAATGCTCAAAACCGCCACGTCCGGCAGGCCGCTGTAGGGACAGACCGCGACAAACTCCCTGGTTTCGGTTTTGATGTATTGTTCCGGGCTTGTAAAGGCAAAGACCTCCAGAAAATCGCCCCGGATATGCTCCTGCCCCTTAAAATCGAATTTTTGCCCTTCAGCTTCCGGCATCTTCCACTCTCCTAGTGGATTGAAGAATTTCGATTGAAAATTGAAGATTGGAGAAGGAAGAGTGACGATCCAATAACGGTATAACCTTTCAAAAGGTCATTGGTTATGGATATAGTAACATCTTGATTTTATTGTATTCAGCAATCGTCAATCGTCACTCTTCAATCTTCAGTCCTCTACGCCCCGGGCCAGAAAAGCGCTCAACAAAATCTTATTGATACACTTGACCGCCACGGATTCCGAGACAACCCCGGCGGCAGGCTGTGGGGCCAGTTCGCAAAAATCCAGGCCGACAAGCCGAGCATCCCCGAATACATGCGGCCAGAAATCGGCCAGCCAGCCATAACCGAGCCCCCCCGGCTCCGGCGTTCCGGTTCCGGGCATGATGGAGGGATCGAGTCCGTCCGCGTCAAAGGTGATGTACAGCGGACGGGCCCCCAGAAAGGCCCTGACCTGGGCCGCGGTTGCTTCCGGCGCCTTGACATCCCAGGCAAAGGAGACGAACTGATCCGGCCCGGCATCCCGGCTGATGACCTCCGACTCCTCCCTGCACAGACTGCGAACTCCAAGCTGGACTACGGGAATGCCCAGCTCCCTGACCCGGGCCATCACACAGGCATGGGAATAGGGACTGTTCTGAAAGGAATCTCGGAGATCGGCGTGGGCATCCACCTGCAGGACCGCCAGGTCGGGAAAGGCCTCCCGGTAAAAGGCAATCGGAGCCAGGGCCACACTGTGTTCCCCGCCCAGGGTGAGCAGAAAGTCGGAGCTGGGATCGCAGTGCCCCCGGAGATAGTCGAGCATCTTCCGATAGCAGTCTTCAGGCCCGGACACCGGGGCTGAAAAAAAAGGGATGCTTTGAAAATGGGCCAGATCCGCAAGATCAGCCCCAAGTTTCTCGTCCCAGGTCTCGATTTCATAACTGGCCTGCAGGATCGCCTGGGGACCAGCTCTGGCCCCTTTGGCAAAACTGGCCGTGGCCTCATAGGGCACCGGCCAGACCTTGACCTTTTGCCCCGCCCGGGTATCAAGATCCAAATACTCGGTATACATATATTGCACCAGGGTTTAAGGGTTTACAGGCAAAATGTTTTCCCGTATCCAAAATGGATGAAAAATCAGCCGGTTCGCCCGGCTGATTTTTCAGGGGATGAACACCGCTGCGGAAATAGTGGTCGTCCATTCGCCAGCCACTCCCCGGGTCACACATGGCGCTGAAGCCGAATCCACAATTTCTCCGCTCATGAGATAGAGTTCCCGTCGCTCATCATAGTGCTTCTCGGGGTCAAAATCGATGCCCAGGGTTGTCGCCAGCATGGTCGAAGCCAAGTCTTCGGCAAAATCCCCGATTTCTTCTTCATCAGCCCCAAAGGCATGATGTTCGGAAATATACCCGTACTGGCTTTCATCCGCTGGAAAAGCCATGCCCACAGCGGCCCCCACCAATCGTCCCTTTTCATTAGTGGAATTTCTGGCCATGACGCAGTAGGTTATCTGTCCGGGAGCCAGTTTCTGAATTCCTTCCTCGACAGAAACGATTTGGCACCGGGGTGGGAAGATACTCGAGACATACACCAGGTTCTGTTTTTCAATCCAGGCATCCCGTAAAGCCAACTCAAAAGACTGCAGATTATTCTTATGACGGCCAATGCCCTTGGTAAAAAACGCTGCCCGAGGTACAAAAGTCATGGCGCACCCTCCCTTCTCTATCCTTTAAGAAAAAGCTATTGGTTTTATCTCATGGAACCGGCTCGTATTCTTTGTCTGAACAATCAAAAATCACAAATTCAAAATTCTATTGGACACTTCGGTATTATTGCAGCTCCTTGCTGCGCAGAAAAGCATTTCCCAAGTCAAGCTGTTTGAGTTTCTTTTCAAAATCCTGAACAGCCCGGGACCCTCCAGTGAAAATCACATGCACCCTGAACCAGTTTTGACCAGATTTTTCAATTTCATGAACCGAGGCCTGCAGACCGCCCGCCTGAAGTTCTGAAGCCACCTGATCCGCAGGCTGTGAACGCCTAAAAGCGGCCACTTGATACACGCAGCGATACTCCGGCGTCTGCTGCTGTCCACCGGTCTTCGGTCCAGAGGAAGCCGTCTCTTGTTTTTCCGACTCCTGACTTGTGGAAAGGCCGGAATCATGCAGCTGGTTCTGAACTTTCTTCTTCAAGTCTTCTATAAAGTTCAAATCTTCGGCCTGCAGGGCGTCTTCCTGCGACCTTGCCTCGCGGGCCGTTTCCTCTGAAGTGGAAACACCCGGAATGAAACGCGTTGCTGTCTTCAGAAGATTCTCCGGATGATACCCCCGTCCGACGATTACGCCAAGAATAAAAACCCAGATAAGGGCCAGGGCCCCGAAAAAAGCAAAAGAGAAAAGCCCGCCCCAACTCAGGGAGAACTGAATCTTTTTCTCCTGCTTCTTCTTGGAAGCACTCTTTCGTTTTTTTGTACTCGCCATGCTTTCTTGTCCAATGCGCATTGAGCCAAATGTCGGGTCTGCCTGACGTTTGGCTTTACATCTGTTCCAATGCCTCCACACCGAGAAGATGCAGGCCGTTTTTTAAGACCAGGGCCACGCTCCGAATCAGCAGGAGACGGGCTCCGGTGAGCTGCGGGTCTTGGGGATTGAGCACCTGATGCCGGTTATAATAACGGTGCAGCATCCCCGACAACTCAAGGAGAAAAAAACTCACCAGATGCGGACTGAAGAGGCGGGCCGCTCCCTGAACGTATTCCGGGAACTGAGCCATGCTCCTGATCAGTTCCAGATCTTCATCCGTGGACAACCGCCCCAGGACATCCGGCTCAGGCTTGAGACCGCTTACACCGGCTGCTTCGGCTTTTTTGAGAACGGAACAGATCCTGGCATGGGCGTATTGGACGTAAAAAACAGGATTGTCCATACTTTTTTGTTTGAGCAGCTCCAGATCGAATTCCAAGCGGCTGTCGCTCTTTCGGCTCAAAAACATAAAGCGCGCGGAATCTACTCCCACCTCGTCAATGACTTCCGCCAGGGTCACAAACTGCCCCGCCCTGGTGGACATGGCCAGCTGTTCCCCGCCCCGGAGAAGATTGACCAGCTGAATCAAGACAGCTTCGAAGTCCGCGGCCGGACGACCGAGAGCCACAACCGCGGATTTCATCCTGGGGACGTATCCATGGTGATCGGCCCCCCAGACATCAATGAGCAGGTCGTAGCCCCGGGAAAACTTCTCCGCGTGATAGGCAATATCGGAAGCAAAATAAGTCAATTCCCCATCCGACTTGCGCAAGACCCGGTCCTTGTCGTCGCCGAAACGGGTGCTCTGAAACCATATAGCTCCGTCATGTTCATAGGCCAGGCCGCTCGCAAGCATCTCCTCCAGGGTCTTTTCAACGGCTAAAGACTCAATGAGTTTCTTTTCCGAAAACCAGCAGTCAAAAACGACCTTAAAGGCCTCCAGGTCCTGTTGAATGCCCGCCAGAATCCTGTCCTGGCCTTTGGCCCGGCAGATATCCAGAACCTCCTGCTCCGGAGCCTCCAAAAGCCCCCGGCCGTGCTCATCGAACAATTCCCGGGCCAGATCAAGGATATACTCGCCCTGATAGAAATCAGCCGGCAGCTCCACATCCAGGCCGCACAGCTGCCGGTAGCGAATCTGAATCGCCCCGGCCAGAATACGCATCTGCCGGCCGGCGTCGTTCAGATAATACTCAGCGTCCACCTGATAACCGGCAAAGCGTAAAATCCGGCACAAACTATCGCCGACGGCCGCTCCCCGTCCGTGCCCCACGTGAAGAGGGCCGGTGGGGTTGGCGGAAACAAATTCAACCAGGACCTTTTTCCCCTGACCCCTGGCCGGGGCGCCGTATTCCTCTCCCTTTTCCAGGACTTCAGCCACGGTCTGCTGCCAGAATTCCGGCTTGAAGAAAAAATTCATGAAGCCAGGACCGGCAATTTCAATATCCTTGAGTTCAGAAGCCGTCTGCAAAAGGTTCTCCCGGAATACCGCGGCCAGGTCTCTGGGCTTCAGACCCGCTTCCTTGCTCAGAACAAGAGCCAGATTGCTGGCCAACTCCCCAAAAGCCTGCTTTTTGGGAGGTTCCAAAGTGGCTTTTTCCGGCCAGGCATGCCCCTTGGTTCGGAGCATGTCCTCCAGTTTTGCCTGCAGATACTGTCGCGCTCTCATAATTGAACTCGTTTATGCGTCGTTATTGATGGCCTGTTGGAGATTTTGCACTTCGTCCAGGCCGGAGATCTTTTCCGCGTGCCAGTCAGTGGACTGATCGAAGATATAGCGAAACAGCCCGGTCAAGACTCCTTTCGGGCCAAGTTCAAACCAGCGGCGAATCCCCTGTTCCTGTTGATCCCGGATAATCTGGAGCCAATGCACTGGAGAGATCATTTGTTGCTGCATCAAGGACAAAATGTTTTCGCTTGAACTTTCAGCCCGGCCCGTCACGTTCATGTGGATTGGAATCCTTGGCCGGGCCCAATGCAGTTTTGCCATGAAGGCGGCTAATTCCTTTGCCGCTTCCTGCATAAAGGCGGAATGAAACGCACCGCTGACCGGGAGGGGAATGGCCCGGCCTTTTTTCTCTTTAATCATTTTAACAGCCAGGTCCACGGCAGGCCCTGCACCGCTGAGCACCAACTGCATCGGGCTGTTGAAATTGGCGATGCACAGCTCTTGTCCGGTTTGACTCCCGGCCTCCTGAACGATTTCCTCCAGCGCATGCTGCTCGAGCTTCAAACAGGCAGCCATCTTTCCGACCTGCTGCTCTCCGGCCTCAAACATCAATCTGCCACGCAAGGCCACAATTTCCAGGACATCTGGGAGATTGAGCACGCCGGATGCGGCCAGGGCCGCATATTCCCCCACACTGTGTCCGGCCATGGCCCCGGGTTTGAGGGTTGAGCCGAGTTGAATCCACAGACCCAGTCCCACGACCAGCAAAGCCGGCTGCTGGTACCGGGTCTGGGTCATGGCCTGGTCATCGCCGTCCCAGTATATTTCGCGCAGGGAGGCCCCGGAAATTTTTTCGGATCTTTTCCACAAATCCATGACTTCGGGATCATATTCGGCCACTTCCCGGCCCATCCCCTTTTCCTGGGACCCCTGACCGGGAAAGAGCACCGCCCTGTTCTTTGAAACACCCATCATCCAGGCTCCTTGCATATTTTGCTGTGAAGTTGGAGAAACTTGTCGTCATGCGCGGTTGAGCTTTCAAGAATAAAAAGATACATTCAAAGCACCAAATAAACATAGAGTATTTTTGGCTTCAAAATTGGGTTGAGACTCAAATTCCAAACTGGTCGCAGGAAGTCCGAATTCACATGAAAAGCAGAAAATTATACACCCAATCAAGCCAATTGTCCAGGATTACAGAACAGCAGGTCTTTGCAGAACTGCACAAAGATTATACCGACCTTGATCCGGACAGCACTCCGGCCTTGACCTGGTATCTGAAGACCCTCATGCACTGGAATGCCACCTTCAATCTCACCGGTATCAAAGATTGGAAAAAGATCTGCGCTTCACTCATCCTGGACAGTCTCCATCTCAAGGACCTCCTGCTGGAACTCCCCCTGCCCCCGGCACCCCTCTGCCTGGACATCGGAGCCGGGGCCGGCCTGCCGGGCATTCCGCTGCGCATTGTCTGGCCCTGGGGTCGATATGTCCTCGTAGAACCGCAGCAAAAAAAGGCAACCTTCTTGACCTATGTCCTGAGCCGCCTCCAACTGCAAAACACCACGGTTCAGGCCCGGAAGATCCAGGACCTGCCAAACCTGATTCAACCGGCGGACCTGATTCTGAGCCGGGCGTTCCTCCCCTGGAACCTCTTGCTGGAACACAGCGCTCCTTTGCTCGTACCCGGAGGCTCCCTGCTGGTCTTCAGCAACAGTCCCTGGCCGGAAGAACAGAGACCCTGGCCGGAGAACTGGACCTTCTTCGTCCAAAAAGAATACACCGTTCCGGAACAGCGGAAAAGATACTTCTGGGTCTTTCACTGCACGCCGGAATCGGAGTCGGGGTCCCGCCCTAAAGCAGCCAGGCCGCCGAGACCGCTTTTCTGAAATATAATGCCTGTGGCGGCCTCATCCGCAGCCTCTCCCAATTCCATGAGCTTCTCCAAAAAATCCAGGATCTCATAGCGGCGCTCTTCTGCTGAATATTCAAAATCCTCAGCCAACCCGCCGGATTTGATGTATTCCAGCACCCCCTGTATATACTCAGCATCAAGCATCATCACTTCATTCCTCTCTGTATAAAATATTTGCGGCGAAGCGTCCTGATAGCGGCGCCTCGTCAGCGGAAGCATCACCTAATCAGGAGCCAAGCCCGATGTCAAGGCAAGGACAGGCCTTGCCCGCGCCGTGCCGCAGCCATGTGAGTGAAATATCTTCCCAGCAGGGCTGAATATTGTCATCAAACCTTTTCCCTGTTGACGTACTCCGTGACTTCTCTCGTCACTTTTT